>CALCHN010000083.1 GCA_937901255.1 uncultured Flavobacteriales bacterium | reverse complement strand
TCAAACCTCAAACCTCAAACCTCAAACCTCAAACCTCAAACCTCAAACCTCAAACTTTTTTCTTTTATCTTCCGACTTCCCTAATCCTCTTGATTTTCGTGAAACTCTTGAGATATTTTTTCGAATTTAATAATATTGTCTTTATCGATAAAGTTAAGTGGAGTACAAACTCCATCTCTACAACTATAACATTTTAATTTATCTCTAAATACAGCAGATTTGTAAATGGATTTTCCGAGCAGCATTCTTGCAGCTTCCTGAACGCCCTCTACAATAGAAGGATGAGGATGAATCATGTGAGCCAGTTCTTCAATTCCTTTGTCCATATACATTAACAGAGCAATGGTTTGGATAGCAGAAGAAGCGTGATAACCAACAGCTCTCATTCCTAAAACCTTCATGTCGGCATCATCAGAAACAATTAATTTGAAAAAACCTTGAGGTTTTCCCATAGAAATTGCTCGGGCAATGGTAGAATAATCTACTTTAGCTACTTTGTAGGGAATATTTTTTTCTCTAAGCATTTGTTCGTTAGCACCAACAGAAGCAACAACTGGGTCTAAAAACATAATAGTAGAAACGTTTTCATAATTAATTGGGTTCAATGCTTTATTAGAAAACATACGGGCAACAGCGTGTCGGGCTTCTCTTTCTCCAACATTATAAAGTGGCAATCTTCCCGAAACATCGCCTACAGCATAAATATTTGGGATATTTGTTTGTGTGTCATTATCACCAATATGAACGCCTCTGCTGCTCATTTTTACCCCAGCATTCTCAATGTTTAATTTTTCAATATTAGGAATTCTACCAATAGAAATAAGGGCTTTTTCAACATGAATAACCTCACAAGCACCATCAGCATGTTCAATTTCGTATTCCACTTCTCCATTAATTATTTCTAATCTTTTTAAGTTGGAAGTTTGGTGTATAGTAACATTTTTCTTTTCCATGTTGCTGGAAATCAAGTCGGAAATATCTTCGTCTTCAAAAGGAAGAATTCTTTCAGCTCTATCAATAAGATATACTTTTGTTTTACCGAAATTGGCAAACATAGTGGCAAACTCACAACCAATTACACCAGCACCAATAACTACCAAACTTTTTGGGAAGTCATCTAAGTGCATAATGCCATCACTGGTTAAAATGGTTTTTTCATCCACATCTATGTTAGGAATACCTCTTGGTCGGCTACCTGTAGAAATTACTGTATTTTCGGCATAAATTATTTTTTCGGAGCCGTCTTCTTTGGTTATTTTTATTTCTTTATTGGTTACAAAACTTCCCCAACCTTTTTCATAGGTAATTAATCCTGTTTCGGCATGTATAATTCTTAGGTGACACGATAATTGAAATTTTCTTTCAAAAATAGCTTCTTCAATGGTTTTCTTAACTTCATCAAAAGTAATGTCCAAATTTCTGTCGGCTCTTTCTTTACCTAACTCATCATAAACCTTTTTAAAACGAGAAGAGAGTTCCCACATGGTTTTAGATGATAAAGCTCCATTGTAAATTCCTGCTCCACCTAATTTGTCTTTTTCAATTAAGATAACTTTTTTTCCGAAATCTATAGCTCTCATAGCGGCTGCATATCCAGCTGGTCCACCACCTATTACACACAAATCGTATTTTTCCATAGTTGTTTATTCCTTTGTAATCACTAATTGATTAGTTCGTTAATTAGTATTCTTCAGCCCAATTTTTAAGTTCTTCTGCTGTCCATAAGTCAGGGAAAAATACTCTTCGCTGATATTTAGGGTGTAAATATTTTTGCCAATCACTTCCTCCTGTTGCTTCTGTAACGGTATCTTTAGAAAGTAAATATGCTTTTGCTGCATTTAGATGAACAATAGGCCATTTAATATTAAATTCTATATCTAAGTCTTTTAATGCTTGATTTAGTTCAGGGTTGTTCTTTTCTGAAGCTGGCATAGAAATGTATTTTTGCCAAATATTTTTGTCTTTATAATATTCTGCCATTGTTATAAATTGGGCTAAATATTTGTCTTCAAAATGCTGTAGGGTTAATGATTTCTTGCCTGTTTTATGGTCTTTACCAGCTGCTTGCCAATAAATATTTTCAAAAAGATATGGAAAATCATGAATATTGGTAAGGTTGTTTTTTAGTCGGGGATCAACTAAGTTTTTAATATCTGTTGCACAAATTTCTGCCTGACGAAAAGAAGCACACTGAAAACCACTTGCTGGAGTTAGTGTAAATCTAAACTGATTGTATTGTTCTGGATCCATTCCCAAACGCATTACATCAAAAGAATTGGCAAGCATCTGAATGTATCGGTTCATTCTTCCTACTTTTTCAATAAAATAATCAGCAGTAATGTTTTCTTTTTCACATACCTGATACATTTCGTGTAGCATCATGTTTAGCAATAACTCAGTAACCTGATGATACATGATAAACACCATTTCGTCAGGAAAGTTGGTTCTTGGTTTTTGTAAACTTAATAATGATTCTACTTCAATATAATCCCAGTAATCAATTGGTTTTGCGTGTAATAATCCTTTTAGATAGGCTTCTGTATCTTGCCCTAAATTTTTGTATTTGTCTTCTAGTTGTTGAATTAGATGAGCGTATTTTTCCATGTTTTTATCAAAATGTTAAATCAGTAACAATATTATTAAAATTATCACAGAAAAAACATGATAAAAGTTATAAATTAGCACTAAAATTAAAAGAAAATAGAGACAAAATGGAAATCGTAGCAATTAACTTTCACTCAACCAATCTATAGCTTTATCATAATCATTAAAAACTTTGGTTGGAGTTTGTGGCTGATTAAATCTTACAAAAAAGTTAGCTATTATTCTGGTAGGCATGTTGTTAATTACAATAGCAATTTTTTTTCTGATGGCTAAAATTTCAGGATCGTTGGCAAAAAAGTTTCTTGCCTCGTTTGATACACTTGAGTATTTATTTCTGACATCTAGAACAACGCAAAATGGTTGGTTATTGGTTATTTTTATAAAGGCTTGGTCAATTTCAATGGCATCTTCCAATTCAATTTCATAATCATCATCAAATTTTAGCAGATAAAGTTTATCTTGCAGATGAATGATTTCTGCATGGGTTAATTGAGTGTGAGTATGTTTGGCTACCATATTGATTGCTAAGATAATGTATTAAATGGAGATTAAAAATTATTTTAAGAAAATTTTCGTTTTACCAATGCAAAAAAGTCATTTTCTAAGGGTAAATAGCCTTGGTCGTAACAGAAATAATAAATGTTTCCTGTTTTGGTAGTGTAAATGGATGTAAAATGATTAAAATCAAAATCTTCATCCAACAATTTTTGTTTGCTCACTTTACATTTATCGGTTGGATTTAATTTTTCAAGAATTCTCCAATTTTTTCTTAGTCTATTATTAGTGTTTCTAATAAGCTTGGTACTGTCTTTATTAATTTTGTTATTGTAAGCATTACGGCAATAGTCCGAGCAAAACTTTTTGTCTGCTCTTCCAGAAAATGCTTCGTTACATTCTAAACATTGCTGTTTTTGCATAAGCTTTAATTGAAATGATTGGAGTGGTAAATATACCTATTTTTAACTAGACATCAAATACTTACTTTTGAACTATAAATTTTACTAAATAAAATGGATAAAAAAATTGTTGCTTACTTAAAGAAAAATAATGTGCTGACTATCGCTACGGCTATTAATAGTCAGCCTTATTGTGCCAATTGTTATTATGTTTTTGATGAACTTAACTTTCAGTTTATTTTTTTATCTGACGAAAGTACCAGACATATTACCGAAGCCTTGGAGAATAACAAAATAGCTGGAACAGTTACTACCGATAATAAGTCTATTGCTAAAATTCAAGGAGTACAGTTTGTGGGAGAATTTGTTGTTCCTGATGAGCTTGAACAAGCTGTTTTTTATGAAGTGTATTACGCTAAATATCCATTTGCAAGAGCAAAACCATCTAAAATCTGGGCAATAAAACTATCATTTATTAAAATGACGGATAATACCTTAGGTTTTGGTAAAAAATTACGATGGGAGAGGAGTTAGTTTTTAGGCGTTAGGTATTAGGTGTTAGGTGTGTGGAAAAGCTTAGTTCATAATATTTACTTCGGCAACTCCATGTATAAGGTATTTCTTTTTTGTGGTTACTTCTTCACACAAATAACGTGTTCTTCTTTTTTCTCCTTTTTTAAACGTTCTGTTGTTGTTTAAGGAGAAAATAGTTCCTTGTTCCAACTCCATTAAGTGTACTAAATCGTTTGTCGGATTGTAGTTGTTTAATGCTTTGGTTAGTTGAGCATCTGCTTGCGAAGAAGCTTTAGGTTGCTTAGCATGTTTTGCAACCATTGGCGTTAAATCGTCTGGAAAAATGTTGTTTTCGAGCAAAACAATAAGTAATTCGGTAAAGGTATTTTTCCATTCTTTACCATGCGGATTTACTTTGTTTTTGTATTTGTTCCAAACTAACAAATGAGCAAATTCATGCGTAAGCGTAATTAAAAAAGAGTAGGGGTTTAGGTTTTGATTTACTGATATTTTACAAAGTTGTTTGCCAACTTCGCCTCTAAAGTCGCCTAACTTGGTGGTTCTTTTTTTAGTAATATTTAATATAAAAGGAGTTTGAGTAAACCAATGTTTTAAAATGGGCATACTTGCCTCGGGCACATATCTCGATAATACTAAACAGTCTTTATCTGTCATTATTGGTTAAGAAAAAATAGTATAAACTATCCAACTAGAAATATAAGCAAGAGCTCCCATATAAACAACTTGAATAATAGGCCATTTATAAGATTTAGTTTCCCTATAAACAACTGCTAATGTAGCCATACATTGCATAGCAAAAGCATAAAATATTAATAAAGAAAAGGTGGTAGCTTTGTTGTAAAGTCTGTCGCCTGTTTCAGGATTTTTAGCTTGCAGCATTTTTTCTCTGATGGAAGTGGTGTTATCTTCATCACCAACACTGTATAAGGTTGCCATAGTACCTACAAAAACTTCTCTAGCAGCAAAAGAGGTAACTAAAGAGATGCCTATTTTCCAATCGAAACCTATTGGTTTAATTAATGGTTCAATAGTTTTTCCTAAATAAGCAGCATAAGAAGCCTCTAGTTTTTCCGAAGCAATTAATGTATTTAATTCGCCCTCATCTATATTTTCGTAAGCAGGTAATGCATATTTTTCTTCAATTTTTTCAAAAGTATCTCCTGGTCCGTAAGATGAAAGTGCCCATAATACGATAGAGATGGCTATAATGATTTTTCCTGCTTCAAAAAGAAATACTTTTACCTTATTATAAACCGAAAAACCTACATTTGACCATCTGGGTAAACGATAAATTGGCATTTCCATTATAAAATTTGTTTTACCCGTAGTTTTTAAAATCCATTTAAAAACCAACGCAGCTAAGAGGGCTGCAATAAATCCAATAAGGTAAAGCCCCATCATTACAATTCCTTGTAAGTTAAAAATACCTACTTGCTCTTCTGCTGGAATAACCAATGCTATTAATAAGGTATAAACAGGAATTCTAGCTGAACAGCTTATAAGTGGAGATACCATTATGGTAATTAATCGTTCTTTTAAATTATTGATAGAACGTGTACTCATAATTGCTGGAACAGCACAAGCAATGGAGCTTATAAGTGGAATAATAGATTTTCCGTTTAGCCCAAAAGGACGCAATAGTCTATCCATTAAAAAACTAACTCTAGACATGTAGCCTGTATCTTCTAGAATGGTAATGAAAGCAAATAATAAGGCGATTTGCGGTACAAAAACTACTATACCACTAAGTCCTGCTATAATTCCGTTAACAATTAAGTCGCTTAAAACACCTGCAGGCATCCAAGTTTCTACCAAACCACCAAGCAGGGCAAAACCTTCTTCAATAAGTTCCATAGGGTATGCCGACCAAGAGAAAATAGCTTGAAAAATAACAAAGAGGATACTTAAAAAGATGAGGTAACCGTATATTTTATGAGTTAAAATATTATCAATTTTTTTGGTTCTATTTATCCATCTGTTGGCTTCTCCACCTTGCAAACAACTAGCAAGTATGGTTGTAATTTTTTCATATCTTTCTGATGGAGTTAGTTTATTTGTTGAAAAATTTGCTTGCTTAAATTGGTAGTTAGCAACAATGTCTTTTAGCTCATTTATTCCTTTTTTAATGCGAGCATTTACGGGAACTACTGGAATTTGTAATAAAGCGGATATCTTATCTAAATCGATACATTGATTACTTTTTTGAAGTAGATCCATCATGTTCAACACTAACACAACGGGTTTTCCTAAATCAATAATTTGGGTACAAAGGAATAAGTTTCTTTTTAAGTTAGTAACATCTGCTACAACTATAATTAGTTCATCATCATTAATGTTTTTAATAGTGTTGGCGGCAACTCTTTCATCCTCAGCTTCTGGATTTAAGCTGTAAGTTCCAGGTAAATCAACTACTTCAATTTGTTGGTTATTAATATTGGTATAGCCCGATTTTTTATCTACTGTAACTCCAGGGAAATTTCCTGTTTTTTGACTTAATCCTGTAAGGGCATTAAACAAAGAACTCTTACCAGTATTGGGATTTCCAACAAGGTAAATAGTTTTAATGAGAGCTTTATTTGATGTTGATGAACTCAGTTTTTATTAGTTTTTTCGATTAATATTTTTTTTGCATCATCTCTTCTAATGCTAATATAATTGAGTCCGGAAGTAATTAAAATAGGATCTTTTAGGGGAGCAATACGGTCAAGTTTTACATCTTCACCAACAATAAACCCCATGTTGAGTAACGATTCTTCAAGCTGTTCATCAAGTATTTGAACAATCTGAGCAGATTCGTTTTCTTTAAGTTCATTTAATGTCATCAGCAATAGTTATTTAGATTTAGTCTAAATAGAGGGTTCAAAAGTAACTTAAAAAGCTGATATTTTCAATAATTTTTATCAGAAGTTGAGGCAAGTTTTTAGAAAAAATTGGATAAGCTCCATTTAGGACAAGTATTGCATTTGTCTTTTTTTCCTAAGAAACAAGAAGAGAGTGATAATAAAACTCCAAAAGTGATAATGAGGTATTTTATTTTTCTTTTCATAACGCTAAATTAATTATTTTTTTAGAATATATGTTTTTTATTAAAAGAGTAGAGCTTATTATAAGATGCGTCCTCTCCCTTTCTCTTTCCTCTCTCACTTTCATTTTCAATTTCCCACCTTTTCCTTTTATTTTTTTTACATTTGTGGCTTATAATCTATAATGATAACACTTTTTGAACATATAGGAGCTTATTTTATTTTATTATCTAGGGTATTTAAAAAGCCCGATAATTATAAATTAATTTTCAAGCAAACCATACACGAAATGGTGAGTTTAGGTATTGGTTCTTTAGGTTTAATTGCTATCATTTCTGTTTTTATGGGAGCGGTTGTTACGATACAAACAGCTACGAATATGAACAATCCCTTACTTCCAGGTTATTTGGTAGGTTTTGCCACCAGAGAATCATTTATATTAGAATTAGCACCAACGGTTATGTCCTTAATTTTAGCTGGTAAAATTGGTTCTAATGTAGCTTCAGAAATTGGAACTATGAGAATTTCTGACCAAATAGATGCATTGGAAATTATGGGAGTAAATTCTGCTTCGTACCTTATATTTCCTAAAATTGTTGCTTCATTAATTTTCATACCAATTATTGTTATATATAGTATGGCGTTAGGAATAATTGGTGGTTTATTGGTTTCTATGTATTTTGATGGAATGACATTAAATGATTATATTTTAGGAATTAGATTTGATTTTAAAATGTTCTCCATTACCTATGCTTTAATCAAATCTGTATTTTTTGCATTTATTATTACAAGCATACCGTCTTATTTTGGGTATTATGTAAAAGGTGGAGCATTAGAAATAGGGAAAGCCAGTACTAAATCGGTAGTTTATAGTAGTATAATTATCCTTATAATTAATTACTTGCTTACACAAATGTTATTGGTATGATAGAAGTAAAGAATTTATATAAGTCGTTTGGTGAGCACCATGTGTTGCAAGATATTTCTGTGGATTTTGAACCCGGAAAGATTAATTTAATAATAGGAGGGAGTGGTTCTGGAAAATCTGTTTTAACCAAATGTATGGTTGGACTACATCCTATAGAAAGAGGCTCTATTAAATTTGATGGAAAAGAGTTTACCACCATGAATTTTAAGCAGAAAAAAGAAATTCGTAAAGATATAGGTATGCTTTTTCAGGCATCTGCATTGTTTGATTCCCTTACTGTTGAAGAAAATGTGTTGTTCCCTTTAGAAATGTACACCAAGCAGACCAAAAAAGAGATGCTAGAGAGAGTAAATTTTTGTTTGGATAGAGTTAACTTAGAAAATGCCAATAAACTATATCCTGCTGAGCTGAGTGGCGGAATGAAAAAGCGTGTAGGGATAGCCAGAGCAATTGCTTTAAATCCTAAATATCTTTTTTGCGATGAGCCTAATTCCGGGTTAGATCCTTTTACAGGAATTGTTATCGATCAATTAATTCAAGAGATTACTAAAGAATATAACATGACTACCATAGTAATTACGCATGATATGAATTCTGTTATGGAAACAGGAGAAAATATTATGTTTCTATATCAAGGTAAAAATTGGTGGCAAGGAGATAACCACGAGATTGTTAAATCTGATAATAAAGAATTATCCGAATTTGTATTTGCTTCTAAAATTATGAAGCAATTTAGAAATGCTTAATCATTTTTAAAATAAAGGTATAAAAAAACCGCTATGAATTTCATAGCGGTTTTTTTGTGATGTTTATTGTAAATTTAATTACTCAACAATTAATTTAACAGTTTGTTTTTCTCTATTGTTATCGATAGTTAAGAAATAAATTCCTTTATCATAACCTTCTAAAGAAATAGTTTCATTAGTTTTTCCTGAAACTCTAACTTGTTTAGTCATTACTGTTTGACCAACAATGTTGTTAACAGTTAAAGTTAACTGCTCAGCTTTGTCAGTATTTAAGTTAATGTTAAACACTCCATTACTAGGGTTAGGATAAACAGTGAAAGAAGTACTGTTGTTTAGTTCATTTACTGATTGAATTACGTCAACAGTTACTAATGACCATATACCACCGTTTTGTAATAAACTTTCCTCATTTGAGTTTGCATCATAAGATCCATTTGTATTACAGTCATAGTAAATGTTAGCACCAGTAGCAGTTGGTAATGTTCCGTAACTGTAATATTCAGACCATGTAGCATAAGTGTTTGGGTCAAAGTATGATACAGCAGCAGAAGTAGAAGAAGTGTTACATTGACCTTGGTCTCTAAAACCAGCAAGTACACCAAGTGTATCTTGAATAGGTGCAGTATATTCTACCATAACACCTACTTTTTGAGCTGATGTTAATGCTAAATTTGGTTCAAAACCTAAAACTGCAAAATTTAACCAGCTAGCACCACCAGTAATACTTGTGTTAGTAGTAATAACTGTATCCCAAAGAACACTAGTAGGATTTGGGTAGCCTGTAGAAGGGTTTAATGAAATAACTTTAATAGTAAGTTCATTATTTTGTCCTGTTGTATTAAAATGACCTATAGCAACGAATATACTGTCTAATGTGTAGTTTAAATAATCAGTTCCTGGAATGTAAGTTTGAAAGTTTACGTAATCATAAATGCTGTCAAATCCAACAATAAAATTATTCAATGTAGCACTATCATTTGGGTTTGAATTTAAATCCCAACCATATCTTTGATATTGATTGGCTAAATTTTCCTCTGCAGCATCATAATCAATATAAAACTGAGTAGGAGTTTTAGAGATAGGGTTAGCTTTTTTGTTAAAAACTGGAATGTGATTTGTTTTTTCTTGCCCTGCAAGCTGAGCAAAAGAAGCAGTTGCAATCATTGATGCCGCAGCTAGTAAGTAAATTTTTTTCATAATTTTTAATTTTATTTTATTAATGGTTTAATTAATTAACATCACAAACTTACAAAAAATAATATAAAAACTATAATTAATTAACTTTTTTATTTACTACTTCCTCAACACCTCTACTTCTCCATTAATACCTAACTTTATAAGTGCAGAAGGTTGATGTGTTCCGTTATCTAGAGAGGCATCAACAACATAATCAACATTAGAGATGATTGCTTTAGAAATAGCATTAAATGTTAGTGGAGTTGGCATAGTACTTATGTTGGCAGAAGTAGAAACTAATGGTTTCCTGAATTTTTGCATTAATTGATGGCAAAAACCTTCTTTTATCATTCTTATGGCAATACTGCCATCTGTTGCTATTACATTTTTTGCCAGGTTTTTGGCATTAGGAAAAATAATAGTTGTAGGCGAAGTAGCTAAGTCAATTAAATCCCATGCTAAATCTGAAACTTCTGCTACATGTTTTTGCAGCATGGCATCATTATTCACTAAAATTATTAAGCTTTTAGATTCACTTCTTTTTTTTAGCTCGTAAATTTTTTTTACAGCAGCCTCATTAGTGGCATCACAACCTAATCCCCAAACAGTATCTGTAGGATAAAGGATAATTCCACCAGCGTTTAATACCTCAATACATTTATTAATTTCGTTGGTCAAGGTGTAGTAGAATTAAAGATTATGATTTTCTTGAAATCGCTTTTTCGGCTGCTTTAACTATAGCGTCAGCATTTAAGCCATATTTTTCCATTAATTGAGCAGGAGTGCCACTTTCTCCAAAAGTATCGTTTACGCCAACATATTCAATAGGCATAGGGTTGTTTCTACTTATTACTTGAGCAATGCTATCTCCTAATCCACCATTAATCATATGTTCTTCTGCTGTAACAATACATTTAGTTTTGTTTGCTGAAGCTAAAATAGCCTTTTCATCTAAAGGTTTTATGGTATGGATATTAATGATTTCGGCACTAATGCCTTTTTGTTCTAATATTTCGCAAGCTTGTATGGCTTCCCAAACTAAATGACCAGTAGCAAAAATGCTTACATCTGTTCCTTCATTTAGCATAATGGCTTTTCCTATTATGAATTCTTCATTCATAAAAACAGGAACAGCAGGTCTTCCAAATCTTAAATAAACAGGACCTTCATGATTAGCAATGGCTTTTGTAGCTTGTTTGGTTTGGTTGTAATCGCAAGGATTGATAACCGTCATTCCAGGTAGCATTTTCATTAGTCCAATATCTTCCAAAATTTGATGTGTAGCTCCATCCTCTCCTAAAGTTAGTCCAGCATGTGAAGCGCAAATTTTTACATTTTTACCAGAGTAAGCTACAGACTGACGAATTTGATCGTAAACTCTACCTGTAGAAAAGTTAGCAAACGTTCCTGTAAACGGAATTTTACCGCCTATGGTCATTCCTGCTGCAATACCTATCATGTTGGCTTCAGCTATACCTACTTGAAAAAATCTATCTGGATTTTCTTTTTCAAATTGATTCATTTTTAAAGAACCTGTTAAATCTGCACAAAGAGCAACAACATTAGGATTTTCTCTACCTAATTCTGTTAATCCATCACCAAATCCTGAACGAGTATCTTTTTTTTCTGTGTAAGTATATTTTTTCATATGTAGATATTTTATTTACAGTCTAACTTGCGTTGAAGCACCTGATGTTATTTTAAATGATTTTTCTTTAGTATAAATTACGTTTTTAATGTTTTTACCTCTAAAAACAATTCTATAATTTCCGGGTTGAAGTACAATAGTTTCCCTATCTGTGTTAGGTGAAAGGTTGTAAATCCATTCTAGTTTATTATCTTTTTCTAATAAGAGACTAGCAACACCGGAACTTGGTAAGAAAAATATACCCAATCCCGGTTCGGGAACAAATACTTTTGTTGTATGGCTTTGTTTAATGTTAATGTTGTTCACTATGGTTTTGGGTAAGGTAAGTATTTCTAAATCATAATCGCCAACAATGTATTTTGTTGTTTTTGAGAAATCTTGCACATGAAAAGTTTTATCACTGTCTTTTTTTCTAACAATACATTTTAAATCTTTGTATTCATTAAAACCATTCATTTCCATTTCTAAATAACCTTGAGGAGCATCTAGTGCAATAATATTGTGGATTCCGGGAGTTATGGTAATGTTTTTTTTAGAAACAGGAGGTAAAGTATGTACCACCAAATCGTATTCTTTAGCATGGTTTAACGGAATAGTATCAGGATTACCTCTATGGTTAATGGTATGAATAAAATTGTATTCTATTTGTTTGGTGTAACTATTATAAAATGTCATGTTTACATCTGTTTCGGTAGGTAGTCCGTTTTGGTCTAATAAATTTACCTGAACAGTTGTGTTGTTCATGATTTGTTTGATTATAATTCCCAATACATTTTCAAAAGAAGAAGCATTATCAGCACCATAAAAATTACCAACACATTTAAAAGCATCGGCAATTTCAACATCTAGTCCCATACCAATTACAAAAGGCTTAAGTGTAACCCCATTTTTCTTCAAGGCTAACGCAACAGCACAAGGGTCGCCACCACATTCTTCTTTTCCATCGGTAATTAAAATGATAATGTTTCTACAATTATTACAAGGAGGAAAATCGTTTTTTGTTTGTTCTAAAGAATAGGCAATAGGAGTTGTTCCTATAGGATAGATGTTGGCTAATTTAGCTTTAATAGCATTGTAATTATTAGGTTTAAAAGGAACTTCCAATTTAGAGTCTTGGCAACTTCTATTGCCTTGTGCAACAGAGAATTGATGTCCGTAAATTCGTAAACCAACTTCCATGTTTTTGATGGGTTTGAGACTGTCCATTAAGTTGCTCAACAAACGTGTAGCTACTTTAATTTTTTGTTCTCCTTCCCATTGTCCCAACATACTTTGAGAGGCATCAAATAAAAATAAGATTCTGGTTTTTGGTTGTTGTGTTTGAGAAAATGAATAAATAGCCGTAAACAAACTAAAAGTAAGTAGTATTAATTTTATATGTTTGTTAAGGAAGTTCATTTTTACTTTTTGAGGACTGAATGCTGATTGTTTAATTAATAATCGCCAAGCGTTTCTTCTAATTGAGCCAAGGCAGTTGCTAATTGTTCATCGTTTGGAGCAACTCCATGCCATTTGTGGCTCCCCATCATAAAATCTACTCCTTGACCCATTTCTGTTTTCATAATTACCATAATTGGTTTTCCTTTTCCTGTTAAACTTTTGGCAGTTTTCATTGTAGAAAGAATTTCTTCCATTTTGTTGCCATCCATTTCTAACACTTGCCAGCCAAAAGCTTGCCACTTATCTTTAAGGTTTCCTAAATCCAATACATCTTGAATACTTCCATCAATTTGTTGCTGATTGTAATCTATGCAAGAAATTAAATTGTCAACTTTATTATGTGCAGCATACATGGCAGCTTCCCAGATTTGTCCTTCTTGCAGTTCTCCATCACCATGAAGAGAATAAACTAAACTATTATCCTCATTTAATTTCTTTGTTTGTGCTGCTCCAATAGCTACAGACAAACCTTGTCCTAACGAACCGCTCGACATTCTTACACCTTCTAATCCTTCGTGAGTAGTTGGATGTCCTTGTAAGCGAGAGTTTAGTTTTCTGAATGTTTTTAATTCATCTACATTAAAATAGCCCGAACGTGACAAAACACTATAAAAAACAGGGGAAATATGTCCATTAGATAAGAAGAACAAATCTTGATTTTTGCCATCCATATCAAATGGTTTTGGAGTATGATTCATAAGCTCAAAATACAAAGCAACTAAGTAATCTGTACAGCCGAGAGAACCTCCTGGATGACCAGAATTTACGGCATGAACCATTCTTACAATGTCTCTTCTAACTTGAGAAGCAATTTTTTCTAATTCAATAGTGATAGGCATAATTTTAATGAGTTTAAAAATTCACTTCAAAATTAGTTGAATATTAAAAAATACCTCCCCTTTGTTAATAACTTATAATAAGTAAAAAGATTCCTCAATTGCTTGGTTTGCCTTTCTTACTTTGAGTAGGATATCAATTTAGTTTGGTTTTATTTTTATTAAAAAGTTAAAATATTTAAAATTAATTTATAAATTTAACCTTTCTAAAATTCCAATACTAATCAATTACTAAACTTATGAAACAGTTTTATTCTCTTAAATACATTGTACTTGTAATTATAATGTCATCGTTTTTTAGTGTTTTTTCACAAGAAACAAAAACTATATATTTTAAATCTGGGAATTTTACACCAGAAAAAACTAACCTTACAGAAAGTACTTTTATTACAAATGAATTAGTTGGTGATGCTTATTATAGGATTATTCAGTTTGCAGAAATTCCTACTCAAGCTCAAAAAGAAACATTAGCTAAAAATGGAATAACATTATTAGATTATTTGCCAGATTTTACATTTTATGCAGCAATTAATAAAAATGCTGATTTAAATGTATTAAGTTCATATAAAGTAGTAAGTGTGTTATCAATTTCTACTAAATTTAAACTTACAAGATTGTTAGATGAGAAAAATTATCCTGAATGGACCTTGTTTGGAACAGATAAAATTGAATTAAACTCAATGTATTTTTCTACGGTAGATAAAGCTATTGCTGAAAATAAGTTAAAAAGTTTAGGAGCAGAAATTACTATGAGTAATGATGCTAATACGATTAGATTTAGGATTCCACTTAATAAAGTTGAGGTGATTTATGCTCAGCCTGAGTTTTATTATTTTGAACAATTAGATGAACCACAAGAACCAGAAAATTTTAGAGCTAGAACTAGCCACAGAAGTAATACTATTGCTACCAACTATGTTGGAGGGTTAAATTTTGATGGTACAGGAATGACAGTGATGATGCAAGATGATGGTATTATAGGACCTCACATTGATTATACAGGTAGAATAGATTTAAGAACTACTACTGATGGAGGAAACCATGGAGACCATGTTTCTGGAACCATAATGGGAGCGGGTAACCTTGACCCAAAAGCAAAAGGAATGGCGTTTGGATCAGATTTATTAGTTTATAGTTCTTCTAATAATAATTATAATACTGTGCCTACATTGTATAATAATGAAGATGTAGTAATTACTTCTAAAAGTTATAGTAATGGATGTAATGCTGGTTATACCACTTTAGCTAGGCAATTAGATCAACAATGTAGAACTTTACCTGCATTAATCCATGTGTTTTCAGCAGGAAACAGTGGTACTTCAAATTGTAATTATGGAGCTGGAGCTGGTTGGGGAAATATTACAGGAGGACATAAGGCTGGTAAAAATGTTGTTGCGGTTGGTAACTTAAATTATATTGATGGGTTAGCTGGGTCAAGTAGTAGAGGTCCAGCAGAAGATGGTAGAATCAAGCCAGATGTGTGTGCGGTTGGTACTAGTGTTTTTTCAACTATGGATGTAAATACCTATCAAACTATAAGTGGGACATCAATGGCTTGTCCAGGGGTTGCAGGTGTTTTTACTCAATTATACCACGCTTATAAAACCATGAATAGCGGAAACAACCCTGATAATGCTTTAATGAAAGCAGCAGTTTTAAACACAGCAGACGATTTAGGAAATGTTGGTCCTGATTTTAAACATGGTTGGGGAAGAATTAATGCCAGAAGAGCTTATAATCTTTTAAGCAATAATAATTATTTATCATCTACTATTTCTCAAGGTGGTAATAATACTCACCAAATTACTATTCCTGCAAATACAGCTCAGGTAAGAATTATGATTCTTTGGACAGATTATGAAGGTTCTACAACAGCAACAAAAGCTTTGGTAAATGATATTAATATGCAAGTAGTTGACCCTTCTTCAACAACATTTAATCCATGGGTATTAGATCCAACACCAACTGTAACTAGTTTAAATGCTGTAGCAACCAGAGGAGTTGATGATTTAAATAATATGGAACAAGTAACCATAGATAACCCTGCTGCCGGAACATATACTATTAATGTGAGTGGTTTTGCTATTCCTCAAGGACCACAAGAATATTATGTTGTTTATGAATTTGTTACTAATGAAGTGGTAGTTACCCATCCAATAGGAGGTGAGGGTTTTGCACCTGGAACAACAGAAACTATTCGTTGGGACGCTTTTGGTAATAGTGGAAGTTTTGCTATTGAATACACTACTAACAACGGTGTTAGTTGGTCTCCAATAAACATGAATTATTCAAGTACGTTAAGATACATTAATTGGACTGTGCCAAATACACTTTCAGGGTTAGCAAAGGTAAGAGTTACAAGAGGAGTTAATAGTGATGAGTCTGATCAAGTATTTTCAATAATAGGAACTCCAACTAACTTAAATGTTGATTGGGCTTGTCCAGATTCTTTAAATTTTACTTGGAATGCAGTTGCTGGAGCTACAGGTTATGAAGTACACATGTTAGGAAATAAATATATGGACTCAGTAGGTGTTAGCACAACAACTAATATAGTGTTAGCTGTTCAATCTACAGATACTGTTTGGCTAAGTGTTAGAGCTTTAGGGCCAAATGATGCTCGTGGAGAAAGAGCGGTGGCTATTCAAAAACTACCAGGAACTTTTGCTTGTCCTATTCCGGTTGATGTGAATATTTCTAATCCAACACCTCAAGATAATCAGTCAATATTAGCATGTATGACATCTTCTTTTGTATTAGAGGTTGATGTGAAAAATGAAGGCTTAAACTCTTTATCAAATATTCCTGTTCATTATAAATTAAATGGAGGTACAACTGTTTCAGAAAATGTTGCTGGACCAGTTGCTCCAGGAGCTACAGTTAGCTATACTTTTACTACATCTCCAACGCCAATTTCAGGAAATAATAGCTTGTTGATTTGGTCGGATATAACAGGAGATGGAAATAGTTTAAACGATTCTGTAAGTACACAATTTAATTATAACACAGCAGCTCCTAAAACCTTACCTTGGAGTGAAAATTTTGAAACATTTACACTTTGTTCAACTGCATCTAATTGTGAAGCTGAAGTTTGTAACACTAATAATGATTTCACCAACCAAACAAATGGTAGTGAAGATGATATAGATTGGAGAACTAATAGAGGAGCAACCCCATCAAATGGAACAGGTCCGTCAATGGATTATAATCCAGGAACATCATTAGGTAAGTATATGTATTTAGAAGCTTCAGGAGCTCCAGTTTGTTCTAATAAGGCTGCTAACTTGGTTACTCCATGTATTGATTTAACAGGAACAAATAATCCAACATTATCATTTGCTTATCATATGAATGGAGTTTCAATGGGAGCTTTAATGGTAGATGTTTATTCCAATGGAACATGGACTACCAACGTAATGTCTCCATTAGTTGGTGATAAAGGAACAGCTTGGTTAACCCAAACAGTATCTTTAAATGCTTTTGTTGGAGATATTATTAATGTGAGATTTAGAGGGATTACAGGCAATAACTGGGAAAGTGATTTAGCAATAGATGATATTTCTATTACTCAAACGGTTGGTATAAAAGAAAATGTGTTTGGAAATATTAGTGTTTACCCAAATCCTGCTAAAGACAACCTTATTATTGATGGAATTATTAATAATGAAGGAATTGATTTATCTATTACTGATATTACAGGAAAAGCTATTGTTAACTACAGTAGCACTTCAAACAACAATCAAAAAATAATTAACATTAGTCAATTGTCATCAGGAGTTTATTTTATTAAATTAAACAAAGAAGGAGCTACACAAACACTTAAGTTTGTAAAGCAATAATTGAATAATTACCACAAAAAAAGCTCGAACTATATTCATAGTTCGAGCTTTTTTTGTTTGTAGCGAGAGAGAGATTTGAACTCTCGACCTCCGGGTTATGAATCCGGCGCTCTAACCAACTGAGCTACCTCGCCAAAATGTGGCTGCAAATATAATAGTTTTGTTTTTTTAGAAGCGATTAAAATCTTTTTTTTTCAAAAATATTTTTCTAATTAAAAATAAATTTTTTCTTATATTGCGAGTTGGTTTAAAATCAATAAGAAATGAGTGAAAAAATAATGTTTGAACAGGAATTTATGATAAAAGTATCTCCAAAAATGCTTTATAATTATATTTCAACGCCTAGTGCTATGGCAGAATGGTTTGCAGATGATGTTAACTTTAAAGATGGTATTTTCACTTTTTCTTGGGATGGTTCTGAAGAACAAGCTAAAGTAATCTCTAAAATTAAAGGAAAATGTATTAGATTTAGATGGTTAGAAGAAGAGGATGATGAAGCTTATATAGAATTAAGAATAGAAATTGATGAGCTTACAAAAGAAGTAGCACTTGTTATTACTGATTTTGCTTATGAAGATGAAGTAGAAGAAGCTAAAATGCTTTGGGAAAGCCAAATTAACGACTTGCATAACATTATTGGAGTTTAACTTATTGGTTGGCTTCAATACTTTGCACTATTCGCTCAATCATTTCGTCTTCCTCGTTGTTTTTAGGGTCGTATCTTGATTTTAAATCTCCTGAATACAACTTTGCTACACCTTGATAAATAAACGCCTTAAAACCACCTCGCATTTCCTTAATAATGTCATAAGTAGATTCTCCTGTACCTCTATCAATTAATTTTACTAATATTCTACCTTGGGTAACCGTTAGTTTTTTAATTACCTCTGTAAACTCTTCTTTCAACTCTTGCTCTCTTTGTTTTAATAGTTTTCTCTTTTTACTTTTTGACTTTACACTTTCTATTTCTGCACTATATTGATTAAACTTATCAACTGCAATTTTAGCGTAAGGATACACTTTGGTAACATGATATTTTAATCTTCTTAGTTGTTTATCTTTTTCTACATCTCCATAAGAACTTAGTTCTACAACTTTAAAATCTTCTAAGGTAAACAAATAAACAGTATCACCATCTATTATAGTCATTTGAGCGATACTTCCATTAGGGGCAACTGTTTCAAAAACTTTAAAACTGGTATCTTCTTGCGTGTTATAACCGTTTTTATTTTTTAAATAAAGCATCAAAGAATCGTTATGAATTAACTCGATTAAAGAATCTTTAGCAAGTTTTTTTTCTTTGTTAGATTGAGAAAATACCTCTCCACTTAAGCTAATGCTTAACACAAATAATAGTATGTTTACAAATCGAATCATTCAATAATAAAAAATTAAAAGTAGTAAAATAAGCGAAAATAGCACCAAATGAATCAGGAAATTTACAATTTATTAGAAGAAAAGTACAATCAGTTCAATCAATTAGAATTTATAGCATCAGACCCAATATCCATACCACATTTGTTTGATAAAAAAGAAGATATTGAAATTGCCGGGTTTTTGGTAGCAACAATTGCTTGGGGACAAAGAAAAAGCATTATTACTAACGGTAAAAAAATGGTTGAATTAATGGATTTAGCTCCTTATGATTTTGTGATGAACCATTCTGAAAATGATTTAAAGAGACTAAATAAATTTGTACATAGAACTTTTAATTCTACTGATTTAACATTTTTCATACAATCGTTGCAACATATTTACACTAAGCATGGTGGATTAGAAAATGTTTTTGCTTTGCATTCTGCCGATATGAAAAAATCCATACATCATTTTAAAAAAGTATTTTTTGAAATAGAACATCCTAAAAGAACCGAAAAACATGTTGCAGATCCATTAAAAAAATCTTCTGCTAAAAGAATTAATATGTATTTAAGATGGATGTGTAGAAAAGATAAACAAGGTGTAGATTTTGGAATTTGGAATACCATTGAACCGAAATACTTAATGTGTCCACTAGATGTTCATTCTGGAAATGTTGCTAGAAAATTAGGATTGCTTAATAGAAAACAAAATGATTGGCAAGCAGTAGAAGAGCTTACCAATCAGTTAAGAAATTTTGATAAGAATGACCCTGTAAAATACGATTTCAGCTTGTTTGGCTTAGGTATTTTTGAAGGATTTTAATCAACAATAACTACCAAATATTTAGAAGCTGACCAAAAAGCTTCTGGGTCTTTAATAATAATTCTATCAGCAGTTTTTTCGCCTTTAATTTCGTAAGAGCTAGAAGGATGATTGGTAACCACCTTTGCTTTTGTAGCTGCTAAAGCAATTTCGTTAGTTACAGTAATATCAACTTGGGTAAAGTATTTTTTATTAAATTCATCAGCCAATTTTTGTGTTTTTCCAATACCAATAAAACCACCTTCCTTAGTTATAACACCATTTGCCAATAACTCTTTAGAAGTTCCAAAACAGTAGTAAGCAGTATTTAATAAATCTTCTTGCTCACCAAGTTCTTCTAATCTTAAATTATATTCTTCAAAAAGTACTTTAATTTGTTCGTTAGCCTGAGCTAATTTTGTCTGTAAATCAGCAATCTGAGCATCTTTTTCTTGTACTTGGGTAGCCAACATTTCTATCATTTTTTCTAACTCAGCAATTTTTAAGTTAGATTTTTTTAACCTGCTAGATAGAGCAGCCATTTTATCTTTATTCTCTTGTAATAAACCATTAATAAGGTTAATGTCTTCAAGAATTTGCTCTTTCATGTTAGGCGTAATTTCATTACCCTTATCAAAACGAGTAGTCATCAACTTCTCTCTTTCTTTTATCTCCACTAAATTTTCTTGAATTTCGTTTAACGAAGAAATGTAAGTAAGAATTTCTTTTTCTTTACCATTTAACTCGCTTACAGCACTTAAACTATCTTGTTGTAGGTCGGCAATACGGTTTTCAAGTTCATCATTATTACAAGAAAAAAACAAGGTAGTTGCTAAAAGCAGTAGTAATAATTTCAGTTTGTTATACATAATCTGTTCGTTTTATTGATTTGTTTCTGTAATTACAAAATAAAGAAATATTTTTCCTGAATTTTGAATTGTTTAAAATTAATAATTTAAAAAAACTTAACACAAAGAAATGGAAGATTTAATTGATATATATCATAAAGTAAATCAATTTGGAAGAGATAATGGAATGAAATTAACCATTAAAAGTCCGGGGAATATACACTACGAAATGGAAGTGTTGGAGAAACATTTGGCTACAAAAACTACTATTCATGGAGGAATGATAGCTGCCATGATGGATGGAGTGCTTGGTGTTGCGGCATTAACAGCAGTTGTTAAAGATAGAAGATTGGTTTCAACTGTGGAGTTTAAAATTAATTATTACCAACCTGCTTTTCTTGGAGATAAGTTAAAAGGTATCGGTAAAGTTGATTTTCAAGGGAAAAGAATTTTATCTGCTTCTGGGGAAATCTATAATCAAAATGATGAATTAGTAGCAAAAGCTTTGGGAACTTTTAATGCTTATCCTGCCGAAAAAAGTGATATTTTTGAATTTCTATCTTCTAAAAAAATATAAGCATGCAAAATAAATTTAAATTCTTACTAATTAGTGTAATAACCTTATTTTCATTTAATGTTGTTGCTCAAAAAAATACTGCTGCTGAATTAAAATCTGCGTTGTTTAATGCTTTTAAGTTCAGAAATGTTGGACCAGCTTTTACTTCGGGCAGAATTGCTGATATTGCTGTTAATCCAAACAATTTTTCTCAATATTATGTTGCAGTAGCTTCTGGTGGAGTTTGGAAAACAGATAATGCAGGAACTACTTTTAAACCAATTTTTGATAGTCAGGGAGCTTATTCTATAGCCTGTGTAACCATAGACCCGAATAATGAAAACGCTATTTGGGTAGGTACTGGCGAAAATAACAACCAAAGAAGTGTGGCTTATGGCGATGGTATTTATTTTTCTGCGGATGGGGGTAAATCATGGAAAAATATGGGCTTAAAAACTTCTGAACATATCGGAAATATTATTGTTCATCCTAAAAATTCTAACATTGTTTATGTTGCAGCTTATGGTCCTTTATGGAAAGAGGGTGGCGAAAGAGGCGTTTATAAGACTACTGATGGCGGTAAAACTTGGGAAAGAGTTTTATTTATTAGTGATGATACAGGAATATCAGAAATTGTAATGGATCCTAGAAACCCTGATGTGCTTTATGCAGCAGCCCACCAACGTAGAAGACATGTTTTTACTTATGTTGGTGGTGGCCCAGAATCAGGAATTCATAAAACTACAAACGGTGGAAAAACATGGGAGAAAATAAATAAAGGATTGCCTAAAGAAGATATTGGAAGAATAGGTTTGGCAATATCTCCTGCTAATCCGGAATATATATATGCCATTGTAGAAGCTGCCAACGATAAAAATGGTGGTTTTTACAGAAGCAATAATAGAGGTGCTTCATGGGAAAAAAGAGGCGATTACTCTACTAGTGGAAATTATTATCAAGAAATAATTTGCGACCCAAAAAATCCTGAAAAGGTTTATGCCATGGATACTTGGCTACATCATACTGAAGATGGTGGAAAAACCTTTAAAAGAACGGGAGAAAAACATAAACATGTTGATAATCATTGTATTT
This sequence comes from uncultured Flavobacteriales bacterium, assembly GCA_937901255.1. GTDB lineage: Bacteria > Bacteroidota > Bacteroidia > Flavobacteriales_E > Vicingaceae > BRH-c54. Next base: position 2,456 of record CALCHN010000083.1, on the reverse strand, counting down.
GGATAAATCCTAATAACACTAATCATTTTTTAATAGGAACAGATGGTGGTATTTATGAAACTTGGGATGGAGGTTCAACTTATCAATTTAAAACGAATTTACCTGTAACCCAATTTTATAAAGTTACGGTTGACAATACGTTACCTTTTTATTATATCTATGGAGGAACACAAGATAATAACAGTATTGGAGGACCATCTAACACCATCAACCACGCAGGAATTGTAAATTCAGATTGGTTTATTACTAATGGTGGTGATGGTTTTGAATCTCAGGTTGACCCAGTTGATCCTAACATTGTTTATTCCCAAGCCCAGTATGGTTGGTTGGTAAGGTATGAGAAAAATAGTGGAGAAAAAGTGCCTATTCAACCATTTCCAAAGCAGGGACAACCAGCGTACAGATGGAATTGGGACGCACCGTTGTTGATTAGTCCGCATGAGCATAAAAGATTATATTTTGCTGCCAATAAACTCTTTAAAAGTAACGATAGAGGAAATAGTTGGGAGGAAGTAAGTGGTGATTTAACGCGTCAATTGGATAGAAATAAAATGAAGGTAATGGGTAAAGTTTGGAGTATGGATGCGGTAATGAAAAATAAATCTACTACTATTTACGGAAACATTGTTGCTTTAGATGAATCTCCATTAAAAGAAGGTTTGCTCTATGTTGGCACAGATGATGGTTTAATTCAGGTGAGTGAAAATGGTGGTAATTCTTGGGAGAAACACGAGAAATTTACTGATGTGCCTGAAATGACTTATGTGAATATGCTAAAAGCATCGAAACACAATCAAAAAACGGTTTATGCAGTTTTCAATAATCATAAAAGAGGAGATTTTACTCCTTATTTATTAAAAAGTGAAGATGCAGGAAAAAGTTGGAAATCTATAGCAGGAAATTTACCAAAAAATGGAGCAGTGTATTCGTTTGCAGAAGATCATAAAAATCCAGATTTATTATTTGCAGGGACAGAGTTTGGTGTTTTTGTAACGCTTAATGGAGGACAAAAATGGTTTCAGTTAAAATCGGGAGTGCCTACTATCGCTATTAGAGATATGGAAATTCAAGAAAGAGAAGATGATTTGGTGTTAGGTTCTTTTGGTAGAGGATTTTTTGTGTTAGATAATTATGCTCCTTTAAGAGAATTGGCAGACAAAGAATTATTGAAGAAAAAAGTACATTTGTTTGACATAAAAAAAGGATTAATGTACATTCCTTCTCAACCTTTGGGTGGAAGAGATAAAGCATCTCAAGGCGAAAGTTATTTTACTGCCGAAAACAAACCTTTAGGAGCTGTAATTACTTATTATTTTAGTGATACCTTAAAAACAGCTAAAGAAAAACGAAAAGCCTTAGAAAAGAAAAATAAAGATAACTATTATCCTTCTTTTGATGAAATAAGAAAAGAAGCTACAGAAGAAAAACCTTATTTCTTATTTGTAATAAAAGATGCAGCGGGCAATGAAGTTCAAAAAATTACTACTGAAGCTAAGGCTGGAATTAATAAAGTAGTTTGGAATTATAGATATACTACTACAACTCCTATAAAACTTAAAGTTAATAAACCAGGCAGATATGGCTCTTTTGATGTGGGTCAGTTGGCATTACCGGGAACTTATTCTGTAACCATGTATTTAGATGATAACGGAAAAGTAACGCAGTTGGCAGAGCCTAAATCTTTTGAAATAGATTTATTGAACAACAACTCTTTAGCAGCCACAGATAAAAAAGCATTGTTGGCGTTCCAGAAAGAAGTGGCAGAATTAAGACGTTCTGTGCAAGGAACCAGCAAACTTATGGGAGAAGTTAAGGATAGGTTAGCTCATATCAAAAAAGCAATACAATCTTATCCTTCAATAGACATAAGTTTGTTGGAAGAAGTGAAAAAAATGCAAGCTGAATTAGAAGAAGTAAGCATTATGCTTTATGGAGATAACGCAATTGCAAAGTATGAGTTTGAAACTTATCCGAGTATTATGGATAGAATAGAAACGGTAGTTTATGGTTTATGGAATTCAACATCGGCACCAACTACAACTTCAAAAGATAATATTGCTATTGCTAAAAACGAATACGAACCTGTATTGACGATAGTACAACAAAGTGTTAAAAAAGTAGAAGCATTGGAGAAAAAGTTAGCCATAACTCCAAGCCCTTATACGCCTGGTAGAAATAGCGAATGGAAAGAGGAGTGATGTATTAGAGATTAGAAATTAGAGATTGATGATTAACAGATAACAAATAACGATTAATGAAGCATAGAAAAATAGCTAATGACGAGTTAAACAGGTTGAGTGAGGATGATTTTAAACAAGAGCAAAAGCAGCCAATAATAATCGTATTAGATAATATTAGAAGTTTAAACAACATAGGTTCGGTATTCAGAACGGCAGATGCATTTTTAATTAAAGCCATTTATTTATGTGGTATTACCGCTCAGCCACCTCACAGAG
>CALCHN010000082.1 GCA_937901255.1 uncultured Flavobacteriales bacterium | reverse complement strand
TTTATACACCCAATTTTGGGTGAGTAAACACAATTAATAGAGTTTATATATAGTTACAGGCAAGCGTAAGAACAACCGTACTACTATCAACATTCACGACAAAACAGACAGTTTCGCTACAACTTGACACAGACAGACCCGAAAGGTTTTAAAAAATTTTCCCACCGCACATTTTAAAAAATAATTTCAGCTGACACACATTGGCACATTTGCAAACCGCACCAAGCCCACCCACCACCCAAAGTTTGAAAAGAGCCAATTTTACCTGCCCTAACAACAAATTCATTTTTCTTGTAAAAAATTTGTTGAATTAAAAAGTTTACTTACTTTTGCGAGTGAATACTAACTAACTTTTTTAATTTAAAAAGTATGCAAGAATTTACAGACAGGCAAATAGAAATAATGGAAGCGGCAACAAATAGAATTTCAAAATATGGAATTCAAAATTTGACGATTAAAATGCTCGCAGAAGATATAGGATTGTCAGAACCAGCATTGTATCGACATTTTAAGAGTAAGAATGAAATTTTACTGAGTGTATTGGAATATTTCAAAATGGAAATGAAAAGTCGTATTCAATCTATCCATTTTAAGGAAGGTGACAGTTATGCTGAAAGACTTAGATTGATTTTCAACTCTCAATTACAGACGTTCACTGATAAACCTGCTATCGTTAGCGTAATTTTTGCTGAAAGTATTTTCCATTTTGATGAAAACTTGAGTAATAAAGTCGCTGAAATAATGGACTTAATGCAAAACTATGTTTTGGAAAATGTTAAAAATGGACAGGAAAATGGACAATACAGTAAAGTAATAGGTGCTTCTACACTAACCACGATAATTATTGGAGGAATGAGAATGACTGTTTTAAAATGGAAATTATCAGGACATAAATCAAATCTAATGAAGGACGGAAAATCTGTTTTGAATGGAATTTTAAAAATGACTGAAAAATAAAAATTATAAATATGAAAGAAGTTATTAAACCAAAAGTAAAAACGCTTGCAGTTGGCGAAAGTTTTACAACAAAAGAAATGAACGGCAAAAAAGATATGTTTTTACCAGAACATTCTTCTAACATTGAATCTGTTATTTTTATTCACGAAGGAGAATGTATTTTATTAATCAATGAAAAAGAGGTAGTGATGAAACCTGGAGATGCCTTTATAATTCCCCCATACATAAAACATCAATTCAAAGGAATTACTGATTTCAAAGGAATTCATTTTATGCCTAATGAAATAGTGTTTGAGTTTTTTAATTAAAACCTGAAAAATGAAAATAAATCAAAAATACACAGGATTTCACAGGCTATTGCATTGGTTAATGGCAATTGCAATGCCCATTTTGTTCTTAACAGGTTTTTTAAGAATGTATTGGATGGGAAAGCAAGCAGTAGCTGATGCCATTGCTTCACAAGGTGTTGAAGTAACAACAGAACAAGCAAAAGCTGTTTATAAGGTATTGAGAGAACCAATGTGGGAATGGCATTTTATTTTTGCTCACGTAATGATTTTTACATTTTTAGCAAGAATAATTTTTATGATAATAAAAGGTATTCGCTTTCCCAATCCATTTAAAGGTAAACAACCACTAAAGGAACGTTTGCAAGGTTTTACTTATGTTTATTTTTATCTTTTTGTGTTTATTTCGGCAGTTACAGGGATATTTATTGAAAAAGGATTTTTTCCTGAATGGAAAGGAAATATCGAAAGTATTCACAAATGGGGGATTTATTGGTTTCCAATATTTATTCTTTTGCATTTGGTAGGAATTTTAATTGCAGAATTTTCAAATAAAAAAGGAATTACTTCAAAAATGATAGGAGGAGATTAAATAAACGAAAATGAAAAAAATTTGCTTAATTATGTTAGTGAACGCTCGCAAACTATTTATTATTCCTCTGATATTTATCGGGTGGAATATCGTTCAGGCACAGGAAGCTTGGACACTGAAACAATGTATTGATACAGCACAGGTCTATAACAAAACCCTGCAAATCAACAGAAACCATATCAGCATTAGCGAACAAAGGGAAAAAGAAGCAAAGGCCAATCTTATTCCGAAAATTACAGCCAATGCCGATTACAAATATTTTATGGAATTGCCTACGCAATTAATGCCAATGAATGCACTTAATCCGCAAGCACCGCAAGGGCAATTTAGGGACATACAGTTTGGAGTACCACATAATATTAATGCCAATGTTCAGTTAGTGATGCCTTTGTATAATCCACAGGTTTATGGAGCAATTGAGAATACAAAAATTGCCAATGAACTGACACAGCTTCAATTTCAAAAATCGGAAGAACAGGTTTTATACGACATAACTACGCTGTATTACAATGCTCAAATTCTAAAACACCAATTGGATTTTTTGGAAAGTAATCTGATAAATACCCAAAAGTTATTAAAGAATATGGAACTGTTGAAAGAACAGTTATTGGCAAGGGGAACAGATGTGAGCAAAGTGAAATTGCAAGCCGAACAGTTAAATACCCAAAGGGAAATCGTTCACAACAAATACATTTCAATTCTAAATGCACTAAAACTGAATATCGGTATTCCATTGGAGCAAAATATGACCGTTGTTTCTGAAATCGAACAACAAGCCTTAACTGAAAATAATAAAGAAAATATATTGGATTTGAAGATTATTCAGACACAAAACAAATTGTTAAATAGCGAATTAAGCACACTGAACAAATCACGATTTCTGCCCTCACTGAACTTGATTGCTTCCTACGGAACAACAGGTTTTGGTTATGATAAAGCGCCCAATGATTTTCTGAAATTCTATCCCATAGGCTTTGCAGGGTTGCAACTGACTTATCCGCTTTTCAACGGAACGGTTACACAGCGAAAAATCAATCAAAAGAAATTAGAAATCAGCAATAACGAGTTACAGGCTCAACTGATTGGCGATAAAAACAAAATGGAAATTGAAAATGCAACCCGACAGCGACATACGGCACAACAAACGGTTATCAATACCGAAAATCAAATCGCTTTGGCTCAATTCATTTATGAGCAAACCATTTTACAACAAAAACAAGGTACGGCAACGCTGACCGATGCCTTATTGGCTGATAATGCACTTCGTGAAGCACAGCAAAATTACTTGTCGGCAGTTGTAGATTATCTGAAAGCCGATTTGGAACTTAAAAAGCTGACAGGAAGAATTAAAATAACGAATAAAAAATCAAGAAGATGAATTGGAAAAAAATAGTCGGGATAATTGCTTTGATTGTGGTAATAGCGCTTGTGTTTTTTAAACTGAAAAGCAACAAAGAAACCACTGAAAGCAAGGTATATCAGTACGACAAAGAACAACCTATTTCGGTAAATACAGACACTATTCACCTAGAATTTATAAATGAAAAAGGGAACTTTACAGGAACATTTGAACCCAATAAAGAAGTCAAATTAAGTGCTGAAACACAAGGGAAAATAAACTCAATTTTAGTAGATGTAGGCGATATTGTTCAGCAAGGACAAGCACTTATCCAATTGGACAACTCATTGTTGAAATTGCAACTGCAAACAATAGAAGTACAAATTGAGGGATTACAAGACGATGTAAACCGCTATACAATTTTAACGGAAGCAGATGCAGTACAAGGCGTACAATTAGAAAAAGCAAAATTAGGATTAAAAGCTGCAAAAGTTCAAAAAGCAACCATTCAGGAACAACTTAACAAAACAACTATCAAAGCTCCGTTTAGTGGTGTTGTTACAGCTAAGCTAAGTGAAATTGGTGCATTTGCAGTTCCGGGAGTTCCATTGTTGCAAATTACAGATTTAAACACCTTGAAATTTACTGTAAATGTTGCTGAAAACAACTTAAATCAATTTAAACCAAGCGAGCAATATACCATTTCAGCAGATGTGTTTCCAGCAATTTCATTACTTGGAAAAATTACAATGATTGGTAGTAAAGCAAATATGGGAAATAGTTTTCCTGTTCAATTTCGAGTAGAAAACACCAAGCAATTAGATATTAAAGCAGGAATGTTTGGGAAAGTAAATGTTTCAAACAACCAAACAGAAAAAGGATTTTTAATTCCTTCTTCTGCCATTCTAAATAATGAAGAAAAAACGCAAGTCTATATTATTGAGAACGGAAAAGCAATGCTAAAAACAATTAAAACTTCTCAAAATATTGGAAATAAAACCGTGGTAAAAAAAGGTTTACAAGAGGGAGATATAATTGTAACAAGTGGGTTTATCAATCTTTTTAATGGTGCAAATATCACTACAAAATAAAAACAGCGAATTATGAATATTACAGAAATATCAATAAAACGACCATCGCTGATTATTGTGCTTTTCAGCGTGTTTGCCCTTATAGGAATCATTGGTTTTAAGAATTTGAGCTATGAATTAATGCCCGACTTCAATCAACCCGTTGTGGTAATTAAAACAATCTATCCAGGAGCTGAACCTAATGAAGTAGAAACTTCTGTTTCTCGAAAAATAGAAGATGCACTTTCCAATTTAGAAGGAGTAGATTATTTGGTGACAAAATCATTACCTAATGCTTCAGTAATTATTGCCAATTTAAAGTATGGAACAGACTTGGACAAAACGATGCAAGATGCTCAACGCTATATTGACAATATTCGAAAAGATTTGCCGAAAGACATTCTAAGCCCTGAAATGAGTAAGGTTTCTCCTAATGATTTGCCGATAATATCTATTAGTGCAACAAGTAATTTAGAGCCTACGGAGTTTTATCAGAAAATGAAAGATGATTTCCTTCCTCAAGTTCAACAAATTAAAGGAGTAGCAGAAATTACAATTCTTGGAGGCGAAGAACGAGAAATTCAAGTAAAGGTTGATAAAGAAAAAATGAAACTCTATAAGGTTTCATTGCTTCAGGTGGTAGAGGCTATCAATCGCTCAGGAATAGATTTGCCAGCAGGGAAAGTTCAAACAGATACAGAAAGTAATTCTGTTCGTTTAGTTGGGAAATACAATGACATTACAGCTATTGAAAATGTACAAGTTGCAATGCCTTTCCCAAATAGTCCTGTTTATGTAAAAGATGTTGCAGAAGTAAGCGATGGCATTAAAGAAATTACTTCTTATAGTCGTTTTAACGGAAAAGCAGGGATTGGATTAATGATTAAAAAACAAGGAGACGCCAATGCGGTAGATGTTTCTGCACTGATAAAAGAAAAGTTTCAGAGTATTGAAAAACACAATTCCAATTCAGAAGTTCAATTTGTTGTTACAGATGATAGTACTGATAATACTATTGCAGCCGTAAATTCGGTGGTCATCGACTTAATTTTAGCTGTTATCTTAGTTTCTTTTGTGATGTTGTTATTTCTAAGAAGTTACCGAAACGCATTCATTGTTGCGGTTGCTATTCCAACTTCACTAATTACAGCATTTGGGACGATGTGGCTTTTAGGCTACACATTAAACTTAATGACGCTCTTAGCAATGTCATTAGTAATCGGGGTTTTAGTAGATGATGCCACCGTAGTTTTAGAAAACATTCAACGCCATTTGGATATGGGGAAAGAAAAACGAAAAGCATCCTTGGAGGGCAGAATGGAAATTGGATATTCAGCTGTTTCAATTACTTTGGTAGATGTGGTTGTTTTTGTTCCTATTTTATTTTTACAGGTTTTTGTGGCTGATATGCTCAAACAGTTTTCTGTGGTAATTATCGTAACTGTTTTAACCAGTTTGTTGGTCGGTTTTACCTTAACTCCTTGGTTAGCTTCACGCATTGGAGAAAAAGACAATTTACAACCCAGCAATTTCTTTAATCGTTTCTTACTTTGGTTTGAAAAACAGTTGGATCGTTTTATTAATTGGTATGGCAATTCTTTAAAGTGGGTTTTACGTCATAAACTCATCTTTACGAGCATTGTTTTATTACTATTTGTTGGAACAGGAATAATGATGAAACAGGGAATTATTGGAAAAGAATTAATTGCCACAGGAGACCAAGGAAAGTTTAGAATGGCATTAGAATTTGACAAAAACATTTCATTAGAACAAAACAATCTAGTTTCGGAAAAAATAGAAAACTATATTTTACAACAGCCCGAAGTTGAATCTGTCTTTAGTAATGTTGGTGGACCAAGTACAGGAATGGGAAGTTTAGGAGTTGGTTCTGCGAATAAAACGGAATTTACGGTTCAACTAAAGTCTAAGGAAGATATTCAAAATATTTCCACAGAAGCTTTTATGAGAGATTTACGAACTGACTTAGAAAAAGATTTTTCGGGGATTAATTTTTCTATAATGGGATTAGGTTTAATTCCTCGAACAGCACCTATTGAAATCACATTAAGTGGAAGCGACTTAGACCAAGTAATGCAAGCAGGTAATGACTTGAAACACATCATTGAAAAAGTCCCCGGAGCAGATAATGTTCGTTTATCAGTAGAAGCAGGAAGTCCAGAACTTAAAATCATTCCTGATAAAGAAAAAATGCAACGATTAGGATTAAATACAGCCTATCTTGGAATGAATTTACGAACAGCATTTACGGGAAATGATGATGCAACATTAACCGAAGACGGTGTAGAATATCCTGTTCGTATTTGGCTGGATAAATTCAGTCGTCAGAATGAGGATGATATAAAGCAATTTAACATCATCAATCCAATGGGTGTACCTGTCGAATTATCGCAAGTTGCAACAATTGAGAAAGATAATTCCCCTTCATTATTAGAGAGAAAAGACCGCCAACCAGCAGTTACGCTTACCGCAGATGCTTTAGGTCGTCCGTCAGGAACGGTAGCCGATGATGTAGTTGCTTATGTTAAAAACAACCCTTTGCCATACGGAATAGAAATGACTTGGGGAAGCGACATTAAAAGGCAAAATGATAGTTTCGGTGCATTGGGTTCTGTCTTGCTAATTTCATTTATTCTAATTTATTTAATAATGGTGGCGCTTTACGACAGTTATATTTATCCATTTGTTGCATTATTTGCCATTCCAGTTGCGGCTATCGGTGCGTTTTTGGCACTCAATTTATCGTTAAGCCATTTAAGTCTATTTGCATTGCTTGGCTTAATTATGTTAATGGGATTAGTTACCAAAAACTCTATTTTAATTGTGGACTTTACCAACCAAATGAAAGCAGAAGGAAAGCACTATAAAGAAGCTATTGTTTTGGCAAGTAAAGGGAGAATGCGACCAATTTTAATGACCACTTTATCAATGGCAATCGGAATGTTGCCTATTGCATTAGGAACAGGAACATCAGCGGAATGGAAAAATGGATTAGCGTGGGTAATTATAGGTGGGTTGCTTTCATCTTTAGCATTAACAGTTTATTTAGTACCAATGGTTTATGACGTAGTGGATAGCTTGAAAGAAAAATTTAGTTCAAACAAAAAGCATCAATAAATGAAAGCATCAATTTTTATTTTACTTACAGTCGGGTTAAGTTTTTTTCTCTGTTCATTTTCGGAAAGTCAGTCGAAAACTTATTTATTAACCGTCAAAGTGGAAAAATTACAAAATTCAAAGGGTGCTGTACAATTCGCCCTTTACAACAAAGATGGTTCAATACCAGATGAAGATTACAAAAATTATTACCGATTAGAGAAAGCAAAAATTGTAAACGGTAAATCCGAAATCACTTTTAAAAACCTGCCCAAAGGAAAATATGCCGTGAACATTTTACACGATGAAAATAACAACAGTAAGATTGACAAAGGTTTACTCTTACCCAAAGAGGGAATTGGATTTTCCAATTATCAGACAATAGGATTAAGAAACAGACCCAATTTTTCTAAAGCAAGTTTTGAATTAAATGCAGACAAAACGGTTGAGGTAAAGGTAATATATATGTAAGCCTTAAAGATAAGCGTAAGTACATTTGCAATTCCCACGAGCAAACGCACAGGCCAAAAATTACAAAAGAACTTACGCTTTACCCAACAGAAAATTATTTTTTAAAATTCCTTCCCTTCTAAAATTTTTTAAAACCGCAGACACACAACCGACACGGAATTGACAGCGAAACTCACGATAGAAAACGACTTGACAACACGAATGACAGAACGCCAGCCTGTAACATCGGTTTTGCAAGATAGCGGGCGAAAGTCTTCGATTGAAACTTTTGTGCTATATTTGAAGTTTTGGCTTCGTTTCAAAGTTAGTAATATAAATCCGCTACCTCGCAAAGCCGTTTCCCGTTAGGCTCAATTTAAATCAACATTCGTAATCATTGACTGAAATAGAAAAATTTAAGGAAAAAGCATTAAAAATTTTGTCTCCGATTAAAGCAGCGGATGATGATACGAAAGCGGAAAAAAACTTTTTGTTTAACGCAAAACGAAGTAAAGCAAGTAGACTTTTACCTGAATATTATTTAATTTTCTTTCTACTCTCTGACTTATTAGATTTTAAAAATCTTGGTAGATTTGAGAAAATAGCTTGGTCATTTCCTATTGACTATAAAGGAAAAGCATTTCTTATTGAGCATAGAAAATTTGGTATCGGAATTTTTATTCAAGATGAAGAAGATGAAGAAGATGCTTTAGAAATTTCAAAAAAAATAAGTGGAGCAGTAAAAAGTATTAGACCATTTTATGACCATATTGCGGAACAAGCAGTAAATAATTCAGAATTTAGTGTCGAAAATAATAATCGACAATTACTCAACAGATTCGATTTCTTACTCAAACTCTATAAAGACGAATACCAAAAGTTTTTAGATAATAAAGGTAAAACGGAAAAGAAAGTAAATGGAACATCTGCGAGTTACAGATCATTAGATTTTGAATATAAACAACGTGCTAATTGGCTAGCCATTTCTTGTATCGAGGCATTTTTTAGTTGGACAGAACATTTATTTATCCATTTAGCAATTATTGGACAAGGATTAAGCGACGGAAAGAAAGTTTCAGAATTAATAGGTGCTGAATGGAAAACAAAATTTAAGACAGCAATTCCTATTGAGTCATCAAAAACAGCATCCGATTTTTATAACGAATTAATAACTGTTCGAAATCAGTTGAGAAATTTTGTTGCTCACGGTGCATTTGGAAAAGATGGTAATGCGTTTAGTTTTCATTCAAAAACTGGAGCAGTTCCTGTTCTAATGAACCATAAAAAGAAAAAAAATAAATTTTCACTTCACGGTTATCTGACCTTTAAAGAACAAGCTGTAATTGAATTAATAGAAGAGTTTATTAAGTTTTTATGGTCAGGAGCCACAGCACCAGCAATGTATTACACTCAAGAATGCGAATTACCAACTATATTGCCTTACGCCGAAAACGGCACTTATGGAGCAGCTTCTGAATCAATGGAGTTTATGAAAGAATTTGCTGAAAAAATTATGTGGGATTTTGACAATGCTGCAAATATGGATTGGTAAAAAAATGTACCTAACACCGTATAAAATTAATGCTAGAGCAAGGTGCGGATAGCCCGACCCGACTAACTACGAAGCTTTAGCGAAGTAGAGGAGGGGCACGCACAACAAATCTAACTTTGCCTTAATAAACTGTTATAATTTGTTAATATCCGATTTCCTCAATCCGGTGTATTTTTTAATGATATCTACATCAACACCGTCATCTTTCATTTTTTTGGCAATTTCAAGACTGTTTTTCTCTATTGCCTTTTCCCTTTCTTGTTCTTCTTTCCATTTACGCATGGCTACTTTCTCACTATCAAGAAGCTCGTATTTACCGGTATTTTTCAATTCATCCATGATTCCGGCATCTACAAAGCTCAGGTAATCGGTTTCAGAGATAATAAGGTGTTCTATGACATCAATTTTGATGAGACTACCTGTTTTCATCATCCGGTCGGTTAAATCCTTGTCGGCAGGTGAGGGGGTAGTATCTCCGCTGGGATGGTTATGCACAAGGATCATTTTTACAGCTAGTTTGTAGATAGCCATTCTAAATACTTCCGGTGGATTTACCTGAACGCTGTTAACCGCTCCCAGGCTTATGAGTTCAATAAACAGGATCTTATTTCTGTTGTTTAAACCAACAACCCAAAAGTGTTCCTGATTCCGCCTGATCTTATTCTCACGCAACAAAACCTGTTGCATGACATTATAGACATCACCGGAATTTAAAATCCTTATTTTTTGCTCTTGGGTAAGACGAACATTCATATTTCAAATATACAATTATACAATAATATTGATTGTAAATATTTCAAATTTAAGTTCTTGTTAATTTTTTAAAAAAGGTGGTTCTATAAATTTTCAATATATTTATTAAAACAACCAAAATATAAATGGCATTTTTTCAAAATTCGGTACTCAATAAACACCTGAAAGGACAGGACGCGGAAACAATTAAAATCGCTTATCAAAAGTTTACTGCTTATTTCCATAATCCTGTAATCCAACAAAATATTAGAGATGCTAAAGAAGAACAATTTCAAGAAAGGTTTTTACGGGAACTTTTTGTAAATATTCTAGGATACACACTTAATCCTCATGCAGAATATAATTTAACCACCGAACTAAAAAACGAAAAAGGGGCCAAAAAAGCCGATGGAGCTATTTTGCAAGATGGAAAAGCTTTAGGAGTTATTGAACTAAAAGGAACTGATACCAAAGATTTAGATAAAATAAATGTACAGGCGTTTAATTACAAGAACAATCAAAGAGGCTGTATTTATGTTATCACGTCCAATTTTGAGAAACTACGTTTCTTTATTCATCATTCAGTAGAGCATTTGGAGTTTAACCTTTTTACGCTTACGGAATCTGAATTTCAGTTGCTCTGGTTGTGTCTAAGTGCCGACAATTTGTTGAATGGAGTTCCTTTAAAAATAAAAGAAGAAAGTTTACTTGTAGAAGAAAGAATCACCAAACAATTATATAAAGATTATGCTGCTTTCAGAAATGATTTGTGGCAAAACATGGTAAAGAATAGTCATGCAAAAGATAAATTACTACTCTTCAAAAAAACACAAAAATTGCTCGACCGTTATTTGTTTATCTTTTTTGCCGAAGATAGCGGTTTATTGCCTCCAAACTCTATTTCTCGTATTGTAAAGCGTTGGGAGGTACTAAAACAAGAAGATGCTTACAAACCTTTGTACGACATTTTTAAGCAGTATTTTGGGTACATTGATACCGGACGAAAAGGACAGAAATCGGTTGATGATATTTTTGCTTACAATGGTGGTTTATTTCAGCCTGATGAAGTGTTAGACAATATTGTGTTGGATGATGAAATGTTGCATCCAAACGTAATGAAGCTAACAAATTACGATTTTCAAAGTGAAGTCGATGTAAACATACTCGGGCACATTTTTGAAAATTCACTCAACGAAATTGAAAACATTACTGCCGAATTGGAAGGGCAGGAGGTAGATAAAACCAAAAGTAAACGAAAAAAAGACGGTGTTTTTTACACACCAAAATACATTACCAAATACATAGTTGACAATACCGTTGGTAAACTCTGTGAAGAAAAGAAAATCGAACTGGGTATTATTGATGAAGAATACGCAAAGGGGAGAAGAAACAGAAAAAAAGATATCATTATAAAACTGGGTGAAAATCTGCAAGCTTACCGAAATTGGTTATTAAATATTACAATTTGCGACCCTGCTTGTGGTTCTGGAGCTTTCTTAAACCAGGCATTGGAGTTTTTAATGGAAGAACATGCTTATGTTGATGAATTACAAGCACAGCTTTTTGGTGCGAGCATTGTGTTTCAGGATGTAAGCAATCACATTTTAGAGAAAAATATTTACGGAGTTGACATCAACGAAGAGAGTGTAGATATAGCAAAACTTTCGTTGTGGTTGCGTACTGCGCAAAGAGGCAGAAAATTAACTACATTAAACAATAATATTAAATGTGGTAATTCATTAATAAATGACTCTGAAGTGGCAGAGGAGAAGGCTTTTAAGTGGCAAAAGGAGTTTCCGAATGTTTTTGAAAAAGGTGGCTTTGATGTGGTAATTGGAAATCCACCATATGTTCCGACTGAATATATTTCAGAAAACGATAAAGTATTTTTAGAGAAAACATATAACTCTGCATTTGGAAGAATTAATCTTTATCCCATTTTTTATGAGAAAGGAATCTTGATATTAAGAGATAATGGTGTTTTATCTTATATAACACCATATACAATATTAAAAAACCAATATTATAAAGAAGCTAGAAAATTTATTTTAGAAAATACTTCAATTAATGTTCTGATTGACTTTAAAGGCAATTTAGTCTTTGAAGATGCTGCTGTTGACTCAATTATTCTATCTCTAAGAAAGAAAAAAGTTAGTGGAAATAAATTTCTGCAAATATTTAACATCAAGAACTTTTTAACACAACATTACAGTACAGCTGAAATAATACAAGATGATATTTTAAAAAGTGATGACCTTTCGTTTAATATTTCTGTAAATGAAAAATTAATCACTAGGATATCTAAAAACTGTACAACTGTTAGTAAGGTAATAAATTTTAATCAAGGAATTATTACAGGTGGTAATAGTAAATATTTAACCCAGGAAGTCGGAGCATTAACAAAGAAAATGATAACTGGAAGTGATTTCAATAGATACACAAAACCAGAATCTCATAGTTATATAATTTATGATACTGATAAACTTCATAGACCAAGAAAGAAAGAAATTTTTGAGGTAGCTGAGAAAATTCTTTTAAGACAAACAGGTGCGTATCCTATCTGCACAATAGATTTAGAAAGACACTATACTCTGGATACTGTTCATAATGGTTTGATAATTGATGAAAATTATAGTTCAAAATATTTACTTGCTCTATTTAATAGTAAACTTTTTAGGTTCTTGTATGAAAACTCAATAAATGAGGGAGGTAAGGTGTTTGCACAGGTTAAAATCATTTATATTGACCCATTACCTATAAAAATTGCAAAAGAGGAAATTCAAAAACCATTTATTATTAAAGTTGAAGAAATTATTTCTTTCACTTCACAATTAAAAATGATTCAATCATCTTTAATAGGGTTGTTTCAGTCTAAGTTTGAAATAGAAAAATTAACAACCAAGTTGCAAAACTGGCACGAATTAGAGTTTGGAGACTTTTTAAAAGAATTGAAAAAAGCCAAAGTACAGTTGAGTTTATCCGAAGAAGCTGAATGGATGCAATACTTTAATGAACAAAAACAAAGAGCCCAAACCTTAAAAACTGAAATCAATAGGATAGATGCTCAAATTGATAAAATGGTTTATGAACTTTATGGGTTAACGGATGAAGAAATTAAAATAGTGGAGGGAGAATAAAATATGAGCGTTCAAACAACAAACAACTATATTTCAAAAACCGACAAGGAAATTTCCAAATTTGAAAAACAACTTGCAGATGAGGCAAAAAAAGAATTCAACAATTACAATAAAATTAATCAAATAAAAAAAACGATCAGCAAGAATACAAGCTTATCTCAATTGCAAGCCAAACAAAATCAAATAATTAGATATCAGAATGAGATTAATAAAATTCTTAAAAAGAAAGCTAGTTTATCTAAAAAGATTATTGATAAAAGGGATCAGAGAAGAAGATACGAGAAACAACTTGACAGAGAAATAAAAATTGAACTAAGACGACAGGAACAGATAGTGAAAGGAAGAAGGCAAGAAGAATTAAGGTATCGACAACAAATAACGAATGAGCTCCAAAGGCAAAAACAAGGAACATCCGAATTAGGAAAGGAGCCAAAAAAACTAATTCAGAAAGAATACGACTTTTTCATTTCACATGCAACAGAGGACAAAGAAAGTTTTGTAAGGCCATTGGCTGAAAGGCTTACAGAACTTGAAATGAATATTTGGTATGATGAGTTTCAACTAAAGGTAGGGGATAGTCTTCGGCGTTCGATTGATAATGGTTTGAAGAATTCAAAATATGGCATAGTTGTTTTATCAAATTCTTTCTTTTCTAAAAATTGGACACAATATGAATTAGATGGTTTAGTAACCAAAGAAATGAACGGCATAAAAGTAATATTACCAATATGGCATAAAGTTTCTAAAGATGATGTGATTTCATACAGTCCAACACTAGCAGATAAAGTAGCGCTTAACACATCATTGATGAGTATTGATGAAATAGTAAATGAATTAAAAAAATTATTAGAAACCTGAGTTCGATTAATATTTTGGGTTGACTTTATTGCATAAAAAAAGAAATAG
>CALCHN010000081.1 GCA_937901255.1 uncultured Flavobacteriales bacterium | reverse complement strand
TAGACGCGCACGACTCAAACTCGTGTTCTTCGGAGTGTGGGTTCGATTCCCACCCAAGGTACTTAAAAACCCTCAGAAACATTATGTTTACTGAGGGTTTTGTTTTTTGGGGCTACCGAAAGGGCAACATTTATTTTTATTATGGCTCCTCTTTTTTCCTTATTTCGTCTCTGACGTCTCTGAGCACAGAAGTTTGTTAAAGCATTAATTATAAAACTATTCTAATATTTCTTCATTTGTAAAGTATTCCCATTTGTCTTTATAATTCAACAGTTTCCCTTTCATAACTCTATCTTCTTTACCAAATGAAGATTTTATCTCTTTTATTTGAACACTTGGAACTATATAAATATCAGGAGGAACATCCACTTCAGAAAACTTATTTTTATAGATTACAAAAATTATAAAATGGTTTTCTGCTTCTATAACATTGTTTACAACAAGAGAGCTATATCCTCTAACAGACTTCACATCTATTGAAAGTGACCTTCCATTATCTGTAATAACTCTGATATCAATGCTCTTTTTATTGCCTTGTGAAATATAAGCTTCTAATTCTAACCTATAAAGTTTTGAAAGAATTAAATATTCACTGGCAATTCCTGTGTTAAATGAGTTGGTCCTAGTTAATTCCATTATACTGTTTATTTTGTACTATAATCTCATTAAATTCTATTTTCAATCGCAATAATTACCTCGTCTTTTTTGTCTTTTACTTTTTCCAAAACGTTATCGAGGTAATCTATTCCATAACGATTTTTAATATACTCTAATTCTTTATAAAATTGCTTCCATTTTGCTTTAACTGAATTAGGTGACAACACATCAAATGCTAATCGTCTTAATGTGTATTTAGGCATTGTGTAATAATATCTAATATCTTTGATGATTGTTTTAATGAAGTTTATGTTTTCTTCTTCTGAAGCATCTATTACCTTTAAAGCTACTTTTAAATTGTTGTGTGCTTTCTTCTCAATTGATAAATCTGAATTGTTAGAGCGTACTTTTTCTTTATGAGCTTTTATTGACTCGTAAACAGGCCAGAAAACTTCAGACATTGGAATTCTTTTTGTGTCGGGCTCACATTCCACAAATTGCAGGAAGTTTTCAAAGGTTAAACTTTCAACTTTAGGGTTTTCTATTGTATTTGCTTGTTGCGCAAATAAGCTCAAGCCTTTCTTACGTAACACATTTACATTTTCATCTTTGAATTTTTTCGAAGTTTTAACCCGATTTGGTAATTTTTCAATACGTTCAATAACGCCTGGGTATTCTTTTTCTATTTGATTGTACTTATTTCTTACATAAGTAATAATATTTAATTCTTCATCATCTTCTGGGTTATCATTCATTTTAGTATACAAACCACTTGCTGTTGGTTCCTCATCAGAATGAAAAATTTGTGCATCTTCACCTAATGCATTATGTATCATAAACATCTTTTGTTGTGCAATTTCTCTGGATTTTACAAAATCTGCTCCTGTTTCTGATGGGAAAAAATTAAAAATAAATAACTTGTCAAATACTTTTTTACCTATACGGTTAATACGACCTACACGCTGAATCACGCGTGTTGGATTCCAAGGAATATCATAATTGATAATTGCACCCGCTCTATTTAGGTTAAATCCTTCTGATAATTTATCACTGGTAATCAACACTTGAAAATTATCGTACTTTGTTCCCTCGTATTGAGCATTAAAGTTTCGCTCTAAATCTTTTGCTAAAGCTTTTGATACTTTTCCATCACAGATGATTACTTTGTTGCCTAGTTTTTCTCTAAAATAATCTTCGAGATGCAATACTGTATCTACATATTCTGTAAATAATATTACTTTACGATTAGGATCATTTTTTAAAATCCCTGAGACTTTCTGATAAATGGTTTCTCTTTTAGGATCATTAACCACCAAAGCTTCGTCCTCAATCTCCTTTCTTATCCTTTTAAAGAGTTGTAAATCTCTATTAATATCCTTTAAAAACTCATCGTTATTTTGGAAGTTTTTAATCTTATAAATCGTTGTGTTTTTTGGTGTTTTTTTCTTCAGTAAATCATTTTCAAACTTGAATAGAACGTCCAAAATTTCATCTTCATCATACTCATAAATTTTTTCTATTAATCCTCTGTCCAAGATATATTTACCTCCTGTATTTTCAATAAATTGTAATACCACTTGGTGAACGTGAATGAATCGCTCTATAGTTTTCTGGAATGCCCCAAAGGAACTTTCAAATCGTTTTACCAACAACCTACGCATAAAATCGAATAAGTTACGCTGTTGTTGATACACTCTATTACCTTCCATATCCAATCCGCTTTCATCTATCACGGTTTCATATCTTGACGGCTGATAAATTGCACCAGTAAACCAACCTTCTTCTGAAAAATAGTCTCTTACAATACGGTCGTAAAACTTAGATTGTGATTGGGTTAAATAATAAAATAATTCTTCAGGCGGGGCAACTTTTGGTAATTCTCCTATTTCTTTACTGTATTGATGATCCTTTTCTAAATCTAAACGGTTTCTTCTAATTACTACTGGTGATATCACTTCTTTAATAGTATTGGCTAGTTTAGCTGATTCTCGACGTACAATTTGAGGGTCTACAGGTAATTCTTCCTCCAATAGTTTTATATAGAGTTTTTCTGCTTTATCCTTTTTATCCTGATTATTGGAATTGTAATTTTTAAGAATATCGGATAGCTTATTGAACCTATAGCTATAACTTCTAAATAAGCCTTCTAAATTATTCTCAAGTGTAATACTTGATAAACCAGGAATGATAAATAATTTTAATAAGGCAAAAATATCAGCAGGGGAGTTATTAAAAGGTGTTGCCGTTAATAAAATCACTTGTTTACCTCTACAAATTTGCATTAAAGCCTCATAAGCAGCGGTATCTTGATTCCTGAAACTATGTGCTTCATCAATAATTATCGTTTCAATATCTGAATCATCTAAATCTTCTGCGAGGTTTTCAACTTGGCCACGACTGTATACATGCCAACCACTTAAATCAAAATTTCTGACATATCCCCACCATCCTGTTTTATCACTATAATCTCCTATTAAGCCAGGGGGGGGGGGAAAGAATAATGCCTTTGTTATCCAAATTACGTGCTATCAAAGAAGCAATTACCGATTTTCCTAAGCCTACAACATCTGCTATAACTACGCCATTGTTTTCTTCAATAATACCCAAAGCTTGATTTACTGCATCTAATTGATATGAGAATTTATTAAACCCATTATCTTCCAATAGACGTTCTACCTGTGGTTTCAATTTTTTTTGTTTTTGAAGGTCTAAATAGGTTTTTAACACCAACGCATAGGCATCAAACGGTTGTACTAATGCAGCTTGTGAACGATGGATTATAAAATCTATAAGATGCTTTTTACGTTGTTCAAGTCCTGTAATTGGTATTGCCAACTCCCATAGCTCATCAAAATAAGTTACAGCTTCTTCATAGCCATAATCCTTAATTTCTACATTAAATTCTTGTTGACCGTGAAGTCCCGACCGTGTTAAGTTGCTACTACCTGTGATTAAATAGCCTTCAAAATTATGTTTTGTACGCTCTTCTTCATTCATCTCAAACAAGTACAACTTTGCGTGGTTGGGTTCTCTGGTTTTTTTAATAATCAATCTTTCTTGTTTAATCATATCCAAGAAAAAATGAACCTGCTCGTAAAATTCTTTAGTGTCTTGTTGCTCATTGTTTACAGCAAAACCCATTGAGGTCATAAAATCATTGAAGTATTCATCACTACTTAAATCCATTTCCTGGACATCGTGCTCAAAAATATTCTGCAGATGATTGCCAACTTGTAAGCCTACCAATAGCTTTATTTTAATTTCCCCGTTTTTCTTAAGGTTTTCATACACTTCTTTCCATCCCGAAAAATAAAAGAAGCCCACAAGCCACCGTAATTCTGTACTAAACTTTATGATGTTATTCAAGCGACCACTTAAGGTCTTTTGAGGGCTTTTATTTGCAATAAAATTATTTGCCATTTGGTAGATATGTTTTAATTCGTTCAGCTACTGTTTCGATAATTTCGTCCGCATCAGGTTGATGTCCTTCTTGAATTTGATGGGCAACGCTGTTCTGCCAAGCTCTTTTTACGTTTTTAAGTTTAGAATCATCTATTAAATCTTCCAGCGATTTGTACTCTAACTTCTTATGTGCCATTTTTTTAAGAAATACAGGAATAATGCTTTCCCAATCTTCCTTTAAAAATTTTTGAGTTAAATGGAATAAATCATAAAAATCTCTGGGTGCTGTATATGAACGTT
Source organism: uncultured Flavobacteriales bacterium (assembly GCA_937901255.1). Taxonomy (GTDB): domain Bacteria; phylum Bacteroidota; class Bacteroidia; order Flavobacteriales_E; family Vicingaceae; genus BRH-c54. Next base: position 10,453 of record CALCHN010000081.1, on the reverse strand, counting down.
GTTTTAGCGCTCTCAATTTTTCGGATACAATTTCATTAATGCTATAACACTTAATTTGTGTATCGCCTGTTAAACTATCGGAATACGGATGCATAATGTCTAATTTTGGTGTATCCAAAAATATTACTTCATCTGTACTGACTTCCAGTTTTATTTTTGTGTGCCAACGAATGGAAGGTAGTGGTCTCTGGTTTTTAGAATGATTGGCTCCCCAATATTTTATATAAACCTGAAATCCTTTGGGCTCATCATTAAAGACCAGTGGCTTTATCTTTTCCACAGAAAACTGAATACCTGTTCTTTCTTCAGCTGTTCTGGCTATGGCTTCCAAAACTTTTTGTTCTAAAACAAAATTTTTATCCATAGCTGTAAAATCCAAGTCTTCAGAAAAACGATAATTTTTGAAATAACACTTTCGTAAACAGGTTCCACCCTTAAACACCAAGGTATCTTTGTAATATTCTACAAATACAGATAGAAAATGTCCTAACACATAATCTTTGTCTACCGTATCTGGAGGCACTTTCCATTCTTGGGCTTTTTCTATGATTTCTTTTTGTAAAATCATTAATATTCAGTTTGCGTCATTCGAATTAAGTTTTCCTTGCTCACATTTAAACGTAATTTCCATTCGCTTACAAATTCTCCTTCTTGTAAACCACCAGCATCCATTAAGCTATATCTCTTATTTACTTTGGTTCTGGCATAATTAATAAAACTATTGAGCTTGTTACCATGAAATACTTGTGCCAAAAAGCCAATACGTTTAGTAACTGCAATATTGTTATATGCTTTAGTATATTCTATTAGTTTGTTATTGATTAGATTGGCTGTAGCAAATGCTTTTACAAGGTCTGCAAAATCCCCAGCGTAACGTGGTTGGTCAAAACAATCTACCAAGGTCATTTCAACATCGGTTAGGGTAAAGCTATGGTCACCATAACCTTCTTCCATAATACCAATATTTTTAGAGTCTTTTACAGATACAAATTTTACGGTTGTACCCAATATTTGAGTATCTCGTTTTCGTTGGGTAGTTTTTACAAATATCGTATTGGGAAAGCGTTCGGTTAGCCCGTGATAATGCAAAGCTGACCAATAAGCAATGGCGCTATTTTGGGATATAAATGTTGCGAGTACATTTATATTACTATAATTGGGTTTAGTGTACACCCCTCGTTCTATACGGTTCAATAATCCTTTTTGAAACAGGTTTTCTACCAACTCATTTGTATTTGAAAGGGAGTGTGGCAATTGTGATGCTAATTCCTTTAGGTTAAAATACAGGATTTCATGATCTTCCAAATACTTTAATAAAGCTATTTGGTCTTCATTTAAACTCTCTGATATATATGTGCTTTTTGCCATTACCCTTTATGTTGCAATAAACCCTAAAAAATAGGGTCTATTGTTACACGAATGGTAAAGATAGTTTATTTGTTTTAAAAATATCCGGTTTTCTATTGAAAAACTTTAAAGTAAGTCATAAAAATTAAATCTTTCTGATAGGTTATTAGCAACTATTATACTAATGCTAACTGATTTTCTTTTACAAACTTAGAGACTGTTAACCTGTGTACGTTCAGTATTCTTCCAATAGCAGAATAGGAAACTTTTTTATCTAGCAACTCTTTTATTTGCTTTTCTTTTCCGGTTAACTTTGTTTTTGATGACTTACTTCCTTTTGGGCGACCTAAAATAACACCTTCTGCTCGTTTGCGGGCCAATGCTTCTTTAGTGCGCTGAGATATTAAATTTCTTTCTATTTCTGCAGATAAACCGAAAGCAAATGCCAAGACTTTAGAATTTATATCGCTCCCCAAACGATAATTGTCTTTGATTGTCCAAACTTGAATATCCCGATTCATACACTCGTTTAACACCCCCATAATCATTAAGAGATTTCTACCCAAACGAGAAAGTTCGGAACAGACAAGAATATCATCTCTCTTCATTCTTTTAAGAAGTTTACCAAGTTTCCGTTCTTCAACCTTTTTGCCTCCAGAAATGGTTTCTTCTATCCACTTATTGACAACTATTTCTTGTCGTTCACAAAAGTGGTTAATCTCGTAGCGTTGGTTTTCTACTGTTTGTTTGTCTGTACTTACTCTAATGTATCCGTAAATCATTTTAAAATGTTTAAATTATTATTCTGTTTTCGTTTAAACTAAACGTAAGTTGTCTAAAATAAACCTATCCAATAAAAATGACTATAAAATCAGTGTTTTTGTTAGACAAAATGCCAGTGGTTGTTCCTTTGTTCACTCTGATAGTTGGGTAATACTTTCTGAAATTAAACAACGTATAAAGGAAAAAGTAGCACGAGTAGGAACACCCTTAAAGGATTGGGACATACAAATCAACTACGGCATAAAAACCGGATTTAATCAAGCCTTTATTATCACTGGAAAAGAGCGAAATGATTTGATTGAACAAGACCCTAAAAGTGAAGAAATTATACGACCGATTTTGCGTGGCAGAGACATAAAAAAATACGGCTACGACTTTGCTGATTTATGGCTAATAAACACCCATAACGGGATAAAGGAAAAAGGCATAAACCCAGTAAACATAGATGATTATCCTGCTATAAAAAAACACCTTGATGAATTTTACCCGCAATTAGAAAATCGGACGGATAAAGGCATAACGCCATACAATTTACGGAACTGTGCTTATATGGACGATTTTTCTAAGCAGAAAATTATATGGAAACGTGTTGGCTCTATCTTAAGGTTTTCTTATGATGAAGATGGCGCAATGGCTTTAGATAGTACTTGTTTTGCAACTGGTAAACATATAAAGTATTTAGTAGCGATACTCAATTCCAAAATGGGTAGATACTTAATGAAAGATTCCCCGCAAACAGGAACAGGTGATTTATTGATAAGCGTTCAAGCTATTGAACCACTTAAAATTCCTATACCAGATAAAAAAACCGAAATATCTTTTGTGGAAGGAATAGACACTATGCTTAATAAACCAAACAACAAAGTTATAGAGAGACAATTTAATGAAATGATTTATGCAATGTATGGGCTTGATACAAAAGAGATTAATTTTATTGAATCTCAATAAAACCTATTTCTTTTCTTTCTTTTGTCGTCAATGAGTATAAATTAAAAATATTATCGTCAATTTCTAACTCAATTTCCTTTGTTGGTTGTTGTTTTATAATTGCTTCTTGAAGCTTTTGAATCAAGTTTTTAAAGCTATTATTTGTTTCATTTTCAATCTGAATCACAGGAATTTTATCAAAGAATATTTTACTTAATTCTCGTGTACCACCCAAAAGTTCTGGAAAATTGTCTCTAAAACAAAACTTAAATAATGACGAGTTAAAAAAAGCGGTTAGAAATTCAACATATTTACCTGTAACTATGAAACATTTTTGATTAGTCAAAAATCCGTTGTCATCATAAACAAATGGTAAAAACTTAGTCATATTCGGATATATGATTTTTTGTCTATTAAAATCGTCCCAATAATTTATACTATCTTGGGTTTCAAACCATTTGTTATTTGTCTTTTTACGGGCTTTTATTTCTTGTCCATTTACAATATATTTTTTTCCAGTTTGTTCTAAACGCTCTTTACCAAAGGAAAGTAAATGTTGCTTTACCGCAGGATACTGGTCAATATTAATTTTCAAGCTTGGAAAAGTAGCTATCAAATAAATATCAGCAAATTTATATGAATACCGCTTTATATCACGTCCTCTTAAAATCGGTCGTATAATCTCAGCAGATTTTGGATCTTCAGCAATAAGCTCATTTTTCTTCTCCCCATCTATGATAAACGCGTTATTGTAACCCGTTAAAATTCCCCTGTAAATATTGATCTCCCAATCTTTAAGTGGAGTTCCAACAGCTTCAATTTTCGCTTTAATGTTTTGCTCAATTTGATTTAGAATAACCCAACTTTCGCTTCCCAAAAATGTACATTCATTACATTCTTGTCTAACAAAAACGCTCAAATTATTTAACACCTTATCTTTAACAATACAGGCTTTCGTTTGTCGTCTATTTTTATCCTTGGAAAAAAGCAAAATATTTGTGTCAACCGTTGCTGATTCAAATATTTTTTGACCAGCAAAATCTATTAGTAAAATAGGATTTGTGTTTTCTGCGAAAAATTGTCTTGTACTTTTGCCATAACCAGCTCGCATCCATTTATTCGAAGTTATGTAGCAAAGTGAACCTTTGTTTTTCAGAAGCTGCCATCCTTTTTCATAAAAAAGAGAATAAATATCCCCGGTTTTAGCAAACGTTTTAAAATCACCATCTTTATACAGACTAGCCAACTTCCCACTATCTTTTTGAAGTTGCACATAAGGAGGGTTTCCAATTACTACATCAAAACCTTGCTCTAACCCAAACATCCATTCTGTATCAAAAAAAGGAGAGCTAGTATTTTGGTCATAAGGGTTCCATTTGGAGAATTGAACAGCGTCTTCTGGGGCAAATTCATTATTCTCTTGCAACAATTTGGTAAGTTTAGCCCTTAACTCAGCATCTAATTCCCGTAAGCGTTTTTTTGCTCCGGCCGTTTTTGCATAAAAATGTTCTCTTCTGATTTTAAGTAATTCTTGCTTAGTTATTTCTATTTCAGGATCTGTGAATAAGGTATTAACGAATTCACCTTCTTTTTTCTTTTTTATCCCGATTAATGTATTGGCAGACACAAATTTAGTTTCGAGATTGGGAAGTGTTAGTACCCCATAATTTTCATCGGGTTTAGACAAATCCTTTTCGCCTTGTTCTACTACCAACGATATAAAGAAACGCAATTTGCTTATTTGTGTAGCGATGTTCTGGATATCAATCCCGTAAATACATTCTTCTATCAAGTGTAGTTTGAGGTCGTGAATGGATTCTTCATTTTTACAATCTAATTTTTCCAATACCTTAACCATTTTATTAAGGATTCCCATTGGGAAAGCCCCAGAGCCACAAGCGGGGTCTAATATTTTTATAGTTCTCAGTTTTTTGGAGAGTAATTCGCAAAGTGTATGGTTTTTTATTAAATCATTTGGGAGTTTTTCTTCTTCAAATAAACCACGAACGATCTTTTCTTCTAAATCAGGGAAATCATTTTGTAAATAGGTAATGAGGCTTTCATTTACCATATAATCTACAATTTCCCTTGGCGTATAAAAAGAACCTGATTGTTTACGTGCTGTTTCTTTTGTCTCTGGATTAAATGCACCTAATAGGTTTTCAAATACTTTTCCTAATAATTCAGGGTCAAGAGCCACTTGAACTTCGTTAGGAGCGTTTTCTTCAACCGTAAAATTGTAGCGTTTCAAAAGCGGAATGATTCCCTTTTCTTTATCAAAAAATACACAGTTGGGTATAAATGCGCGATGTCTAAAATTACCATTAGCAGCTTTGGTTGAATTTCTACTAAAACCATCCAAAAAGTATTTATTACCGTCAACATCCTCTTTGTCCAAACACTCGAATAAGCCACCATTTAAAAAAGGAATCGGTTTAAACAGCTCCAATACTTCTTGTTCTGAAAGGTTGAATATTTCCTTATACCGAAAACGTGTTTTTACATCTCTATTCTTTAATTTGGCAAATTCACGTTCATTAATCTCCTTGTTCAGTGTAGCAAAAAACAAGTTTTGAAGAATAGCATTATAATAGTTTCCGTCTGAAATACTATTTGAATCAAAATCTTTTAAAATTTTCGAGAGTTCATCTGTTTCAAATAATTCTTCTGGCACTAATTTTTTCTGCTTAATAAACCAAACAAACAGTAAACGGGTTATTAAACGAATAACCTGTTCTTCCAGTCTACTTCGATCATCTTCAGTTATTTCTGTATTATGTGGGAAGGTAATACCAATTTCATCGGATAAAGCCCATTGATACCAAGTAAATAACTCGTTGTAAAATTCTTTGGTTAATTTTTCTACAGAAAATGCTTCTTGTATGGCATCTAGATCATTAAAAGAACAATTATTTATTCTTTCCTTAAAGGTTTTATTGGTTTCATTTGGATGGATTTGATACGTATATCGCTTCCAAGAAGTATATTTCTTATCTGCTTTTTCCTCCCAATTTCTACGAATAAAGCTAAATCTAAAGTTATTATGTGAGTCATGGAAGATAAATATAGCCCCGTCTTTAAAATCTTCTTTAAGTACTTTTTTAGCTATTTCAAATTGTTGCTTTTTTGCACTTCTAGCGGTTAACTCTTTATTATACTCGCAGCTAAACACTAATAGCTCTTCGTGATTTTTAAACTCTGCATGACCTATTTTTACAGGGTTAGAGTATTGTGTCTCTTCACCTACATAATTTTCAAAAATTTCTTTTTCCGGTTTAAATGAAGCTATTTTGTTTTCGAAAAAGTAACTAATATTCTGAGTCGAAAAACTATCTACTAGAGTATTTATTGAAGGCATACACAATATTGCTTATGAATCTAAAAATATAAATATTTTTATCTTAATTCAGGATTATTAAAATGTGATTTTATGTGCTTGATTAGTGATGTGAAAAATTCTGTTTAAATTATTCTTAATATTAATAGTTTGTAATATTACTTTTTATTTCTAATCTTAATAAAGAGTCTTTAAGTAGTCTATTTAATTTATTATTTCTTATCTCTGCTTTATACACTTCTGCCTTATTAATAGATAATAAGGAATACCTAATTTAACGCTTTTTGTTAATGTTTTGACAAAGAAACATTAAATCTCAATAAACTTGGCCAATAACCATAAAATTTTCACTCAACATAAGAGTTCTGCTCTCAGTTATTTCCCTATCTAGTTTGCTTTTAATTGTAATATAGGTTTTAAAATAATTATCTGTCTTTTCAGTTTTGTTATAAACTTCTGTAATAGAATCAATTGTATTCTGGACTATTATGAGTTGTAAATTTTTATTTACTTCATCCTTTCCTGTGAAAATTTGATTATATACAGCTTTATTAATTTTTAATTCGCTTTCAAGATATTTATATTTAGGATATTCCCTTATTGAATCAATTTTAATTTGGCTGTTATCCTCTAAGTTTAAATTAATTAAATCTTCTGCTACCAAGTATTTTCTAATATTAAATATAATTTTCTCAGAATCATATTTTTCATGGGACTGACATCCTAAAATAATTAAAGTTGCCAGCAACAAAATATTTCTCATAATGAATTAATTTATCTTAGTTTTTTATAATTTTCAATAATGTAATATATTCCTTTTTCAAAGGCTTTGACAAGAAGACTTATATCTTTTTCTTTATGCCATTCTTTATCCCAAAAGTTGTATTTTCTATCTGGATATAAAAAAATATCCTGATTATAATAGTTCCAATAGTGCTTAAATCCATTGAATTGAAATACATGATATGTTTCTTTCCATTTATTGAATAATTTTTTCAGTTCTTCATCCCCAATGTTTATTTTTATTCTCATTCTACGGTCATCAAACATTAGTAAATGCATATTAACTCATTAGTATTGCCAGTAATTTTAGCAATCATTTCAATAAAATGTAGGAACAATAGTTTTCCAGAATCATCAGAAACAAAGGAAAGAGGGTGTTTCGAATTTTACTCTTTAGCCAATCTAGGTTACTGCTCATTTTTATCAAATGATTTCGAATCAAGTATTCATTATTATTCAAAAGCATTTGAGTTAAGAAGTGAGGGATGCAATGCTTCTGACTACAGGAATGACCATTATTTCTTTACTAAAGCTCTCATAAAGAAAGGAAGATATAGTGAAGCTAGGGAAACTTTGCAAAGTTCAATTTTATATGGAGAATTGGACTGGAAGAATATTATTAAAGATTCTATTTTAAATATTAAGCATGCAAATAAAGCCATAATATCTAAATCCGAGTTCGATTCCATAAAATCTATTCGAAATAGCCAAATGAATTTAGGGCTCAGAAAAGTTATTGATTCTATGGTGTCAAAAGACCGGTATTATAGATTAATGGCAAATAATATATTGGAATCCAAAATCGATTCAATCAAGGAACTTCAACTTAAAATTGACGCTGAAAACGAAAGGATGTTTATATCTATATTCAAGAAATATGGTTTCCCTGGTATGAGTAAAATTGGAACTGATGATGCAGACATCTTGCTTATGCATATGTCTTTGCCGAATAGAAAGAAACTCTTTCCAGAGCTTCTGAAAGAGGTTGATAGAGGTGCAATCAATCCGGACATTCTAGGGATGATGATCGATCAGGAACTTGTTTTTGAAGGAGGTGGATATCAAAAATATGGTTATTTTATAGATAGGGATGAAATGTATGTCAATCACTTTACACCTTTTAAGGTTAACAACCTTGATTCTATTAATAAATACAGGAAGGAGATTGGAGCTATCTCCTTAGAATGTGCTGCAATAAAAAACAATGTCAAAATGCCTATGACTTTAGATTTTATCTATGTGCCCAAAACAAACAAATCAAAATGATGCCTTGAACAATCGATAATTTCACAGCAATTGCTTCTTAATAGGCTAAATAAAAACCTTCTTAGAATTAATAAATATTGATGAAATAGAAGTTTTCATTAATAGATTAGTGAACTTTTTGGACTTTTAAATTAAGAAGTTTACTAAATCTCTACCTCCATAAAGAATTCTTATAATTCAGATATGATCAGAGCATTTAATAAAATTTTTACTATATTTACGTATATCATACGTATAAATTTTTAATATGATTAGGAAAGAGTTGCATTTAGAGGAAAATATACTCCGCATCCTGGAAAAAGAAGCTAAAAGCCAGAATCGTAGTTTAAAAAATTATCTGGAGCATATTGCCATCCAACAGGCAAAATTGCTTGAAGAGCCGTCTAAAGAATATACAGACATGATAGACGACTTGCTTGATAGATATGAAAAAAATGAAATTGAATTTTCATCCATAGAAAATGTTCTGAATCGCAATGGAATATCAGATACAAGTATCTAAAGAATCAGAAAAAGACCTGGCCAAAGCAAGATGCTATTATAAGATAAAAGGTATTGAAGAAAATTTTTTAGACGATTTTATCACACAAATCAATTATTTAAAATCAAACCCCCTCTTGTTTCAAACCAGGTATAAAAATGTAAGGAAAATCCATTTCAATAATTTTAAATATTCAATACACTATATTATAGAAAACCAAATAGTTTTTATATTACGAATTCTCAGTCACAGAGAGGAATATGGCGAATAAAGCATTGTGAAACTCCAATACTTTTTAATTATGTTTCACCTACAAATAGCTGTTAATCAACCAACGGCTCACAATAAATCCCCTGGTTATTTAATAAATAAATTATATCATTCTCCGTTAAATTTTCTGCAGCTTCAATCCTTAATACATTGTCTATATCTTCAGTGTCTACAGTCCATTTAGATATAGTAGAATGTTCTTTAAAAAGAGGTTTTAAGGATTTTGCCTTTTTCTTGGTTTTGATGTCTGTGCGGAATATGAGTAACTTCATTTTGTGCCCTGATTTATAATTTTCTTCCTCAATTTAAATAACTCCATTACTTTTCCTGTATCTCGTCCTGATCTTCCTTATGCAAATTTTCTACATATTCCTTATATGCCTGGTCTCCTTTCTCTGTCCAGAATTTATCATAGTATTTCCATTTGGAAAAGTCATTTTTCTCCCCTTTTTTACAACTTGCTTTAGAATCCTTGGAAGATTCCTTACCTCCTCCGCCTCCACAGCCTCCAAGGAGGATCTTGGACAGTATAAATATTCCAACTGCCTGCCAGTAATTGATAGTTGAAAGGCCGAATAATTCCGGCATTAGCCAATTCCAAAGCCACATAATGATATAACCGAACAATATAGCCAGTCCTGTTACCGCAATTATTCCCAATAAAATCCATCCGGCAATTTCGCCGGGAGATTTACGCCTCATTTTATGTTTAAAAAAGTTTGTCATTTTGTTTTAATTTAGTTCGTCTATTTTTTTTAATTCTAATTTTTTGTATAACTGCGAAATTGCCCTGTGCCTCCTGGACATCAGAGTTCCTTCGGGTATCTGAGTTTCTATTGACAATTCTTTATACGTGTATCCTTCAAAATCTATAGCCAGTATAACGTTTCGATAATCCGGCTTCAGGGTCATTATAGCACTCTTTAACTCCTCCTTCATTTCATCAGAATAGGAATTATCGGATTTGTTATATAACAGCTCTGTAAATTCAATTAATTTATTTTCATACTCGTCTATAGAGCTATTGTTTTTTTTATTCTCCCTCATCACATCAATGATTTTATTTTTAATTGAATGATACACAAAACCTGCAACATTATTAATAGGTGAATACCTGTCTGCCCCGGAAAATAGCTTTAATGCAACATCCTGGATAATATCTTCAGCATCACGGTTTACACTGGCTCTTATTTTAGAGTTTACATACGCCGTAAGCGAATAATATTCCTGACTGAAAAATTCTTTAAGTTTTTTATTGT
>CALCHN010000080.1 GCA_937901255.1 uncultured Flavobacteriales bacterium | reverse complement strand
TTGTTTTCAGTTTCATATTATTTAGTTTTTGTTAAGATAATTAGGTGTTTCGCCATATTGTTGCCAACGGTTTTGGCTATGAGCCGTGGCGTGGTTTTGCGACTAAGTTACCAAAAAAGTCTGAACGGTAGGAAAATCCGTGGGATTTTCCGGGTAGGCGAGCAGGAGCTATGGCTGATAGCCATTGTTAGCCACTGGCATTATTTTACTATTCTTTTTATATATTCAGACAAATCAGTTCGTTTTATATTTAGTTTCTCTTCTATAAATTGATATAAATCATCATCAGTTCTTACCGTTTCTAATCCTTCAAATAGAGCTTTCATTCCTTTAGATTCATACACTTTTTTACAAATCAATCCACCAATTACATATCTAAATTCTGTGTTATGTAATTCGTTAGGAATATAACCTCTTAAAGATTTAAATGAGATTTCAAAATCTGGATTTTCAATGATGTATTCTCTAAATTTTTCTATATGCCAATCTAAACTATAACCACCACTACCTCCCATAAATGTGGCAAAACCTTCATTTAGCCAAAAATGGAACCCATCTGGATAAAGTTCATTGGTGTATAAATGTACAAGTTCGTGAGGATAGTATTCAGAATTATTACCCGCATAGACTAGACAATTACTTATATCTGCAAGACCACCTGTTTGATCAGATAAATACATATTTGGCATATAATCATAACCCCAAAGTCTAACAATTTCTCTAGAATAATTACTAACAAAATAATCAAATGAAATAGGGGAAATATTAAACAGTTTAGCTAATTTTTCATTGAAAGCATTCATTTTGTCAGCTTGTTGCTTCTCAAATTTGTGATTTGGGTGAATGTAGTAGTTAATTTGACCTATTTGTTCTTTTTTCCATAACTCTTTGTGGTATTGCGAACTATTAACCAACAAATAATTTCCATTTACTTTTTTAGCAAATACAGATATTATAGCTTCTAAAACAATTTCTCCTTCTGTTCCAATACTTGTTAGAGATGTTTTCAGAGCGTAATGATTATTTTCAACAGGGTAAATACCTAGCAGAGTACATTGAACTTTAGGAGTTCTATTTTTTAAGGTTTTAATATTAATAGGCCATAGAAAATAGTCAGGAAAAGGATATTCGCTTCTATCCCAGTAAATACTTGTAGGATTCTTATATTCTCCAGAATTAAGGTAAGCACTCCAAAGTTTTACAATCTCTTTTTCGTTTTCATCATTAGCATTTAATACGTTTTTATCTATTACAAGATTCAAATTATTTGTATCGTTTTCTATATTCTGTGCTTGAATAAAGGTAGTTATTGTAATAAAGAAAATGAGTGATAGTATTCGATTCATTTTTGAGTATTGTTTTTGCTTGTGGCTAACGTTTTGCAGCTACCCGAAGGTGGCGATTTCGAAGCACTTCACTGTCAACCAAGCACAAACTTTGATAGAAGCACAAAGCTTGATTTAACCACTGAACCGCCACTTTTGGGTAGGTGCTGTTATAGGCTGGCGTTCTTGTCTGGAGTGGGTTACGACCATTTTTGTGTCGTCCTCTTGTGTCATTTGTTGATTGCTTGTGTGTCGGGTGTTTTATTTTTTTGAAGTGTTGAGAGTTTTTTAAAAGCAATTTTTCTTTTGGGTCGGCTTTGCAAGCTCTATTAAAAACTTAGGTCGTGTGTTGGCTTGTGTGGTTTTTAATTGTGCTTGCAAAATGAGTTGACTCTATTATTTATCTTTGAATTTACTGTCTAATGGCTGCAACTTTGGTAATTGAATATGATATTTAACAGCTAACAATCGAAAAATAATTACGGTCAATGCCGCAATTGTTTCTGTAACACCTGTGGGTAAGTGAAAGTAAATGCAAAGGAAATATACACCGCCATCTGCAACGCAAGCAAGAGCATAAATATCTTTTCTAAAAATTAAAGGCACTTCGTTCAATAAAACATCTCTTATAACTCCACCAACAGAACCCGTAATTGCTCCCATTACAATACAAACCCAAAATGGCAGCCCTGCATCTATACTTTTTGTTATACCAACTACCGTAAACAAGCCAAGTCCGATGGTGTCAAAAAGAAACAAAGTGCTGCCCCATTTGAATAGTTTATCTTTAAATAGCAGTGTCGCAACAAGAGCTACTCCGGTAGTCAAAAAATATTTTGCATCCAACATCCAAAAAGGCTTTACATCAAGCAATAAATCTCTTAATGTTCCGCCACCAATTGCCGTAACTAAACCAATAATGTAAGCACCGAACCAGTCAATTTGTTTGCCTGATGCTAACCTGATACCACTAATTGCAAAAGCAAATGTGCCTATCAGGTCTAACAATATGGTGAATTTGAATTCCAATGCTTAACCAATTTTTACAGATGTCATAGTTAGCGAACCTGCCACTGCTTTGTCGTTAAATAAACTCACTTCATCTTTATCTTCTTTTAGAGCCAAGGAATAAAGCAAAGGCAAATAGTGTTCAGGTGTTGGAATGGCTAAGTCAAACGCTTTTCCTTGCGAACGGAAATTGATAAGCTGTTTGTGGTCGCCACTTATAATGAATTTTTTCATTTTTTCGTTTGCTTCAATTGCCCAATCATATCCAAATGTTTCATTTAATCTTTTCCATTCAACCATTCCAAGATTATGAACCATATTGCCACTGCCAATAATCAACGCACCTTTTTCACGAAGCGATTTAATTTGCTGCGCCAATTCGTAATGATATTGAGGTGATTGGCTGTAATCAATACTCATTTGAATAACAGGAATGTCTGCATTCGGATACAAATGTTTTATCACACTCCACGCACCGTGGTCGAGCCCCCACTTATCATCTAATATTATTTCTGTTTTTGTGATGAGTGCTTTTGTTTCTTTCGCCAAATCAGGACTTCCCGGTGCAGGATATTGCACTGCAAACAATTCTTTCGGAAAACCACCAAAATCGTGAATAGTAGGCGGATTTTGCATGGCCGTCACAAAAGTGCCTTTGGTTTCCCAGTGAGCAGACACACACAATATGGCGTTGGGTTTTGGAATGTTCTTGGCGATATTTCTAAAGCCGGTTACAAATTCATTTTCTTCAATGGCATTCATCGGACTACCATGACCAAGAAACAATACGGGCATTTTAGCCGTTTTGCTCATGGGTTCTGTTAATTTATTTAATACGTCAAGTTTCATAGCTGCTGCTGTTAAAGGCAAAATTGCCAGTGATTTTATAAATGTTTTTCTGTCCATAGCAATTAAGATTTACCTGAGTTTCCAAATCGAACCATTTTTGGTAGTCAATTTTTCTAATTTCCCTTTTGTAGTTAATTCATTCAGCCATTGCTCACTTTCATTTCTGTTGACTCCTGATAATTCAGCAAATTCTTTGGCTGTAAGTGAAGGATATTTGGCAAATAATTCTTCCCAACTTTTTTTGTATTCTGTTTTTGCTGCCGTTGGTGCTAATTTCAACACTGCTACTTCATAAAACGAGTAAGGTTTTGAGCCATAAACGAATTCTTTATTTCCTTTATCGTCCACAAAAAACATGGTTGGAAATCCTCTTACACCAAGCTCTTTTCCCAACTTCAAATCTCCCTGAAACAATTCCTTCGCTTTCCCCTCAAAATCTGTTTTCAGTTGCTCCACATTCAGACCAACTATTTTTGCTGCTGTTTCCAAGTGCTCCCATTTGGCAATGTTTTTCTTTTGTAAGAAAACCATTTCCCTGATTTCACGCAGAAACAAAATCGCTTTTTCTTCGCTTTGTAGTTGTGCGGCTTTAAACGCAATGGATGGGGGATAGGAAGAATTCAATGGATCTTCCAACCAAACATCACCATCAATGGGCATATCGTAATACGCACTCACTTCGTCCCAATGATGAGCCACATCTGATGGTTTGCTAATGCCACCGCTGTTGTAACTCCAGTCAGGTAATAAGCCACCCATACGGTATTCAATGTCAATGGAATTACCGTATTCCAATTTAAGTTTTCGCAATTGTGGTTCTATGCCCCAACACGATGAACATATCGGGTCGGTATAATAAATAACCTTAACAGGTTTTTGTGATGATTTAGAAATTGTTGCTCCCTGCTCAGTTTTTGATGAATCAGGTATTTCGCACATTCCTGTTTCTATGTCGCATAAAAGCGGATTAGTTTCTTGTGTCATTTTCTTATTTGTTTGAGATTGGCAGCTTGAGCTGCCAAAAGTTACTATTGAAATAATTATGGTGAATGTCAACTTCATTTTATGTCTCATTTGTAAAGAAAGGTGCCACCAAAGTCGATGGCACTTTTATATCTTTTTCATTTATAGCAGTTCAAAACCACCACCTACATGTAAAACCGTTCCATGAACATAACTTGCATCATCTGAACTCAAAAAGAGTGAACCGTGTGCAACTTCTCTTGGTTCTCCAAGTCTACCTATTCGGCTCATCGTTGGTATGATGTCTGCTTCGGTTATCCCAAGCCCTTTCAATGCATTGGTAAGCATGGGTGTGCGAATGGCACCGGGAGCAACCGAGTTGATCCGAATACCTTGTGGTCCATACTCATAAGCTGCGGCTTTAGTCAAACCTTCTACACCATGTTTAAATGCCTGATAAGCGGGATTGCCAGTTGTTGGTTTGAAAGCATTGATAGACGAAATATTTACGATGGAACCACCTCCACCCTGGGCAACAAATTGGCGAATCTCATATTTCATACTAAGCGCAGTTCCTTTCAGGTCAACGGCTTGAAGTCTGTCCCAATATTCTTCATCAAGGTCTTGGAAAGAATTGTTGTCCGGTTTAAGTGCAGCGTTATTCACTGCAATGTCAAGTCGACCAAAGGTGTCCACAGCAAATTTTACCATTGCTTCAACTTGTTTGCTTTCCGAAATATCAACTTTTACAAATGCGGCTGTGCCACCCTTTGCTTTGATAAATTCAACAACTTCATTTCCAGCTTCAACATTAAAATCTGCAACTACCACTTTAGCTCCGTGTTCGGCAAATAATTCTGCTGTGGCACGTCCCATGCCCATCGCTGCGCCAGTGATTATGGCGACTTTATTTTCTAATCTTTTCATGATTTCTAAGTTTTAAGATTGTTTTACAAATTGAACCTCTCCGTAAATTTTCACGTCCTCACTTACCAATACCCCGCCTGTTTCCAAAGCTGCGTTCCAGTTTAATCCCCAATCCTTGCGGTTGATTTTCCCTTCAATAGAAAAACCTGCTTTTTCATTTCCCCACGGGTCTTTATTGATACCGCCAAATTCTGCTTCAAGCTTTATTTCCTTGCTGATGCCTTTTATGGTTAAAATACCTTTCAACTCATACTCATCATCATCTTTCTGTTTGAATGAAGTGCTTTTGAACGTAAGTTCTTTGTGATTTTCTACATCAAAGAAGTCGGCAGATTTCAAGTGGTTGTCTCTGTCGGTATTGTTGGTGTTGATAGACGATGCATCTACACTTACATTCAGTGAAGATTTTAAAATGTCGTTACCTTCCACTTCAACAGAAAAATTTTTGAATTCGCCTTTTACATTGGCAATCATCATGTGTTTTACTTTAAAAGTAAGTTCACTGTGGGTTGGGTCTAAAGCCCATTTTGTGGTTGTTTTTGCTACTGTTTCCATTTTTTTATTTTTTTAAATGATTAATTAAATTTGACACTACAAAGGTGCAATCATTTAAAGGGCAACGGGTAACAGTATTTGGAAGAAGAGTTGTAAAATCAGGAAAGGAGCTTTTTCATTTCTTCACGAAACTCAGAAGGCGTTAACCCTGTTCGTTTTTTAAACACATTGGTGAAGTAGGCTTTTTCATTGAATCCCAGGTCAAAACCAATTTCAGAAATGTTCTTATCTGAATGCGTTAATTGATTTTTAGCTTCTATCAATTTTCTTGTTTCTATAATTTCGCTTACCGTTTGCTGAAGAATGTTTTTGCAAATCATGTTCAGATTTCTTGCCGACATAAACAGTTTTTCAGCATAAAAATCTACGCCTAAAGGTCGTTGGTAATTCTCTTCAAGTATTTGCAAAAAGTTTTGAAGTGTGGTATTCTGTGTAGTGCTTATTACAGTTTCATAGGGTGAAATTTTATTTCTTTCGGATTCAATCATAATGAACAAAGCACTTAGCAAATGCTTTACTACACTCAAATCTGGATTTTCCTGCTGCATTTCTCCGTTTATGATTTCGCATATTGTGGTCAGGCGTTTAAAGCAATAGTCGTTTGGCAGCTTTAGCATTGCGTGGTTGTGGTAATTAGCATATAGCTGAAAAGTTATTTCCGGAATAAATTCGCTTTTAAACCGAAGTACCCACATATCACATTTCCCATTACTCAATTTTGGAATCACACGGTGAACCTTGCCTTTGGTTACAAAACTTATCAACGGAGCTTCCAACAAGGTGTTCTTGAAATCAATAAAGTGTTCTAATTGCCCTTCAATGCCGATAATCAACTCTTCAAAGTCGTGTTTGTGCGGCTCGTCTGGTAAAGCACTTATTTTGGTTGCTTCCGCTTCGTCCACTATAAATATTTTGAAAAGTTGATTCATGGTATTAAAGTTTGGATTTTAACCGACCGGAGGGAGAAATGGCTCTTTTGGTTTTGCGAAGGGTAGGCTTGTGTGTCGGGCAAAACCAAATGTGCCATTTGGGCGGTTGGCTAAAATTGTTTTTAAAAAATGTGCGGTGGAAAAAAATAAAAATACAGAATCGTTGGCTTTTGGGTCGGCTGTCTGATGGTTCATTTGTCCTGTCACTTTATGTTTATTTCTGTCGTTCATTCTTGCTCTGTTCGTTCTTTAGGCTTGCAGGTAACGTTTAGGGTATTGCCGAAGGCGGGGAAATCGAAGCCGAAAGTTTCGATTTTGCACTGAGGCGAGCCAAAACGAATTTTTGTGAGTTAAATTTAAAAATAAAAAACGAATAAAATTCGTTTTTGGCGGTATAGAAGTACAAACCTTGAATTTAGCACTTTAGCCCCGCTTTTGGCAATACCTTGTTATGCGGTCGCCATTCTTTATTTCCGTTATAATTCTTCAATTGTTTTCACATATTCTCTGTTTTCAACTGCTATCAAATCGTAATTACTCTGTCCAACAAAAAATGCTGAATGAGACCAAGTATTTGTTTCGTTTTTTAAGTCAGCAAGGTAATATTGTCCTGAAACTTCAAAACCAAGTATTGCAAGTTTAAATGGAAATATTTTATACAAGTCTTTTAAAATTGAATTAAAAAATTCTGTCAACTGTTCGGGTACTTTTGGATTATCT
Source organism: uncultured Flavobacteriales bacterium (assembly GCA_937901255.1). Taxonomy (GTDB): domain Bacteria; phylum Bacteroidota; class Bacteroidia; order Flavobacteriales_E; family Vicingaceae; genus BRH-c54. The sequence goes on along the minus strand of CALCHN010000080.1, from coordinate 1,389 downwards.
GTCCAAGTTTGATATTCCGAACCAAATACTTTTTCAATTGCTGCTGTGTAAAAACAAATGTCAAACCAATTGAATCCTGTTTCTATAGGCTCGTCTTCTCGGATATTGTAAGTCATAAAAGGAATGACAAAATTGTCAAGACTTATAAGTCCACGGTGTTGAATATTTTCAATGTCTGGCTCTATTGTCTTAAAGTCTTCGTCAAAAGGTCCTGATACATTATTAAGTGTCCAAATAAAGTCAGTGTACAGTTCTATTGGGTAATTGTCAATACTTGGGCAAACCTGAATAGCAAGTTCATAAAAGCCACCGCATCTTAAATCTTTGTCAATGAATATGTCTTTGTGTTCGTTCATTTTTTTCTAATTGCCAGTGTCGTTCTATGGTGTCGCATAACGTTTTGGCGCTTGGCGCAGTGGCGGATTTCGGAGCACTAAACTGTCAATATACCACAAAAGTTGATGCGAGGTAGAATGTTCAATTAACCACTTCACCCGCCATTGAGCCAAACGCCTGTTGGTGGCTGGTGTTTTTGTCAGTCGTATGTTTCTACCAATTTTCAAATCTTGTGTTTTTTAGCCAATAGTCGTAATAGTCAAGCATTTCCTTAATTTCTTTTTTCTTTGTCAAATAGTCTTTCAGGTCAATTTTTCCGTTTTCTCTTTGCTCTTCAAGGTCAGATTTTTCTTGTCTTTTTAATTGTCTTTTCTTGACGTTCTCGTAATGCTCAAAATCCTTTTTTTGCTGTTCTATTATGTCTTGTCTTATTATGTTAGGATTTTCTTGGTCGGTTGTCTGTTCTAATGAAAACCCACATCTTTCAATATATGAGATTGTCTGCCCGAATTGAAAAAATGGCTCTTGCCTAATCCATTGCGTAAATCCGTCTGCTGTAAACTCAATGTCGCCTTGTTGAGTAATAATTGTCCATTGAATTTTATTGTCTGACTTGTTTAGTTCAATATCTTCTATTTCAACAGCTTCGTCAAAAGCAGTATCAATTTCAAATTGAATGTTATTGATATTCTTAAAAACCAATGTCGCAGGTGCTACCCAAAAAGTAAAAGGTAAACCTTCAATGTCTGGTTTATTCCATTGTAGAATATAGTCAATGTCTAATTCAAGTTTATCAGTCAACCTGATTTTATAAATACGGCAGTCGTGCCACCCCATTTTTTCAAAGTCGGCATCTGTCCATATTTTCTTTTCAAGGTCGTATTTGTCCATTTTTTATTGTTTGTTTCGGTCGTCCTTACACTTGCCACCAACGTTTTCGGGCTTTGCGTTCGGGCGGGTTTCGGAGCACAAAGTTTCAATTTATTACTAATGTTTATTAGAAGCACAAAGCTCCAAGTTTGCACGTCACCCCGCCTGACGCAAAACCCGTGT
>CALCHN010000079.1 GCA_937901255.1 uncultured Flavobacteriales bacterium | reverse complement strand
TAAGAGTTGCAGGAGATGATTTTACCAACGATATTGTGGATTACATGAGAAGACAACACAATTTATTAATTGGAGAACGTTCTGCCGAACAAATAAAAATTGAATGTGGTTCTGCTTTAACAGAGTTAGAAAATCCGCCAGAAGATTACGCAGTTCAAGGTAGAGATTTAATGACAGGAACACCAAAGGAAATTACCGTTTCTTATACAGAAATTGCTCATGCTCTAGATAAATCTATTGCTAAAATTGAAGAAGCTGTTTTAAATGCCTTGGAAATGACTCCTCCAGAACTTTCGGCAGATATATTTAAAACGGGCTTATATTTAGCAGGTGGTGGCTCTATGCTAAGAGGGCTGGATAAAAGAATTTCTATGAAAACTAAATTGCCTGTACACATTGCAGAAGATCCTTTAAGAGCAGTAGCAAGAGGAACAGGTATAGCTCTTAAAAACATAGAAAAACTACCTTTCTTAATAAAGGATGTTAAAGCATAAACCAATAGCGTTAATTAATATAATAAATGAGAAATTTTATACAATTTCTAGTTAAAAATTCTTTTGTTTTTCTATTTCTCTTTTTAGAAGTTATCGCTTTTACCTTGTTGATTAAAAACAACAATTACCAAAGTTCAAAATTTTTTAATTCTTCCAATTACTTAGTAGGGAACTTATATGAGTCAGTTTCTAATGTTACAGACTATTTTAATCTGAAAACTACCAACTCAGAATTGGCTCAGCATAATGCAGAATTGCTTTCGGTAAATATTAATTCCTTTACAAAAATTTATGGAAATACTATTTTAATTAATGACACCAGCTATTTTCAAAAATATGTTTACACTTCTGCAAAAGTGATTAATAACTCTACCAACCAAAGAGAAAACTACATTACCTTAGATAAAGGAGCAATAAACGGAATTAAACCCGGTATGGCAGTAGTAAACAGTAACGGAATTGTAGGAATAGTAAAAAATGTTTCGCCCAACTTTAGCTCAGTAATTTCCTTATTGCACCAAAAAATGTCCATAAGCGGTAAGCTAAAAAAATCTGAATATTTTGGTTCAGTTATTTGGGATTCTGATGAAAACAATCATCGTACAGCTACTTTAAAAGAAATTCCCAACCATGTTGATATACAAAATGGAGATACTATTGTTACCAGTGGTTTTTCGGCTATCTTCCCAGAAGGATTGCCTATCGGAACAGTTCAATATTTTGATGTGCCTAAAGGCAGTAATTTTTATAACATAGTAATTGAGCTTACCACAGATTTTAAACAACTATCGCATGTTTACATTGTAAAATCGCTTCAAAAAGAAGAACTAGATAAATTAGAAGCATTAACCCAAGAAGATGTTAATTGATATTATAAAACATAGCACCCGCTTTTTAGCCTTACTTTTACTGCAAGGTTTAGTGTTAAATAATATAGAGTTAAGCGATTATATTAATCCATTCTTATATGTTTTATTTATTTTATCATTGCCTTTAAACGCTTCAAAATACTTAGTTTTAGCACTAAGTTTTATAATGGGAATTTCCATAGATATTTTTTCTAGCACATTAGGAATGCATACTGCAGCTTGTGTTTTTATGGGGTTTTTAAGGCCTTATATTTTAAAAATATTAGAACCCAGAGATGGTTATGAAACCAATTTCTCGGTAAACATAGCCGATATGGGAATGAAATGGTACGCAACTTATGTAGTAATTATGGTTTTTGCCCACCATCTGTTTTTATTTTATGTAGAATCTTTTTCTTTCAGTCAGTTTTTTTCAACTTTCGGAAGAGCGTTGGTAAGCACTATTTTTACCTTACTACTAATAAGCATTACCCAGTTGTTTTATTATAAGCCAAGCAAAAAAAGAAGATGAACAACTTGTCGCACAGAAAATACATTGTTGGAGCTATTTTCAGTATCATTTGTTTGATTTTTATTATTCGTTTGTTCAATGTTCAAGTAGTTAATAATAAATACAAACTCGATTCTGATAATAATGTGCTGCGTGTTATTACCGAATATCCCGCAAGAGGATTGGTGTATGATAGAAATGGAGAGTTGCTCGTTTTTAATGAAGCGGCTTACGATTTAATGCTTATTCCCGGTCAACTAAAAGAAATAGATACCACTCTTTTTTGTAACCTTTTTGCTATCACCAAAGAAGATTTTTTAGCAAAATTTTCTAAAGCCAAAAGCTATTCTCGTTATAAACCCTCTGTTTTTGAAAAAGAACTTTCTGCAGCAACTTACGGAAATGTACAAGACCAAATGTATAAATTTCCTGGGTTTTTTGTGCAAACCAGAACATTAAGAAAATATCCTAAAAATAATGCAGCCCATGTGTTAGGCTATATTGGCGAAGTAAATAATGCTATTATTGAGAAAAATAGCTATTACAAATCTGGTGATTATATTGGAAAAAGCGGCTTAGAACTCGCTTACGAAGAATTATTAAGAGGAAAAAGAGGGGTAAGAAAGATTTTAGTGGATGTACATAACAGAGAAAAAGGCAGTTATAATAATGGGTTAGAAGACACACTTTCTGTTGCCGGACAAACTATTTATTCTTCTTTAGATGTTGACTTACAAGCTTATGGAGAGCTTCTAATGCAAAATAAAACAGGTAGTGTGGTGGCTATAGAACCCAAAACAGGAGAAATATTATGCTTGGTTTCTTCTCCGGGTTATGACCCTAATTTGTTAGTAGGTAGATCTATAAAAACCAATTATCCTATCTTAACAAAAGATAGCTTAAAACCATTATTCAATAGAGCAACTATGGCTCAATATCCTCCCGGTTCTATTTTTAAAACCATACAAGCTCTTATTGCCATGCAAGAAGGTGTAATAACAGAAAATTCGGGATTTCCATGTATAAGAAGCTTGGTGGGTTGTCATAATCATCCAACTGCTTTTAATGTTGCTGCATCCATAAAAATGTCTTGTAATCCTTATTATCATCAGGTTTTCAAACGACTTATTCAGCAAAATAAAGCTAAAAGTATTTTTAAAGATAGTGAAATTGGATTGGCTAAATGGGCAACTAAGGTCAAAAAATTTGGATTTGGAGGAACACTAGAAACAGACATTCCAGGGGTTAAAAACGGATTAGTGCCAGGAGTAGATTTTTACAACAGATGGTATGGAGAAGGCAGATGGGCTTTTAGCACTATTTTTTCTTTAAGTATCGGACAAGGAGAGTTGGGTGTAATTCCTATACAAATGGCAAATTTAGCTGCCATAATTGCCAACAAAGGGTATTATTATCCGCCTCATATTTTAAAGAAAATTGAAGGAGTTGATACTATTCCCAATTTGTTTACTACTAAACAATATGTAGGAATTGATAGTGTTTATTTTAATCCGATTATACAAGGAATGCTTGCTGTAGTTGATGAACCCGGAGGAACAGCTAGAAGAGCTAAAATTAATGGTATTTCTGTTTGTGGTAAAACAGGAACAGCTCAAAACCCGCATGGTGAAGACCACTCGGTATTTATTGCTTTTGCTCCAATGGAAAATCCTAAAATTGCCATTGCGGTTTATGTAGAAAACTCAGGTTTTGGTGGCACTTGGGCTGCACCAATTGCTAGTTTAATGATGGAGCAATACCTTACAGATAGTATTAATGATAAACTAAAAGAAAAAAGAATTTTAGAAGCAAATTTATTAAACGTTATTCCTAAAAAATGAGAAATAGAACCAACGTATTTACTAACCTCGATTGGGTAACCATACTCACCTATTTGGTATTGGTAATTATTGGTTGGCTTAGTATTTATGCTGCGGTGTATAATGAAGAACACAGTAAAATTTTTGATCTTTCTCAACGATATGGAAACCAGTTGCTTTGGATAGGGTTTTCCTTACTGGTAGCTTTAATAATTTTAATGATTGAAGGTAGTTTTTTCACTTCATTTGCCTATCCCATTTATGGTTTTATAATACTAATGCTGATTGGCGTACTGCTCTTCGGAACAGAAATTAAAGGAGCAAAATCGTGGTTCAGAATAGGTAGTTTTGCCATTCAACCCGCAGAGTTTGGCAAGTTTGCTACCGCTTTGGCGTTAGCTAAGTTTCTATCTGTTTTGGGAATTAACATGAAAGATTTAAAAACCAAAATTACGGCTATTGCTATAGTTATATTTCCGGCAGCCTTAATTTTATTACAAAACGATACAGGTTCTATGCTGGTTTATTTCTCTTTTATACTTGTATTATACAGAGAAGGTCTTTCGGGAAATGTATTGTTGGCAGGAATTTATACCGCATTTTTATTTATTACCTCTTTGCTGATGCGAATACAAACCTTTACTTTTTTTAATAAAGAGATTGGAGGAGAATTATTGTTAATATATATTTTGGTTGCTTTGGGAGCAGCAGCCATGTACTTTACTAAAAAAATGAAAAGATTATGGATAATTATTATTGCGGTTTTAATTTGTTCTGTAGGAATTGTTTTTAGTGTAGATTATGTGTTTAATAATGTGTTAGAGCCGCATCAATCTAAAAGAATAAATGTAATGCTGGGTGTAGAGTCCGACCCTCAGGGAGCAGGATATAATGTAAATCAATCGCTTATTGCTATTGGGTCTGGAGGTTTTGCTGGAAAAGGGTTTTTAAACGGAACACAAACTAAATTTAATTTTGTACCAGAGCAAAGTACAGATTTTATTTTTTGTACCATAGGTGAGGAGTGGGGCTTTTTAGGCACTTTTGTACTTATTTCCTTGTATCTATTTCTCTTTCTCCGTCTTATATTTTTAGCAGAAAGGCAACGTTCTACTTTTAGTAGGATTTATGGGTATTGTGTTGCGTCAATTTTGTTTTTCCATTTTCTAATTAATATTGGGATGACTATAGGCTTAGCTCCTGTTATCGGTATTCCATTACCATTTATTAGTTATGGAGGTTCGTCATTGTGGGCGTTTACTATTTTATTGTTTATTTTTATTAGGTTAGATGCCGAAAGAATTTATGTGTTGAGGTAAAACTGATTAGAAATTAGAGATTAGAAATTAACAAGAACTAATTTAATCAACTTACTTAACCAATAACTTAAACAATCTAATCTCGTATATAAAACCATTAAAAAAATTGAGTTATGAAAAAAGCTATTTCTATATTGATATTAGTGTTGATTACTACCTTTAGTGTTGTAGCACAAAAAAATGTATTTAAAGTGCATACGCTTCCTTTTGTTTGGGGAGAAATGCGATTGGGTTATGAAAGAGTAATTACACCAAAACTTGCCTTGCAATTTAATTATGGAACATTTTATGGCAATAAAATACCTTCGCCTATTTACGAAACCTCATCAGTAGAAACCTACTTTAATACGCAGTCTATAAAAAACAAATTAAGTGGTTTTAGCACCAGTATAGATTTAAGAATTTATACCAAATCTGAAGCTCCTACAAGGTTTTATATAGCTCCTTACATCAAATACAACAAGTACAATATTACTGCTTCTGCAAGTTTTGAATATTCGGCAGATACTTCCGAATACAGTCAACTTACCAATCAACAACAAGCTGTTGGAGGCTACCAAAACGGCAATTATCATTATGATGTTACCGGAACATTAGATGGAACTATTTCCCAGCTTGGAGCTGGAGCTTCTATAGGAATGCAGTTTTTGGTGGCTAAAGTAATTACCATAGACTTAAACTTTTTTGGGTTAGGGGTAGAATACAACAAAGTAAATGCTGATTTAACTACCAACGTAAGAGGTGTTGACTATGAAAAATGGTTGCCTTATGTGCGAGATGAAGTGGAAGATATTCCCTACATTGGTGAGAAAATAGAACTTACTGCCGAACAAGATCGAATAAAAATGAAAGCTCCTATTGTTATGCCCACTTTTAGAGCCAGCATAGGAATAGGGTTTGCTTTTTAATACAATGAAAATTGGAAGGTCAAATAGGATAAGAAAAAGTCAGTCAAACTTTATAAATATTTTAGCATTGACAATTATTTTAATGGGGTTATTATTGTTTTTTACTAATCAAAAACAACAAGAACAAATTTTTAAATCTTACTGTGGAGATTATGGATTATATGGTAAAACGCTTATCTTGATGAAAGATGGAAGTTTAAGGCTGGGATATTATGGATGTAGCCAATCTAATGGTTATTACCGAGGAAGTTGGGAAATAACAGATAAAGTACTCAATATTAACATGACGGAAATTCCAAACTTTTTAGATTCAATTTATAGCTTAAAAGACAATAAATTAATATCTCAAAACAAAGAAGATTTTTTTATTTTGTGTGAAGATTTTAATATGAATAATGAAATTTACCAGTAGAAAAGACCTTTTATTTACTTCACTTCTTTTTGGAGTGATTGTGTTGTTTGTTGGATTGATATTTTTATTAATATATCAAGGTAAAGATTGGTTTTGGGCTAGTTTATGGCTTATCACATTATCAATATTATTACTTTGGATTTATTTCGATACTTCCTACCAGCTTACCAAAGAGCATTTAATTTACAGAAGCGGCCTGATAAGAGGTAAAATAAACATTGCTGATATTAGAGAAGTAGAAGCCAACAAAACGCTTTATGTAGGCATAAAACCCGCTTTAGCTCGTAATGGATTAATCATAAAATACAATAAATACGATGAAATTTACATAAGCCCCAACACTAATGAAAGTTTTATTAAAAAATTGTTGGAGTTAAATGGGGAGATAAAAGTGAGTTAATCTCAATAAAATTTACCGATTTAATTACAGGCAAAACTCTCCATGTTCTTTGTGGTAAAACTCTTATTCCAACGTACTTTTTTGTTGCATTAAGGCTTCAATTTCTTCAATTTTTCGAGGGGCTTTTGCAGAAAGATTTTCAGGTTCACCATCCGTGATTAAAATATCATCTTCAATTCTAACACCAATGTTCCACCATTTTGGGTCGCAATCCGAGCCTTCAGGAATATAAATCCCCGGCTCAACAGTAATTACGTTCCCGGGCGTAAGTGGTCCGTACAAACCAGCATCATGCACATCTAACCCTAAATAATGCGAAGTACCGTGCATAAAGTATTTTCTTACCTGGTATTTTTTTTCGATAATGCCTAATTCAACCAATTTGGTTGCGATTATTTCTGTAGCAATATTGTGTGGATCCCAAAATTTATTACCTTTTACACAGGCTTTTATGGCTGCTTCTTGAGCTGCTAAAACGGTATTGTAAATAATTTTTTGTTCTTCAGAAAAATTCCCATTAGCAGGAATAGTTCGAGTAACATCGGCCGTATATCCTCTGTATTCAGCACCAACATCGCTGACTAATAAATCATTTTCGCCTAACATTTTTCTGTTAGTAGTATAATGTAACACACAAGAGTTTTCACCACTTCCTAAAATAGATGGAAATCCGGGATGTTCGGCACCGTTTTTCTTAAAAAAATATTCAATAATGGCTTCCGATTCGTATTCCTTCATACCGGGTTTTAGATTTTTCATCAGTTCAATTTGAGCATCGCAAGTAATATCAATGGCTTTGCGCAATAAAGCAATTTCTTCTTCCGATTTTATTTGTCTTAACGAAGCCATGATGGTAACCAATTTCATGTGGTCAATTTTGTCATTTGTTTTTTGTGTTTTCAGTTCAAATTGCTGAATAAGTGAAGCTAAATCATCTGTTTCTTTCGTGTTTCTTACATCTTGTGGTAAGGGAAATGCCAAAATATGCTCGAAGGTTTCAAATTCGGCTTCAAAGCTTGAAAAATCTGAACCTTGGTAAGCGGTTCTTATTTTGAGAAATTCGGTTGCTCCTTTTACGCCTAACCTTTTGCCTGTCCATACTTCATTAGATTTATCTCTTTTTTGAAGAAAAATAATCTCATCGGTGGTTATTTCATTGCCAAAAGTTTGTTCTTCTTTAAATATAATAAGCACTGCATGAGGCTCTCTTAAGCCTGTTAAGTAATAAAAATTAGGGTCTTGATGGTATTCAAAATCTACATCATTAGCACGGTTTCTTACAGGGTTGGCAAAGAATATTGCAACGGAATTATTAGGCATTTGCTTTCTAAGTGCCTGACGATTTTTAGCAAAAAATTCAGCTGGAAGCAAATCTTCATCATAAGCGTATTGTTCTTCTTGCTGTTTGGGTAAATCGATATTATTGGGAATTTCTTGGGCAACAAGTACGTTGAGCGAAATCAGAATAAAGAGAAAAGGAAGTATTTTCATAGTTAACAGTGTATTTAAAATGGAACGAAAAATATTCAACAATTGAGCCTAAATTTTAGCAAAAAAAAACGTTGCTACTAAAGTAACAACGTTTTTAATATCAATAAAGGATTTTTTATAAAATTAAATAATTCCTTTTTGTTGTGCTTTTATAAGAGCTGCTCTAATACCAATTTTATCAATGGTTCTTAGACCTGCAGCAGATACTTTTAAAGATATCCACAAATCTTCTTCTTCTAAATAAAATTTCTTAACGAATAAATTCGGTAAAAATTTTCTTTTAGTTCTTCTTTTAGAGTGAGAAACATTATTACCTGTAATCACACTTTTTCCTGTTATTTGACAAACTCTAGACATTTCTTTTGGCTTTAATTTTTAAGGATGGCAAAGTAACGCATATTTGTTTAAATATTCAAACTATTTATAAAAATTATTTTTTTTCTGCTAAAATACTGATTGTCCTGATACTTACATGTAGGACGCTTGAGCATCTCTAAAAATTACAGACAAAAATAAAAAAAGCGAACTGTATAGAACAGTCCGCTTCTCAAAATAAAAATACTTAACTAATTACGCTTTAATTTTTTGATTAATGATAGCATACCATTTTTCAATTAATTGCAGCTCTTTACTCAACTGTAATTGTTGTTCTGAATTGTAAAACACAACAGAAATACTTGGGTTGGTTTTAGTTTTAAATTCAAAAGACAAAGCTAGTTTATCAATAATAGACTGACTACCATTTGAATTTTTGAGGTTGATTAAACTACATTTTTTTACGTCATTTAATCGAATAAATTCTTGCGATTTATTTTCTCTCACATTTTTACAAAAACCAAAAACATTATTAGTTTCATCTATTCCTACAGCTAAATCTCCGCTAACTTCGTAGTTGGTAAGCAAAAATCCTTTTTCACTAGCTGTGTTTTTTAATTCTTCTAATAATTGTTCTTCTTTGTATTTTTTTGTTTTATACATTATAATAAAAGGCAATAAGCAGGCAACAATAACTAAAGCTCCTACTAAAGCGACTCCTAAATCCATTTTTTTTAAATTTAAATATTGAATAATTGCACATTGAAAAATATCAATATGCTGAAATTAAATTAGTTGCATTGCAACAAAAAATGGATGTTTACCAAAAACAATGAAAAGGAAAGATGATATCGGCTACACTAAATAGTGTAACAAAAGAATAAGAAAACCTAAGATAACTATAATATCTATTGTTTTGAAGTTGATTATTAGTTAGCTCAGCAAATTCATCTTCCGAAAAAACTTCTTTATAAAAAGACGCTAAAGAGCTTATGTTTATAGTAGAATTCTGAGAAGCAGGGCTAGTATAAAAATCAACTTTAAAATGAGCAACATTTAAATCAGCTTTATTAGCATCTGTAATTTCATAGCTTACTTTTTCGTAACTCGCACTTTGTCCATACCAGCTAACCGAAAAGCAATAAACTGTTAGGAGTAAAGTAAAAAGTATATGTTGAGCTAATTTTTGCATTATATGGTAAGAAAATATAGATACAAAATTAACTATAATGTACATGCCAAGTTGTTGTGTATAAATAAAAAACTAAACCCTTAACAAACCACGAAATCCTCTTGCACCATAATAAGATTCTGCTCCGTTGTGATAAATGAATGTTCTTCCATAACGCCAATCGCCAAAAATAGCTCCTCCGAGTGCTCTAATATCGTCAGGTGTTGCTATCCAGCTAGATGTTTTCGTATCGAATTTTCCTAATTGTTGCAATTCATGATATTGCTCTTCGGTTAATAATTCAATACCCATTTCTGCTGCCATGCCAATAGCACTATGTTTAGGTTTATGTTGTTTTCTAGAGGCTAATGCTTCAGGGTCGTAACAAACACTCCTACGACCTTTGGGACTTTCTCCAGAGCAATCATAAAAAACATATTCGTCTGTAGTTTTATCATATTTAATTACATCTGGTTCTCCTCCTGTTTCTTCCATTTCATTTAGCGACCATAGTTTTTCAGGATTAGCCTCCAACTTTTCTTGTACTTTCGTCCACTCAAGATTTTTGTGACGATGTAAGTTTTTTTCAAAACGCGTTTGTAAGGTTTTTAATAATTCCTCTTTTTGTTGCTGAGATACTATTTTTTGTTGACTCATAACTTTTTGATTTTTTAGTTAAAAAATTATCTTACGCCCTCCACCTATGTACACGTATTTTAAACTTCTCTACAATAAAATAAGATACTGGAACAATAACTAACGTTAAAAAAGTGGCAAAGGTTAACCCAAAAATTACTGTCCATGCTAGTGGTCCCCAGAAAATTACGTTGTCTCCACCAACATAAATTTTAGCATCAAACTCCGTAACTAAAGTGAAAAAGTCTATGTTTAATCCTATTGCTAAGGGAATTAACCCGAAAACGGTAGTAATGGCTGTTAGCAATACCGGACGTAAACGAGCGGTTCCGCCTTCTACAATAACATTTAATAATTCTGGCAAGGCCAATTTATCTTTTTTAACTAATCCCAACTCTTTTTTCTTTCTTTCTACCAAAAGCTCGGTATAATCGAGCAGTACCACTCCGTTGTTTACCACAATTCCAGCAAGAGAAATAATTCCCACCATGGTCATCATAATTACGAAAGTCATGTTAAAAATAACCAAACCAAAAAGTACTCCAATAAAACTCAGGAAGATGGTCATTAACACAATTAATGGTTTTGAAAATGAATTAAACTGTAGTACCAACAAAAAGATAATTAATCCCAATCCTGAAAACAAAGCCGTTGTTAAAAATGCCATGTTTTTTTCTTGTTCTTCCATTTGCCCTGTAAAATCTATGGTAGTGTTTTTAGGAGTTTTAAAATTAGACAACCTAGTTTTTATGGTTTGCACAATTTCCGTAGCATTATATCCTGTTTTAACAGAAGAATAAAGAGTAACCACACGGTTTAAATCTCTGTGCTTAATAGCTGTGTAAGAGGATGTATTGTGGGTAGTAATTAATGTAGAAACCGGAATATCCTTAATTTGTCCGTTTGATGGGTCTCTAAACACAATTCGTTGGTTATACAAAGCATTGGTGTTGTGTTTATAAGCTTCATCAAACCTAACAGCAACATCATATTCTTCGCCACCTGTTTTATAAACACTAGCTTTTTCACCATAAAGTGATCTTCGCAATTGGTTACCAACTTGTCCGACAGAAACGCCTAATTCTCCTGCTTTTTTTCTATCAACAGTTATTTCGGTTACGGGTTTACTTTTATTTACGTCTATTTTTAATCCTTCAATACCTGGGATATTCAATTTATTAATGGCATCCCTTAAATCTTTAGCGGTAAGAATAAGGTCATTGTAGTCTTTTCCTCTAATTTCAATATTAATAGGATATCCAGCAGGAGGTCCAGCCGCTTCTTTTTCAACAGAAATATTTACTCCCGGATAAGTACCAACAGCTTCTCTCACTTCTTCCATAAAATCTTTACTGTTTTTACCTCTTCTAAGCTTAGATTCTCTAAGCGAAAGCGTAACCTTTCCTTTGTGAGGCATTTCTGCATTAGAACCACCATCAGTTTCGGGGTTTCCAGCACCTTCGCCCACCTGCGAAACAGCAGATTCTACCATATAGTTGTAGCCTGTTTCATCTTTGTAATTATCTACTACTTTATAAACTTTAGCTTCAATTTCTTTGGTTAGTTTATTGGTTTTTTCAATGGCTGTTCCTTCGGGATATTCTAAATAAACAAACACTTGGTTGGGTTCATTATCAGGGAAAAATTCCACTTTTGGTTGTGCAATAGCAAATACAATAAATGAAAGAATTAACAATCCAAATGTTCCGAAAAGAAATACATAAGGCTTTTTACCAGCCAATGCAAAAAATAAAAATTTCTGGTATCTAGTTTCAAGAATTACCAAAATAGTTTCCTGAAAATAATCTGCAGCTTTTACTAACAAATATTTATAAATCCAAAGCATAATAGAAGCAAAAACCAATAAGGTTCCCATACCTCTAAACCCTCCACCAATAATCAAACTAAGCACACCAAAAAAGAATAAAATAGCACTTAATTTTATTAAAAACTTTTTACTCATAGCTTTTTCTTCAGTTTTCATAAAATCTGCAGTAAGCATAGAGTTGATAAATATGGCTACGAACAATGAAGAACCAAGCACTATGGAAAGGGTAATAGGGAATATTTTCATGAAATTACCCATAATTCCCGGCCAAAAACCTAGTGGAACAAAAGCTGCTACTGAAGTTAATGTTGAAATAATAATAGGCGTAGCAATTTCACCAATACCTTGTTTGGCGGCAGCTATTCTACTCATGTTTTCTTTTTGCATTAAACGCAACACATTTTCTACCACCACAATTCCGTTATCTACCAACATTCCTAATCCCATAACCAAGGCAAAAAGCACCATGGTATTCATCGTATAGCCAATCATATTAAGTATGGTAAACGATAAAAACATAGACATAGGAATGGCAAAACCAACAAATAATGCATTTCTAAATCCTAAAAAGAACATTAACACGCCAACCACTAAGAGAATACCAAAAATGATGTTGTTTACCAACTCATCAACTTGGTTAATGGTTTTTGTAGATTGATCGTTGGAAGTGGTAACGCTCAAATCTTTAGGTAAATAATTGCTTGTAGCTTCTTCAAGTATAACTTTAATTTTTTCAACAGCTTCTACCATGTTTTTACCAGAAAGCTTCTTAACATCAAGCATTACCACAGGGTTAGAAAACTCTCTGGCATAGGTTGTTCTTTCTTTTTCCTGAAAAGCAATAGAGGCAATATCTTTAAGATAAATTGGTCCGTTTTCATTCTTAACCACAAAATTTCCTAACTCTGCTGCTTCTTCAATTTCTCCGATAACTCTAATGGTTCTTCTTTGCTCATTCATTATTAAATTACCCGCAGAAACAGTAGTGTTTCCTCCAGCAATGGTGTTGATAACATCATCAAAACTTACTTTTGAAGCTGTCATTTTATACACATCTACAGCTACTTCAATTTCTTTTTCTTGAGCTCCACGAATATCTACTTGTTTAATCTCAGGTAATAACTCAATTTTTTTCTCTAGATATTCCGCATATTCCTTCAGTTTTTGAACCGGATAATCTCCTGAAATATTTACGTTGATAATAGCAAATTCTTCAGCAATATTTAAATCAAACACATTCGGTTCAACCTTAGCTCCATTAAATGTTGGCCAGTCGGCTCCTGCTTTTTTTAAGTCAACTTTATCTTTAACTTTAGATTTCGCTTCTGGAATACTATAATCCTCTTCAAACTCAACAATAATAATAGAGTAATCTTCTTGAGAAGTAGAAGTAATTTTGGTAATACCACTCAAATTCTGCAACTCCTCTTCAAGAGGGTCTGTAATGAGTTTTTCCATATCCTCAGAGGTATTTCCCGGGAAAACCGAACTAATGTAAATTTTAGTTTCTTTAACCTCTGGAAAGCTTTCTCTAGGCATAGAGTAATAAGCAGATATTCCTGTAATTAATATTAGAAATATCATGAGGTAAATAGTCATCTTATTGTCTATCGCCCAAGATGATATTCCAAACTCTTTTAGTTTTTTCTTTTTAGCCATTTTCGTTTTATAGTTTTGTTCTGTAGTCTGTTAATTTTATTGCACATAAAGTTGAGAGACTGAATTAGAAAGTTCGAGTACAAGGCTTTCAAAGTTTTAAAAATCAAAGAGTTTACTGTAGTAAATGACTGATTTTTTGAAACGAGAATAACGAAGTAATCGGACTTTCTAAACAGGCTTTAATTACATTTTTTTAATTAAAACTTGCTCCTCTTCCTTTACCGTTCTTGCTCCTTCATCAATAATAATATCTCCGTTGGCAATTCCTTCTAAAATTTCGGCAACACCATTTTGTGTTTTTCCTATTTTAACTACTCTCTTTTCTGCATAATTTCTATTTTTCTTTCCTTTCTTCACTGCGTAAACATATTTTTCGCCTTCAGCATTTTCAGAAATAATAGCTTGAGGCAATACCAACGCACTATCGTTTACATAATTATTAATGCTCAACAAGGCTGTCATGTTAGGTTTAACCATTTTATTTTCGTTGGTTATTGCTATCTCAATTTTAAATGTTCTGTTGTTAGGATTAATGTAGTTGCTTACTTGTCTGATAGTTGAAGTAACTGTATCGTTTAGTACAGGGAAGTAAACGTTTACCTGAGAACCTGTTCTAATATTGGTGATGTAATTTTCAGGAATTTCTGCTTCAATAAACATGTCCTTTAGGTTAATAATTCTAAACAGTTGGTTCATTCCCGGAGAAACTACCTGACCTTGTTCCGACATTACATCATCAATTACACCACTAAAAGGAGCTGTAATAGTAGTTTTTGCTAACTGCTCTTTCATTTGATTTACTGCTTTTTGCTGTGCCTCATAATTCGCTTTAGCTTGTAAAAACTGTATTTCTGAACCAATTTTATCTTTCCATAATCTTTCCTGACGCTCAAAAGTGGTTTTTGCCAACGCCAACTGTGTTTCCATTTGAGATAATTGTTGGTTTAAACCGCCATCATCAATTTTAGCCAACATTTCGCCTTTGTTTACAAACTGACCTTCTTTTACCAACACTTTGGTTAAAACACCAGCATATTCAGGGTAAATAACAATGTTTTCTTTGGTTTGAACATTTCCTTGAATTTGAACATAATGCTTAAAACTAGTGGCTTTAGCTTCTATGGTTGTAATTACTGGAATTGACAACGAAGAATCTAAATTAGCAATAGCAATATCTAATTTTTCTATCTCATCTAAAATAGCATTTTGCTTAGCTGTCAACTCGTTTTTCTTAGCGTTTATTTCTTCAAGGTTGTTTCCTGCAACAATTTCGTCAACCGTTTTTTCTTTTCCTCCACAAGAAATTAAAGTTGCTGCAACGCTGATGATGATTAATATTTTTTTCATTTTTTATAAGTATTTTATTGATTGATATGTTAGGTTAATTGATTTTATTTTACTCACTTCTTCCTCTCTTAAAAAAATAGGGGGAAGGTGTTTATTTTATTTTTGACCATAAGATTTTTCGAGAGCAGAACGAGCGTTAAGTAAGTCTAACACTGCTTTTACATAATTTCCTTCTGAACTAAGCATTTGATTTTGGGCTTGAGTTAACTCTAAACTCGATGCAATTCCTGCTTCATATTTTTTTACTGTTTTATCATAAATTTTTTGAGCTAACGCCAAGTTATCTTTTTGGTTATCAAAAGTTTCTTTAGCTGTATCAAAATTAGATTCGGCTAATTCAGATTGGTATTTTAAGTTTTGTTCTATTTCTTTAGCAGAATTTTCCATTTTTTCTAACTCAATTTTTGCTTGAGAAACCTTAGATAATCTTGCTCCACTGGTTAGAATAGGCAATTTTAAATTTATCCCTACAATAGTTGCCGGAAACCATCTGGCATCGCTACTAAAAACATCTAATTTATTACCAAAATTTTGTTGTTGGTGGCTAAAAAATGCTGATACTGTTGGCAAGAAAGTATATTTTTCTTTTCTCAAGTTCAATTGCGAAAGCTTCATGTTGGTTACAATTAATTCATAATCAATATGATTTTCAATTTTAAACTCTTTGTCCAACGCACTATTTTGATTGGTAGCTATCATACTATCAAACTCATCGGTTAAAACCAACTGTGTATTAATCTCTAAGCCCAACTGAAGGTTAAGTAATTTTATAGCAAAATCTCTTTGTCCTTCAGCAATTTCATAAGAAGTTTTTAAGGCATTTACATTCAGTTCTAACTGATCTACATTTTGTTCTTCAGTCAATCCTTCTTTGTATAAGGCTTTTGTTTCCTCCAACATTTTTTCAGAAGTTGCTAAAGATTGTGATAACACCATCACATTTTTTTGAGTAGCTAACACTGTGTAATATGCTTGAGCAACAGCATCTTTCAATTCAATTTCAGTTTTTACCTGACTATTAATAGACAACTCTTTATAGGTTTTTGCAGCTTGCAAGCCAACAATATAAGAGCCATCAAAAATTAATTGAGAAGCAGTAATACCAACAGAATTATTGTAATTTAATCCAAACTGAAAAGTGGCTAATTCGCCTTCGGGAGCCATCGGATTAAAAGCATTTGCTGGTGCTACTTGTGTAGGAATATCAATAAAACGTTGAATTTGACCTTCGGCATTTACCTGAGGTAACCCTATGGCAGTAGTTTCCCAAACTTTCTTTTTGGCAATTTCAATGTCTTTTATGGCATTTTGGTTTTGGTAATTATGCTCAATAGCATAATCTTGGGCTTCTTTTAACGAGAAACTTTTTGATTCTTGAGCAGTTGCGGAAAATAAGATTCCCAACAACCCAATAGTTAAACTTATTTTATAGTGATTCATAAATTTTAAAATTCTTGATTGGTTTGTGCTAATTTTTCTTTTAAATATTCTATTCCTTTTCTGCTGGCAATACCTCTAATGTGGTAACGAGCCATTTCTAGGTGTAATTTTTTGTAATTAAACTCCAAAGGAGGAAAAAGTTCTATATCAAACATTTTATCTAACATGGTAATATAAAATTTGGAAATAATTTTAGGATTTGCGTTTTCTCTATACAAGCCTTCTTTTATTCCTTTTTCAATGTTGGCCTCTACAATGGTTGGAATATAATTACATTTATGATTTTGAAATATTTTCCAAGCTTCGGGATAAAACTTTTGCAAATCGAACATTACTCCCGGTTGAATGTTGTGTAGTTTTTCACTTACTTTTTGGTTAATTCTAAGCAACCCATCAATAGCATTTCCATCATGACTAATGGTTTCTTCTAAAATACACTCTTCATTTTCTATTTGTATTTGCACGGTTTGAGTTACCAAATCTTTTTTATCTGTTACATACAGGTAAAGTGTTTTTTTAGAAATTCCTAAATGGGTGGCAATGTCGTTCATGGTTAAACTCTTAATGCCATACTTCATAAAAAGTTGGGCACAATTAACCAATAGTTCAATATGTTTTTCTGTTTTACTCATAATGCAGACAAAATTAGAAACAATTTTAACATTGGAAACGAAAAGTGAGAAAAATGTTTCCTAAAAAGTTAAAAAAGTATTTATCTGTTTGATTTTATGTGATTTAAAATATGGAGGGAGCTGAGAAATGTTGCCAATTTAAGATACATAATAAGAATTATTAGGACATAATAGCAGTAAAACAACAGAAATTTATACTTACGTAAGCACTAAAAACTTACAAAATATTAAAAGCCCTTTTGATGATTTATAAAAAAATGTATATTTACAAAAAATAAATATACACACCAAAAGGTGTATATATCTACCTAAAATTAGCTAGACATGTATACCAAAGGTGTACATATATATAAGTTGTAGGCAATTTTAACGAACGACACAAAATGATCATAAAATCGACATTTTACATATTGACAATTTTAATCTTGGTTTCGTGCGGACAGAAAAATACGAACGAAGAGAATAAGAGTAATTCGACAAACCTGACTGAAGAAGAAAAAATCAAAAATGACTCAATCGAACTTGATAAACATTACTCCTATTACAAAAAGACAACTTACGAAAACTACAGACAATACAACACTAAAATCGTTGCAGACTATGAAAAGGAAAGAGATACTCTTTCAATAATTGACTTTTTAGAATCTCATATTTCAAAAATTTTCACTTATGAAGATTTTCCATACGAGCCGTCTGACTTAATAAAACACGTTTTTCTTATAGACATAAATAATGATGGTGACAAAGATGTAATATACCAAGGTCCGACAGGTGGAGAACCAAATATGACCGTGATATTCTTAAAACAAGACAAAAACTACTTGGAAGTTTTTAGACAGTATCAAGACATTTTTGAAATTGAGTTTATGGACGAAAAACTTAATAGGCTTGCATTGACAAATCCAGGTTGTTGTGCAGACCCACAAGTTGTTGACTACTTTTATAGTGTTTCATACAACGACAACAAACCGACTTTTAAACTTGAAAGAACTATAGGATATTTAAGCGGTTATGAAAAGCCAAAAAACAATTTTAGTCAAGAGAAGTCATTTACTATTACCCAAGACAACGCTAAACTTAGAAATGAATGTTACGAACTTGACACAGAACACCCATATTATGGAGAAAGTGGAAATATTTTAACTACTTACAAAAAAGGTTCGACAGGACGAGCATTTGCTGAGAAAAATGAAAATGGTGTTTTTTGGCTTTATGTTCTTATGGACAAAAAAAGTAAATTTGACAAGAACTACTTTCCGACATTTAAAGAACAACCAATTGAACTATACGGATGGATAAAGAAAAACGAAACGGACTTGAAATAAGAAAAACTGCCTACAACAGCACCTACCCAAAAGTGGCGGTTCAGTGGTTAAATCAAGCTTTGTGCTTCTATCAAAGTTTCTGCTTGGTTGACAGTGAAGCGCTTCGAAATCGCCACCTTCGGGTAGCTGCGAAACGTTATGCACAAGCTTAGAACGATACAGCAACAAGTAACGACAATGAAAAAAAGACTACTAATATTGACAACTATTTTGATTGTTTTAATTTCTTGTAATCAGACATTGAAAGAAGTAAATAACGGGGCGACTAACACTGAGTCGACTGAAATTAATGAAAGCATAGAACAAGAACTCAAGACAATTAACCTTGACTTTGACTATGCTGTAACCGTGGGACAAGAAGAAGATTTTGATAAATTTAAGACCTACACATTTTTCCAGTTGACAAGAAACAACACGACTATTTTTATTGACAGTTCATTGACTGAATACGAGTTTGGAAATGACCTTTTCCCAATAATTATTAAGACAGGAGACAACAGTTTTGAGTTACTCTTTGAAATCAACGACAGGCCAAATAAAAACTACTTAAATCGACTTTTCATTAAAGACAACAAGTTAGTAAGACAAGACAAGTTGCCAACCTTTGAAGCAAAACCAATTGACATTAACCAAGACGGAACAAAAGAATACGCAGGATTTTGGGACTATTCACAAGTATGGGGTGACAACAATAATTTGACCGCTTATAATCCTATACTTTACTACGCTGTAACACCAAAAGGGTTGATACTCGACAGCTTATTGACAAGAGAACGAAATGAGAACATTTATAGTAAATTTTATGGATTTTCGTTTAGTGAAAATGACGAACAACCAATAAGCGTGACAGAGAAGTTTGAACAAGAATTAAAACGAATTAACGGTGGACAATAGAAGAAAGCCTGTGCATAACAGGCGTTTGGCTCAATGGCGGTTTCAGTGGTTAATTGAACATTCTACCTCGCATCAACATTTGTGGTGTAATGACAGTTTTGTGCTCCGAAATCCGCCACTGCGCCAAGCGCCAAACCGTTATAGGGCGTTTTAAAATAACGACTAACAAACAATGGACAGATATAAAGAAACATTTGACACTTGGAACAACATTGCTTCAATATACCAAGACAAGTTTATGGAATTGGACTTGTATAATGACACCTACGACTTTATTAGTAGTTTCATAGACAAACCCAATGCAAAAATTTTAGAAATCGGTTGCGGACCAGGAAACATTACAAAATATCTGTTATCAAAAAGACCTGACTTTGACATTTTCGGAATTGACATAGCTCCAAATATGGTAGAACTTGCAAAACAGAACAATTCGACTGCACATTTTGAAATTATGGACTGCCGACAAATTAACAAACTTGACAAGAAATTTGACGGGATTATTGGCGGATTTTGTTTGCCATATTTGTCGCAGACAGAGTGTAAAGAACTAATTTCTAACTCTTACGACTTGCTAAACGACAATGGATTGATATATTTAAGTTTTGTAGAAGGTGAACCAGAAAAATCGGAATTTAAAGTTGGTAGTGGCGGACGAGTTTATTTTAATTACTATAAATTGGACGACATAAAAAAACAACTTGATGAATTGATGTTTGAAGAATTAAAAACATTTAAAGTAAAGTACAAAATTTCAGAATCAGAATTTGACATACATACAATACTGACTGCGAAAAAGAAAAACGCCCTATAACAGCCGTTTGCCGCAATGGGGGCTGACGTGGTTAAATCAAGCATTGTGCTTCTATCAAAGTTTGTACTTGGTTGACAGTGAATCGCTTCGAAATCGCCACCTTCGGGTAGCCGCGAAACGTTAGCGGCAAGCATAAAACGACATCATAATGGAAAAATTAGATTTGACAAAAAAATATAAGGACTACTATTCAGCCAGACTGAAACCTGAATTAGTAAATTTTGGGAAAATTCCTTACCTGACAATTTTAGGCAATGGAGAACCTGCTGGAAAAGAGTTTTCAGAAAAAGCAGGAGCTATATATCCCGTTGCTTACGGAGTTAAGAAAATCTGCAAAGAGACAATTCAAGACTTTGGTGTTCCTAAATTGGAAGGACTTTGGTGGGTAAAAGACGAGCGACCTGCGCTGGAAGTTCCACGTTCTGAATGGTATTGGAAACTTCTTATCAGAATGCCCGATTTTGTTACGGAAGAAATAGTTGAAAAAGCGGTTACTACAGTTGTAAAAAAGAAAACAGAAACAGCTTCCGAAGTGAAGTTTGAAATAATTGACGAAGGTGATTCTGTCAGTATCCTGCACGTTGGTTCTTATAAAACTGAACTCGAAAGTATAAAACAAATAGACAATTTCATAAAAGTCCGTACACTGACGAAAAACGGACTTCACCACGAAATTTATTTGTCTGACCCTAACAAAACCGAGCCTGACAAACTAAAAACAATTTTACGACAACCGATAAAGTGAACAAATTTCAAGAAATATTAAAAGGTGGCGACCTTCGTTCCATTGGCAAAGTCAATGAAATCGTTACAATGGTTAATACACAAAATGACTTTGACGAATTATTTATTGGTTTAAACCATTCGGACAGAAAAGTTGTAATGCGGACGGCAGATGCAATTGAAAAAATAACACTTGACAAATCTGACTATTTGCAAAAACATAAAACAGAACTACTGAACCTATGCCAAATTGCAAAAGACATTGAACTGAAATGGCATTTGGTTTTACTTGTTTCACGGCTTAGTTTGACAAAGAAAGAATTAGGAAATACTTGGGACTTATTAACTAAATGGGCAACAGACAAAAAAGAAAGTAAGATAGTGAAAGTAAACTCAATTCAGGGATTATTCAATTTGTTACGGCAAAACCACGAATTATCACAAGACTTTAACTTGACACTTTCTGAAATTGAAAAAGAGAAAATACCCTCATTAAATGCAAGAATTAAGAAACTACAAAATGCCAGCCGCTAACACGGGTTTTGCGTCAGGCGGGCTGACGTACAAACTTGGAGCTTTGTGCTTCTATTCAAGTTCAGTGCTTATTGACAGTTTTGTGCTCCAAAACCCGCCCGAACGCAAAGCCCGAAACCGTTAGCGGTCAGGCTATGGCGACACTGCAACTTCAAACGGACAGACAAGAAACAAACAGAGAAGATTACATTATATGGACAAAATATGAGAAAAGTAATTGCAGCAACAAATATTACCATTGACGGAGTTTATGACCACACTGAAGGACTGTCTGACGGAGAAATCCATCAACACTACGCAGACCTATTAGACAGTGCGGACATTATTCTTTATGGTAGGACGACTTACCAACTAATGCAATACTGGCAGACACTATTAGGAAATCCTTCAGGTGAAAAAACTGCGGATGACTTTGCTACTTCCATTGACAGGATTACAAAAATTGTTTTTTCAAATACTCTGAAAAATACAGACTGGAACAGTGCGAAACTTGCGACTAAACCATTGGAAGAATTGGTTGGAGAATTAAAGCAACAATCTGGAAAGGACATCTTTGTTGGTAGTCGGAGTTTAATAATGCAACTTATGAACTTAAATCTAATTGACGAATATCAACTTTGCATTCAACCTGTTGTTGCTGGTAAAGGTTCGGTGTTGTTTGATAATGTAAACGAAAGGACTATTCTGAAACTTACAAAGACCAAAGTTTTTACTAACGGAGCAATAATCCTTTATTACGAACCGACAGAAAAATTACAATAAACATTGACTGACACATCATCGTGGACAGAAAAGCCCGAACCGCTAACAGCGTATTGGCAATAGTGGGGCTGGCAGTTGTAAACTCAACATTTGCACTTCTATTGAGTATTTGTGCAAATGTTGGGCTGACGTTTTTCAAATGCCCCACCATCGCCAATACGTAAACCGTTAGCAGTAATTGTAAAACAACATGCAACCATTGACAGATTTAGTAAAAGGACTTGAAGTTTTAGAACCGTTTTTAACACAACATGGTTTTGTATTTGACAATTATGAAAATGGCAAAGGTTCAGGTGGACAGTTTACTAACGCTGCTTTTAGAAGCGGACGAAAGAAGTTTGTAATTGGTTATCGTTATTCAGTTACCGAACTCTATTATCAGTTTGATGACTTCAAAGTTGGGCCTGATTTTTATCTTGACCACCTTGGCTTTGCCGACAAAAAGCAATTTCCAGGCTTTCAATCGGACGACAAACTTCTTGCCTTTAGACACATTTTGCACGACTTTGACTTTTTAGTTAACGACTTTTTTCAAGGCTCATGTGACAAATTAGTTGAAGCGGCTAAACTTCAAGAAAAGTTTGTTAAAGACCATAATGAAAAAGCACAGCAGGACTACAACAATCATTTTGACCAAATGAAAATTGACCGTGCAAGACTTAAATTCAAAGAAAAAGATTTTAAAGTGGCTTTAGATATTTACAAGACAGTTGAACATAAAACACTGCTTAACGACCTTGACAAAAAAACAATTGAATACTGTAAACGACATGCTTGACGGACGAAGAACAACTACTGCTAACAGGCGTTTGGCAAAAAAGCGGGTTCAGTGCTTAAATGAAGCTTTGTGC
>CALCHN010000078.1 GCA_937901255.1 uncultured Flavobacteriales bacterium | reverse complement strand
GGAAAAGTCCCCCTTCGGGGGATTTAGGGGGCATTTATCTTCGTGCTTCTTTCTGACGTTGTAACTTCGTGGCAAATATTTGTAACTTCAAACGTCCACACTTATGATTAACCATTAACAAATAACAAAATCGGCTTGTGCGTTGGAAAAGTCCCATACTTCGCAATAAAGGTAAAGGTGAAAAGTTGAGAATTGAAAAAAAACATACATTATGAAATTAACATTAATAGCAGGTGCCAGACCAAATTTTATGAAAATTGCACCCATCATACACGCTATAGAAAAAGCCCAACAAAGAGGAAAAAATATCAGTTTCCGATTGGTGCATACAGGGCAGCATTACGATAATAAAATGTCGGGGAGCTTTTTTGAGCAACTAAACATTCCACAACCACATGTAAATTTAGCAGCTGGAGGAGGCACACAAGCCGAGCAAACCGCCAGCATTATGGTAGGTTTTGAGAAAGAATTGATGGAAAATCCTTGCGATTTAGTACTGGTAGTAGGAGACGTTACTTCTACCATGGCTTGTGCCATTACAGCACAAAAACTACACACCAAAGTAGCACACGTAGAAGCCGGCATTCGCTCTAACGATTGGTCGATGCCCGAAGAAATTAACCGACTGGTAACAGATGCTATTACCAACTACTTTTTTACCACCACAACATTAGCCAATCAAAATTTATTGGCAAATGGTGTGCATCCAAACAACATCTTTTTAGTAGGCAACACTATGATAGATACACTGCTAAAAAATCGCCCCAACTTTCGTCAACCCGAAATATGGAAAAAATTAGGTTTAGAAGAAAAAAAATACTTGGTAATGACACTGCATCGCCCAGCCAATGTAGATGAAGGACACCAACTTAAAGCCCTCTTAGATGAAATTGTTGCCCATTCGCAACATTTACCACTTATTTTTCCCGTACATCCCCGAACAGCAAAAATGTTAGCACAAATAGGAGCAAATTACCCTCAACTTCACACCGTTGAACCATTAGGATATTTAGAATTTAATTATTTGGTAGAACATGCCAAAGCAGTGGTAACAGATTCAGGAGGAATTACCGAAGAAACCACAGTAATGGGAATACCTTGCATGACTTTAAGAGATAATACCGAACGACCCGAAACCATTACTGAAGGAACAAATGAACTAATTGGCACTAACCCAAAAGCAATTCAACCTGCAATGGAAAAACTCTTTTCAGGCAACTGGAAAAAAGGTAACATTCCACACCTTTGGGACGGAAATACTGCCGAACGAATAGTAGAAAAAATTCTTGAACTTTAGGCGTTAGGGGTTAGTTTAGGAGGTTTGAAGTTTATGAGATTAGAAATCCCGAAAAACGTTTTTTTTGTAAAAAACTAGTTTTTCGAGGATGCTCGTAAAAAAAAAGAATTGAAAATTCTTGTTTTTACGGCATTAGAAATTTAGAAAAAACACACTATGACGCAGACCGACCTTTGATTAATTTAGCCAGTTTTTCTTGTGGTTACAATTTAGCGAGGGCTTGCAGTAAGCAATCCTTGAACTACAAAAAAACAACAAAGAGCAGGCAAAGTGCGTTGGAAAAGTCCCCCTTCGGGGGATTTAGGGGGCATTTATCTTCGTGCTTCTTTCTGCCGTTGTGACTTTGTGGCAAGTCTTTGTAACTTTAAACATCCACACTTGGAGCTTTATAAAAAGAAGTAAGTAGCGTTTTTAAATAAGTAATTGGAAACTGAATTCTGCAGACTGTAAACTGCGGACTAAACATACTACCAACAAAATAATCACTAATTACAAAAAAATCACTAATTTAGCTATCGCAACCTGAGTTACGGTAATTTGCGTTACGATAATTAAATTCATTAACAAATGAAGTTTTATAACAGAGAAAAGGAACTAGCATTATTAAGCAAGATTGAGAAATTATCGCAAACTAATGCTCAAATGACATTTGTTGTAGGGAGAAGGCGTATAGGAAAAACAAGTTTGTTATTAAAAGCCAGTGAAAACAGTAAAACACTTTATTTTTTTGTTGCAAAAAAAAACGAAGCCTTATTGTGTTCAGAATTTATGGAGCAACTTACACAAAAGTTAAATGTTCCTATATTCGGAGAAATAAAAACATTTAAAGAAGTGTTTGCTTTTTTAATGGAGATATCCAAAACGCAACATTTTACATTAATCATAGATGAGTTTCAGGAATTTAATGCTGTTAATTCTGCAGTATTTTCTGAAATGCAAAACACTTGGGATACCAACAAACAAGAGAGTAAAATTAACTTGATATTATGCGGTTCTGTCTATGCTTTAATGACCAACATTTTTGAAAATGCCAAAGAACCGCTTTTTGGAAGAGCTACACAAAGAATTCATCTTAAAGCTTTTGATGTTGAAACACTTAAAGAAGTGTTGAAGGATAATGCACCCAATTACAGCAATGAAGATTTGCTTGCTTTATATCTTTTTACAGGAGGAGTAGCCAAGTATGTTGAATTATTAGTACAGGCAAAAGCCTTTACTCTACCCACTATAATAGATGAAATAATGGATGAAAATTCATTGTTTTTGGAAGAAGGTAAAAATGTATTAATTGAGGAATTTGGAAAAGATTACGGAAATTATTTTTCAATATTATCATTAATTGCTTCAGGAAAAACTGCTCGAGTAGAAATGGAATCAATTATGGAAATACAAATTGGTGGTTTTTTATCTCGTTTGGAGAACGAATACGGATTAATTAAAAAAGTTCGTCCGATTTTGGCAAAACCTGGTAGCCGAATAGTAAAATATAGAATTGAAGATAATTTTTTAAGGTTTTGGTTTCGATTTATCTACAAATACCACAGTGCCGTAGAAGCTGGGAATTTAGAATATATTAAAACTATAATTCAACAAGAATATTCAACCTATAGCGGAGTAGTTTTAGAAAAATATTTCGTTGAAAAAATAAAAGCAGAAAAGAAATTTAACACCATTGGAACCTATTGGGAACGTAATAACATAAATGAAATAGATATTGTTGCTGTAAATGAAAAAAATAAAGAAGTATTGTTTGCCGAAGTAAAGAGAAATAGCCAAAAAATTAATCTTAAAAAGTTAAAAGAAAAATCGGCTAATCTTTTACAAAAATTCAATAATTATAAAGTACAATACCAAGGTTTTTCCATAGATGATATGGGGTAGGAGTTAGGGGTTAGGAGTTAGGCGTTAGGAGTTAGGAGTTAGGGGTTAGTTTAGGAGGTTAAAAGTTTGAGGTTTGAAGTTTGAGGTTAAAGATTTAAAGTTTAGAAAAAACACACTATGACGCAGACCGACCTTTGATTAATTTAGCCAGTTTTTCTTGTGGTTACAATTTAGCGAGGGCTTGCAGTAAGCAATCCTTGAACTACAAAAAAACAACAAAGAGCAGGCAAAGTGCGTTGGAAAAGTCCCCCTTCGGGGGATTTAGGGGGCATTTATCTTCGTGCTTCTTTCTGTCGTTGTGACTTTGTGGCAAATATTTGTAACTTCAAACGTCCACACTTATGATTAATGATTAACAATTAACCATTAACAAATAACATAATCGGCAATGTGCGTTGGAAAAGTCCCTCTTTATGGGATTTAGGGAGCTTCTTCCATACTATAAAATAAATAATCCTATTTTTGTCGTCAATTTTTTTTTTACACTTGAGTAAAGTAACCAAAAACAACATGTTAATACATAAAAATAAATACCTAATCATTATTATCAGCATCTTGCTGTTAAGCTCATGTGCTTCCAGAAAGAAAATGGCTTATTTTCAAGGAGAGCTGGAAAATGTTGAAGCAAAAAATTACACTCCTACCTTAGTAAAGGACGATTTATTGGCTATTACTGTAATGGGATTAGACCCCGAAGCTGTAAAGCCATTTAACATGCCTGTAACCGATGTGTCAAGCCGAGCAATGGGTGGTTATACCCAAGGAACACCAACACCTCCGGGTTATTTAATAGATGCCGATGGAAACATTGATTTTCCAGTAATTGGTCAAATAAAATTAGCCGGACTTACCCGTTCTGAAGCCAAAAATCTATTACAGGAAAAATTAGCCGCTTATGTTAACAATCCAATAGTAAATATTCGCATATTAAACTTTAAAGTTACTGTTTTAGGAGATGTAAAAAGTCCGGGAACGTTTACCATTCCTAACGAACGAATTTCTTTACCCGAAGCCTTAGGAATTGCTGGAGATTTAAACATTACAGGTGAACGTCAAAACATCATAGTTATAAGAGATGTGGACGGAAAAAAAACGCAATACGAAGTAGATTTAACTTCCAAAGAATTGTTCTCTTCCCCTGTATATTACCTCAACCAAAATGATGTGGTATATGTAGAACCTAACCGAGCCAAAAGAAACTCATCAGCCATTAATCCGGGCAATGCAAGTGTAATGGTTTCAGCCATTTCATTGGTCGTTTCTGTTTTAATCCTTTTAACCCGATAGTTTAATAAATAACATGGAAAATAATAATAATTACACCTATTTGGTAGAAGAAGAACCAACTATTAATGTAAAAGACATTATCATCCGTTATTTATTTAATTGGAGATGGTTTGTAGTGAGTGTTTTAGCATGTGTTTTGTTAGGTTATGTATATTTAAAATTTCAACGTCCGCAATACGAAGTAAAAGCTACCATATTAATAAAAGACAGTAAAGACGGAGGTTCTATTGAAGATGAACTTAGTGCTTTTGAAGATTTGGGCATTTTTAAAGGTAAAGCCAATATTGATAATGAAATAGAAATATTAAAATCTCGCTCATTAATGACTAAAGTGGTGGAAGAACTAAAACTGAATGTTCGCTACTACTCCAAAGGACGACCAATAGAACACGAACGTTATTTCGATACGCCTATAAAAATTACTTATACTCCTAGCGATTCTAACAAAACCTTTGAAGGAAATTGGCTGATTGAAGCTAAAAACAAGCAAGAGTTTGTGCTTAAAGATGAAGAAGAAAACGTGTTGGGAACTTACTTTTTCGGCAAGCCCATAAAAGTAGAAAATGGCATTGTAATGTTTACTGCAACTACTTATTTTTCTGATACTTATGTAGATGAAAATTTTAGAGTTATCGTTCAGCCTGTAAATTTAGTAGTAGATGCTTACGTAAAAAACATCCAAATAGAACCGGTAAACAAAAATGCCAATGCCATTGTTATTTCTTTACTCGATCCGCTACCTAAAAAAGCTGCTGCTATTATCGATAACCTCATAAAACAACACTCGCTAGATGCTATTGCCGATAAAAATGAAGTAAGTGAAAATACCGCTGAATTTATTAATGAACGTATTAAGTTTATTTCGGAAGAACTGAGTGAAGTTGAAGGCGAACAAGAAGATTTTAAAGCCGACCACAAGCTGGTAGATGTAGAATCTGAAGCCAAATTATTTTTAGAAACAGGTACTGAAAGTGAAGCGAACTTATTAAACATCAATACACAAATAAGTATTGCCAACATGATGTTGGAGGATATAAAAAAACATGAAAATGACATTTCACTTTTACCCGCCAACCTAGGTTTAGCCGACCCTACACTTGCTACGCAAATTGCCGATTACAACAAAATTTTATTGGAGCGTAACAGGATTTTAATAAATTCCAGCGAAATAAATCCTGTAATAGAAAGCATGAATGCCCAACTGTTGAGCTTAAAACAATCTATTAAAGAAGGATTAATCAACTACAATAAATCGCTTAATATTCAATTAAAAGAATTAGAAAAACAATTGGGCGGAGTAAATGCTAAAATTGCTACTGTTCCTAAATATGAACGAGAGTACAGAGCCATTCAGCGTCAGCACCAAATTAAAGAAGCCCTGTATTTGTATTTGTTGCAAAAACGCGAGGAAACCAATATTGCACTTGCCGCAACCGTTGCCAACGCTAAAATTATTGATAGAGCTTATAGCAACAACGAAATTGTAGCTCCTAAAAAGAAATTGATTTATTTATTAGCCATTTTATTAGGCTTGGCAATTCCGGTTATCGTTATTTATTTAATAGATTTGTTTGATACGAAACTGCACGGTAAAAAAGACATAGATGAATTGCATTTGCCTTATATTGGCGATATCCCGGAGTCGGAAGATGATACTGAAAAAATTGTTATTACTACCAACGAAAGGTCTAATGTTTCCGAAGCATTTCGTTTGTTACGAGCCAATTTAGAATTTACTACTACCAATATAAAAGACAGGTGTAAAACCATTTTGGTTACTTCTACCATAGGGAAGGAAGGAAAATCGTATGTAGCCATAAATTTAGCTGCTTCCATTGCCCTTTCGGGGAAAAAGGTTTTATTGGTAGGAATGGATTTACGTAGTCCGAAAATATTAGCTTACTTAGGTTTGGAAGAACGTAAAGGTGTTACCAATTTTCTTATAGACCCTAAGTTAACTGCTGAGGAGTTAGTGTATAAACTACCTTCATCACAAGGTTTTGATATTATTCCTTCCGGACCAATACCTCCAAATCCTTCTGAGCTAATTATGCAATCGGAACGATTGAACCAATTGTTTACTACCCTTAAATCTCAGTACGATTATATTCTAATTGATTCAGCACCTGTTGGCTTAGTTGCCGACACCTTACTAATTACCTCTTATGTTGACAGCACCATTTATGTAGCTCGAGCCAACTATTTAGATAAGCGTATGCTTTCAGTAGCAGAATTACTTTACAAAGAAAAGCGTTTACCTAATATGACCATGTTAGTAAATGGTGTTGATACCAAACAAGGTTACGGTTACGGTTATGGCTACGGCTATGGCTACGGTTATGGATATGGTTACGGACAAGATGTTAGCCACCACATTCCTTTATGGAAAAGAATTTTAGGCTTTAAAAAATAGCCTGCTTTTTTAAACTACCTATCTCGGACAGCCTCAAAGCTGTCCTTTTTTTGCTTAATAATACTAAACCTCTCGCAAATCCCGCTAAGACGCTGTTGAAGATTAGAGATTAGAAATTAGATATTGGAGATAAGAAACTACAAAGCTCCGAAGGAGCGAAATTTACTAGCGTATGGGTGAAGCCCATCGCAGAAAAAGTTTAGAGGTTTAAAAGTTTATAAGTTTAAAAATTAGAAATTATCCTCAATTATGATAAGGTTTTCTGCCACAAAGACGCTAAGACACGAAGTTTCACAAAGATTTCCTTCGTGCTTCTTTCTGACGCTTTGACTTTGTGGCAAGCCTAACAAATCCCCCTCCGCTACTTCAAATGTCCACACTTAGAGTTTTTAGAAAGAAGAAAATATTACTCAATATTTAACTTAGAGCGTGGTTTTCTTGAATTAAAACTACCGCCACCACTAAGTCTTTTGTTAGATTCAATCTTATAAATTATTCCAAAAGAATACTGTGTATAGTTAGCAGCTGTTTGAATGAACTTTCCCGACAAACCAAACTTACCAACCGCTTCAAGGTTTATTCCCCAATTGTTGTAAACAAAACTGTTTAATCCAAAACCAATATTTACGGTGCCTGAATTACCCACTTGATCGGTGTTTCTAAAAGTAGCACCAAAACCCATTGTAGCATAATAATCAAATACATCTGTATCAAAATTAAACCATTCTTGATTGATATTATATAATGCACTAAAATTGTATTTTGCACCTAAATCAAATGCTAAAAAAGTGGTGGTTTGATTCAAATCGCCATTAATTACTTTTTTAGACTGGTAACGGTTGTAAGAACCATTAAAAACAAAGCTAATTCCATCCTTATAGATTTTTTCAACACGAATAGTAGATGGATAAGCAGGAATATTAAAGGAATTTTTAAAATCAAAAATGTTTTTGGTTTTCTGTCCGTTATCATCTACAATGTTCCATCCGGCACCTACTACCCAAGGACTGGTTCTTAATACATCAAAAAATTGAGCTTTAGTTACTGTTGTTACTGCTAACAAAGATATTAGCAATATGGTATTTGTCATTTTTTTCATCAACTGAATTTTTATTTCTAACAGGCGGACAAAATTAGTCATAAAAATCCTCAACTAATAGAATTGTAAATTAAATTATTAAGACAAAAAAAGCACGCTCATGAAAATGGCGTGCTTTAATAATTATAAAACTAAAAAGATTAGTTTTTGTAAGTTTTTGAATTTACCAATCCATTGTTTCTTCCTATTCTATAAATAATTCCGAAATTGTACATGGTATAATTGGCAGGAGTATCCCAAAAATCAGATAATCCAAATCTTCCTGTTGCTTCAAAGTTTACTCCAAAATTTTTGTAAGCAATAAGGTTTAAACCTATGCCAATGTTGGCATTTGCAGCATTTCCAACGTAAGCAGCTACGCTATCTCTCATAGTGTATCCAAATCCAACTAACATGTAGCAATCTAAGGTGTTTTCTGCAAAATTGAACACTTTTGTATTTAAGTCATATAATTGGTTGAAATCAAATTTCATACTTAAATCGAATGCTGTTACAGTTGAACTTTCTACTGTTCTTCTTCCAGAATTAATTTCTTTTCTACCTTCGTACTCATTGTAGCTAGCAGTAAAAACTCCACTAAATCCACCATTTAATCCTTTTTCTACTCTTAAAGTGGTAGGATAGCTTAAGCCATTCATGCTATAGTGCAAATCCATACTGCTCATTTCTTTTTTACCATTATCATCTATAATGTTCCAGCCTATTCCAACAATCCAAGGAGTTGAATTTAAATTCTTTAGAAATTGAGCTTTGGCTGGTATAAAAGCTAATGAAACTAATGCTATGGCTATAATTGATTTTAAGTTTTTCATGTATTAAAATGTTAAGTTGTATTAACTTATGTAAGATTATAAAAGAACAAATATATAAAAATAATAATAAGTTATTGCCGTATTCTGTAGTTAAATTTAAAAATTCATCAGGGCTATGTATTTCAGGGTTTTATAATATTGATAATTAACAAGATGAAAAGGAGTGTGATGTATAAAAAAACGCTCAACATCAGTTGAGCGTTTTTTTTGTTTTTTCGCAGCCCGTAGGGGAATCGAACCCCTGTTTCCAGGATGAAAACCTGGCGTCCTAACCCCTAGACGAACGGGCCAAAGTACATTTCCCAAATTTTGGGAGTGCAAATGTATCACTTTTTACAACACTTGCAAATATTATTTTATTTTATTTTTTCATTTTTATTTAATTCGTTAAAAATCAATAATAAAATCGTTTTTAACATAAGTAAATTTTAGTTGATTTTATATAAGGCGTTTCTCAAATGTTTTATATCTTTAACGAAATTTTAAATTTTTTTAAATTATCATGGCATTTCTCAAGAGAATAATTACAGTAATCATCATCTTTAGCTTACTAATAGCAATAGTTTCGCTCTTTCTACCGTCAAAATCGGAAATAGTTAAAAGCGTTTTTATTAGTGCAGATATGCCTGCCACAAAAAACTACATTGAAGCAGAAAGTCAGGCAAAAACACTTTTTAATTTTCCAGATAATGAAACCAACTTTGAATATGATGTAAATGATGTTGAAAATGGGGTAGATGTTACTTTTAACTTACAACTAGATTATGGTTTTAATCCGATAACTAAATTTTTAGGTTTATTCTCGCATAAAAAATGGGTAGAACAAATAGATGCAGAATTAAAAAGAATAAAAACAGAAATTGAGGATTTGCCTAAAATTCATAAGGTAAATGTGCAAACCAAAACGATTGACAAACCTATTTGGTTTTTATCTATTAGAGATACTGTAGCTCAAAAAGATATGAATAACATTCACGGAAAATCATACGAAAAAATTAATGACTACATTGATGCTGCTAAGTTAGAAAGAATTATGTCGCCCATTACCATATATCATTCGTGGTCGGACACTATTGTTGATATTGAAATAGGATTGCCTATTAGTAAAGAAACAGTTGTTTTAGATAAAGAGATTCAGTTAAATAATATTGATACGGGCATGTATGTTACAGCAACACATTATGGAGCTTATGATAGATTGCCAGAAACCTATTTTGGAATTAATGAATGGATGAGAAAAAATAAAGTAACGGTTATTGGTGCTCCTTGGGAAATGTATATTACAGATCCTGCAAAGGAAACCAATCCGCAAAAATGGGAGACAACTATTAATTTCCCTATAGAACAAATAAATAAAACAAGAGAAAAAAAGAAATAAATGAAAAAATTAGTTGTAGTAACCTTAGTACTATTTTTAGGATTAATAAGCACATCAATAGCACAGGAACCACAAAGTGCTTCAAAAAAAATAAATGCCATTACCAAAAAAGGAGATTATGCCATTTTAGAGTTGCGTTTAAATAATGAAGATGAATTTAGAACCATTGAAGGAAGTGAAACCAGTTTAACCAGAATTTCAATTTTTACAGGAAAAAATCAAGGAGCTGAAGTTATCCGAAAAGGTTTTGAAGGCATGAATACGGTTGTAGAGATTTTAAACGATTTGAAGTCGAATGGTTGGTTGTTGGAGCAAGTTTATTCCATGAAAGGAGAATCTTTAATAATTACACATTACTTGTTGGTAAGGAAGAAATGAAGTTGATTAAAATCCAAATAGAATAATAAAAAGAATGGTAACTTCGCCACCAAATTTAAATTATCATGTCTCAAAAAATAAGTTCAGATTTTAAATTAGGAATTATTGGCGGTGGTCAGTTAGGAAAAATGTTGATACAAGCAGCTAGCAGATGGGATATAACCACTTATGTGTTAGACCCAGACGAAAACTGCTCTGCAGCCAATTTGTGTACAAAATATTTTAAGGGGAGTTTTAAAAACTATGATGATGTGTATCAATTTGCTCAAGAAGTTGACTTGGTAACTTTTGAAATTGAACATGTAAATATTGATGCTCTTAATCAACTAACCAAAGAAGGAAAAATAGTGCATCCTTCATCAAAAGCATTGGCTATTATTCAGGATAAAGGATTACAAAAAGAGTTTTATGCTCAACATAATTTCCCTACAGCAGCTTTTAAACTTTATCAAACAAAAGAAGAGGTGTTAACAGCCATTTCTGCCAATAAAATTACTTATCCTTTTGTTCAGAAATCAAGAAAAGAAGGCTATGATGGAAGAGGAGTAGTGGTAATAAAATCAGCTGCTGAAAATGATAAGATTTTTGATACGCCATCTGTAATTGAAGAAGCTATAAATATTGAAAAAGAATTAGCGGTTATTGTAGCCAGAAATAATAAAAATGAAATTACAAGCTTTCCCACAGTAGAAATGGAATTTAGTGCTGAAGCCAATTTGGTAGAGCAATTGGTTTGTCCTTCGGCAATTAGTAAGGAAGTGGAAGAAAAAGCCCAGCAATTAGCTAAAAGCATCATTGCGGCACTCGATATGGTGGGGATTTTAGCAGTAGAATTATTTTTAACGAAAACAGGCGAAGTAATTGTAAATGAAGTTGCTCCACGTCCTCATAATAGCGGGCATCATACTATAGAAAGCTGTTATACTTCTCAATTTGAGCAACATTTAAGAGCTATTTTAGATTTTCCGTTGGGAAGTACAAATTTAATACAGCCTTCTATTATGTTAAATATTTTAGGAGAGGCAGATGCATCGGGAAGAATAACTTATGAGGGTGTGAATGAATGTATGAGCATGGAAGGTGTGAATTTGCATATTTACGGAAAAAGAGATGTTAAACCTTTCCGAAAAATGGGGCATGTAACCATTTTGGGAGAAAATTTAGAAACTGCAAGAACAAAGGCAGCACAAGTAAAAAAAGTATTAAAAGCAAAATCCTTATAAAAACCAAAAAGCGATGAGTCAACCAAAAATTAGTATTATAATGGGATCCGATTCTGATTTGCCTGTTATGCAACAAGCAGCAGATGTTATCCAATCATTTAATGTTCCTTTTGAGATTACTATAGTTTCTGCACACAGAACTCCTAAGCGAATGGTAGAATTTGCTGAAAATGCTCACCAAAGAGGAATTGAAGTAATTATTGCAGGAGCAGGAGGTGCAGCTCATTTGCCTGGAATGGTAGCATCCATTACGCCACTCCCAGTTATTGGCGTACCTATTAAATCATCTAACTCTATTGATGGTTGGGATTCTGTTTTATCCATTTTACAGATGCCGGGAGGTGTTCCTGTGGCTACAGTAGCTTTAAATGGAGCTAAAAATGCAGGGTTGCTAGCCTTACAAATTTTGTCGGTAGGAGATAAATCCATCCAACAAAAAATGCAAACTTATAAGCAAGAGCTAAACGATGCTGTAATGGAAAAAGTAAAGAAATTAAAAGGGTAGATTAAAACCTAACGGAAATACCAATTTTTCCACCACTAAAAGAATTTCCTCCACCAAATTCAAGGTTTAGACCAAATTTTTCGTTGAAGTAATATCTTCCTCCTACTTGTAAACCTAGTCCTAGTCCGGAAGTTCTGCTACCACCATAGCCACTAGGAGAATTCCACATTACAAAACCAATGTTTGCTCCAGCATAAAAATCAAAATTATCGGGAATACCCATAATGGTGTTAAAGTGATAATTACCATTGGCACTAAACCCAAAGATGGTATGTCCGTATTTAGTACCAAAATAATTTTCGCGATAACTTCTAAAAGAAACTTCACCACCAATAGTTACGTCTGGATGAACACCATAATCTAACCCAACATAAACAGGAAGTCCATAATTAGATAGTCCGAAACCAGCATTTAACTGCATCTGACCAACATCAATAGGATTTTGTGCGTTGGCATTATTGTTAAATCCAATCAAAATAATGCTGCAAATTAAAATTAGTTTTTTCATAATTTATATCGTTAGGTTTGTAAAGTTCAAAGATAAATAAGATTCATATATTAAATTGCTTTTTTGATAATTTAAAGTTTAATAAATTCAGTATTTTTGAAAGGATTTATACCTAGTTTTTAATAATTATTTAATATGCAAAGAATTATACTTATCATAATAGGAATTATAGTTAGCTCGTACGCTTATTCGCAGGAATATGTTCGTATGATGGAGAACAAAACAGCCAATTTTTACGAAATTCAAGAAGCATTTTATAAGCATTGGGAAAATAAATCTTACGAAAGAGGTAAAGGCTGGAAACAATTTAAACGTTGGGAATACCTTATGGAAGCTAGGGTGGATGAAAATGGGAATTTTCCTGACCCAAGCTTAGCATGGAATGAGCATTTAAAATTTCATCAGAAATACAATACAAGCAAAGCAAAATCCGGAGCAAAATCATCTAACTGGACACCATTAGGACCACAAAGTTGGAACTCTATAGGTTGGAATCCAGGTATTGGAAGAATAAATGTAGTTGCTGTTGATCCAAACAATTCAAATGTTATTTTTGTTGGAGCTCCTGCCGGTGGGTGTTGGAAATCTACCAATGGAGGAAACTCTTGGATACCATTAACCGATACATTAGCAACTTTAGGAGTTTCAGGAATTGCAATCAATCCACAAAATTCAAACGAGATTTATTTAGCTACAGGAGATGGTGATGGAAGTGATACGTATAGCATTGGCGTTATTAAATCAATAGATGGAGGAAATACTTGGCAATCAACTGGATTAAATTGGTCAACTTCTCAATCAAGAGTAATGAATAAAATCATAATCAATCCAATTAATCCTGCTATTTTGTATGTAGCTACTAATAATGGTTTATGGAAAACTAGTAATTCTGGAACAAGTTGGATAAGTGTAAGAAACGGTGTTTTTAGAGATGTAGAGTTTAATCCACTAAATCCAACTACAGTTTTTGCATGTACAAACACCAATTTTTTTAAATCGGTTGATGGCACTAGTTTTTCAATGATTACTAGTGGGTTGCCATCTATTAGCCAAATAGGAAGAATGTCTATAGCAGTTACTGCAGATGATACCAATTATGTTTATGCATTAGCTACGAACTCAAGCGATAATGGGTTTCTAGGACTTTATCGTTCTACAAATGGAGGGAATTCTTTTACCTTAAGAGCTAACACTCCTAACATTATGGGTTGGAACACCTCTGGTTCCGACTCTGGTGGACAAGGTTGGTATGATTTGGCATTAGCTGTTTCTCCAACAAATAAAAATGAATTGTTTACTGGAGGAGTTAACGTGTGGAAATCTCTTGATGGAGGAGCTAATTTTTTCGCAAATACACAATGGAATTGGCCAACAGGAAGCTATGGCTATGTTCATGCTGATATTCATACTTTAGATTATTTTGGAAATAATTTGTTTTGTGGTTCTGATGGTGGAATTTTTAAAAGTACTAATTCTGGAAGTTCTTGGACTGATTTAACTGCAGGCTTAGAAGTTACTCAGTTTTATCGACTAGGAATGAGTGCTACCAATGCAGGAACTATTATTGGCGGAGCTCAAGATAATGGTTGTAGCTTATTAAAATCAGGTAGTTGGACACATGTAACTGGTGGTGATGGAATGGAATGTATAGTAGATTATTCTGATAATAATTACATTTATTCTACCAGCCAATTTGGAAATATTTACCGTTCATCAAATGGAGGAGCTTCTTTTACTGGAATTACAGGAAGCATTAGTGAAACAGGTGCTTGGGTTACTCCTTATGTAATAGATCCTAATAACCCCACTACGCTTTATGCAGGTTATGAAAATGTATTTAAAACCACTAACAGAGGGATAAGTTGGACACAAATTTCAAATTTTTCTGCAACAGGAACTATTCGCTCTATGGCTGTAGCTCCTTCTAATTCTAATGTAATTTATATTGCTACCTTAACTCAACTAAGAAAAACTACTAACGGTGGTGCTAATTGGACAGTAATTAATAATGGATTGCCTAATCTAAATATTAGTTATATAACGGTTCATAATCAAAACCCTAACATACTTTGGGTTAGTTTTTCAGGTTTTTCTAATGGAAATAAAGTGTTTAAATCTATTGATGGAGGTACTTCGTGGACAAACGTTTCGGGGAACTTGCCTAATATGCCTGTAAATTGTGTGGTTTATGAACATGGTACCAACAATGGTATTTATGTAGGGACAGATATGGGTGTGTATTACAAAAATGATGATTTACTAAACTGGGAAGCTTTTATGGATAATTTACCAAATGTTCAGGTAAATGAGTTAGAAATATTTTATCCCACAGGAAAAATTAGAGCAGCTACTTATGGTAGAGGAATTTGGGAGTCTAATGTTTTTCAAGCAAATACGCCTCCTGTTGCTCAGTTTATGTCGCCAGATACAGCTATTTGCCCGGGAGTTTGTGCTACGTTTACCAATCAAACCATTAACTTGGGTCAGCAATGGACTTGGTATTTTCCGGGAGGTACACCTAGCACTTCAACAGATATAAATCCAACGGTTTGCTATCCAACTAATGGAGCGTATGATGTTTCTTTGGTAGTGAGTAATGTAAATGGAACGGATTCCTTATATAAAAATGCTTACATCGTTGTTCAATCGCCTACAGTAGGAAGTAGTTTGCCACTTACTGAAGGTTTTGAAAATGGTACAGTAACACCAAGTGGTTGGAGTGTGATTAATACTGATAATGCTGCAACATGGCAACATAATAATACATTAGGAGCTCACGGAACGAGTACTTCTTGTGTGTTTATAGATAACAGAAGTAATGACTATACTGGACAATTAGATTGGTTAGTTTCTCCACGATATGACTTTACAGGCGTTAGTGCCTCTTCACTATCTTTTGATGTGGCTCATGCTTTTTTTGGAGGAACAAGATACGATACGCTTTCTGTTTATTACACGAATGATTGCGGAGCTACCAAGCAATTACTTTGGCAAAAAACAGGTAACGACTTAGCTACAGCACCAAATTATCCTTTGTTTTTTGTGCCAACAGCTTCTCAATGGAGAAATGAAGTAATAGATTTGAGTAGTTTAAACGGATTAACAAGTGTTGACTTTATTTTTGAAAACAAAGCCGGTTTCGGAAACACGGTTTATTTAGATAACATTAATATTATTGATAGTGCTTTTGTCGGGGTAAATGAGTTGGGTATGAATAATATTACTGTTTATCCTAATCCAGCAAGTAATATGCTTACAATAGCTGGATTATCAACAGATAACAACATGA
Source organism: uncultured Flavobacteriales bacterium (assembly GCA_937901255.1). Classification (GTDB taxonomy): domain Bacteria; phylum Bacteroidota; class Bacteroidia; order Flavobacteriales_E; family Vicingaceae; genus BRH-c54. Next base: position 10,783 of record CALCHN010000078.1, on the reverse strand, counting down.
GTATGATAATTACTGACCTTGCAGGAAAAGAAGTGTTATATCCAAAATTTAATAGTAATAGTCAACAACAAATTAATATTAGTAGTTTGGCAAAAGGTATTTACTTCTTACAGATAAATACTGCTAAAGCGAATAAAACCATTAAGTTTATTAAGGAGTAAGGTTTAAGTATAACCCTTCCAAAAGTTTATAACTTTTGGAAAGGGTTACAGTTTTACTTCCACTCGTTTTTAAATACGATTTCTTCAATTGCTTTTCTGGGTTTTTCTACAAATTCTCCATCATAATAACCAATTGCAATAGCTGTAACAGGTTCAAAACCTTCGGGTATATTTAGGTTATTGATGGCTCTTTCAGCTGAAAAACCACCCATTTGATGTAAATGTAAGCCCATTGCGGTAGCTTGTGCTGATAAATTACCTACTGCTAATCCTAAATCGTGTTTGTTGGTAGAATTGGGTTGATCGTTTTTGGTGTATGTTTTTTTGGTTGTAGTAATAACTAAGGCAGCAGCATTTTTAGCCCACTCTTGGTTTCCTTCAACCAAACATTCTAAGATGTTGTTGAAAGCATCCTTATCCTGTTTTAAAGCATAAATAAAACGCCAAGGTTGTTCGTTAAAAGCAGATGCAGCTCTACCCGCAGCTGTAAAGAGTGTGAGCATTTGTTCTTCACTTAACGCTTGTTTTGTAAATGTTGTCGGACTAAATCTATTAGCTATTTCTGGGATGATTTTCATTTTTTTCTAGTTTATAAGTTTATGAGATTATAAGTTTAGGGTTACCCAAATTAACAATTAACTGAATTTATTTAATTCTAAATATGTTTTGTAACTCAGTTTTTTCGCTACTTCTACGGTAAATAAGTGGGTTTCTTCTTCAACATCAAAAGTGATTGTTTTTTCATCTTCAGCAATAATAAAATCATGCTCTTTTATGGCTTGATTGTTTGCCTGAGCTTTACCATTAATAAGGTAAAAAGTAGCTGTTTTTCCTTCTGGGATGGCAATAATATGATTTCCTTTAGGCAGCGTAAGTTCACTAATAACTACTTCTTCAGCATCCATTTCTACTGGACCACCTTTGCCAATATAGTTTTTTACTTTAATACCATTTTCTTCAAAATAATGCATGTTTTCGCTTTTGTAATCGCTGTAAGAAGCTTCTTTATTGTAAGTTACATGCACGTTTGGGTCGAACCAAATCTGAAACATTCTACCTCCAGGCATTATTTTTTCTGCATGTCGGATGCCGTTTCCAGAACGGATTATTTGTACATCTCCTTTTTTTAAGGATAACCAACGTTCATATTTATTATCGTAATGCTGTATTTCACCATCAATAACAAACGACATAATTTCGAACAGTTGGTGTGGATGTTCGCCAATTAATCCGCCTTTATCCGACCAAGCATTTGCCCAGTAAAATAAGTTAGAAAATGGTTTTTGCTCACCTCTATCTTGTGGAAACCCGATAGGTTTGTTTTCCATAATTGCTCCACCATCAAAGGAGCCTTTTGCTTGTTGTTCTTTAGTTAGTATCTTCATAATATATGTGTTTTAACATTTAATGTATATACATTTATTTAATTAAATTGTTTTATTAGAGTTTGTTTTTAATGTTGAGAGGATGAACTATAAAGTTCGAATTCGAGGCTTTCGAAGTTTTAAAAATCAGGAGTTTACTAAAGTAAATGACTGGTTTTTAAAACGAGGATAACGAAGAAGTCGGGTTTTATAGACAGACTCTAATTATCCTCTCATTTTGTCTAATAAGTCATTAATAGTGTTGGCTTCTTTTTCCGTAAGGTTATCACTAATCGTTTTAAAAGCGTTCATTTCTGTTTTTACTTTTTCTAATAAGTCCAGTCCTTTTTTTGTGATTTTTACATCTACTTGTCTTCTATCTTTTTCACAAGTAACTCTTTCAATCAATTCTTTTTGTCTTAGCTTTTCCACTAATCTGCTGGTATTAGACATTTTGTCTATCATTCTTTCCATAATATTGCTCACCGAAATAGCTTTTGGCGATTGTCCTTTTAAAATTCGCAATACATTGTATTGCTGCGGACTAATGCCAAATGGTTTAAGTATTTTAGTAGTGTTGGCACTTAACCATTGATTGGTAAATAATATATTAATAGCTAATTTTTGATATTCTGAGTGAAATTTACTCTGTTTAATTTCGTCTTCTATTTTCATGTTTTTTAGTTATTCTTTCAAAATCTGATGCAAATATATACAAAAACATTAAATGTATATACATATATTTTATAAAAGATGTTAAAACAATTGATTTAAAGAGATTAATGACTTAGGTGTAGTGGAGTTAGGAACGAGGTGTTAGGTATTAGGCGTTAGGCTTTAGGCTTTAGGCGTTAGGCTTTAGGTATTAGTTACAAAGAAGGTTAAATATCTCGCAAAGAGGTAAATAGTTTAGAAGGTTAAAAGTTTTACGTTTTGAAATGGGTTTGAGTGTTGGAAAAGTTCCTCGGAGTTTGTAATGAACATAATCAAAGCAGGATGTTTAAGGGGGAATTTCATTCAATGTTATAGATTGTTCTAATATATAAAACCAAACAGCCAAACAGGTACAATGTTGTCAATTCCAATTTCAATTTGGTCTTTTGCTATGTACGCATTTTTAATGTTTTCAACTTGTTTTTTTGATTTGTTTTTACCTCCAATTTCTAAGATAATTTTTTCATCAATTAATAAATCTCCTTGTTCAGGAAGGTGAATGGTATATAACTCTTTAAGTTGGTTTAGAACAAATGTCTCTCTAACATTACCAATATTAGTATTATCTTTAGCTAAAGTGTAAAGTAAGTTTGAATTATTCAAATAGAGTTTTTCTGGTTTTGTAAGCACTCCAATTCCTGTGGTTGGTTTATATAATTCATTTATCAAAGCTGCTTTCTCTAACATTTTTAGGGCGGATACCAAACTGTTTCTAGAAAGTCCTACCAACTCGCTTAATTTAGATACGTTTGGAGTAAAAGGAACGCTTGTAGCTATTGATTTTAAAAGTTTTTTAAGTTTAATAATTGTTTCATAATTAAGATTTTCTACTGCATTTATGTCCGTTTCGATAATTAAATTGATGGTGTTGAGTAATTTTTGATTAAAAAGTGCCTCGTTCTCTTTATAATAAGGGTAAGAGCCAATTCTTAAATATTTTTCAAAAAGTGGCAATGGTTTTATTTTTTTTAAAATTTGTGATGCAATTGGGTTGTGATTTTGTAATAATTCTGATAAAGAATGTGCTGAAAATTTTTGTTTTGTTTCAAATTCAATGAACTCTCTAAAAGACAATTCTTTTAAGTTATAACTGACTGCTCTTCTACTCAAATCAGATTCTGATTTATAAATCTCTATCATTGAAGATGAGGTAAAAATGATAGATAATTTAGGAAAATTGTCATAAATCAATTTAATTTCTCTTGACCAATTAGGGTATTTATGGACCTCGTCCAGTAATAAATGACTTCCTCCAAATTGCTCAAATTTTTTAGCTAACTCATATAATTTATTTTCATAAAAATAAATGTGATCTAAACTTATGTAAAGTGCTTCTTTGTTTAAAAGTTTTTCTTTTGCTAATTGTAGCAATAGTGTTGTTTTTCCAGCTCCTCTTGCACCTTTTATGGCAATTAATCGGTTGTTTAAATCAATAGTATGAAATAAATATCGTTTAAATTTTGTGTTTATTTGAGTAAGTTTTACCTGATGCTCTAAAATTAAACTATCCATAAATTGCTTTTTATATTAAGCAAATATACAACATAATTGTTAAATGAATAAAGCAAAAAATGAAAAAATGTAGTTTAGTATGGAATCTATTTGGTCAAAACTGCTCATTTTATTGTTGGTGAAAAATTCCAAGCTCCAACGGAGCGATATTTAAGAGCGTTGAGCAAAGCTCTATGCTATTACGATTATCCGTAAAACTCCGATAAGTATTATCTGTGTTCTTTTTAACCGCAAAGTAGGTGAAATCTCTCGCAAATCCCGAAAAACGTTTTTTTTGTAAAAAACTAGTTTTTCGAGGATGCTCGAAAAAAACAAAGAATTTAAAAATTCTAGTTTTTTCGGCAGACGCAAAGACGCTATTTAATTAGAAATTGTAAAAGTCTGAAGTCCGAAGTTGGGAAAAAAGTTAATTATGAAGAAGACCGACCTTTGATTAATTTAATCGTTTTCTTGTGGTTGCAATTTAGCGAGGGCTTTGTGTAAGCAATCCTTGAACTGCAAAAAATCAACAAAGAGCAGGCAATAGTACCTTTTGCTAGGCAACAAAAAGCAAAACAGTTACAGGGCTTGGGTTGTGTGGCAAATTTAACCACTTAGAAAACCATAAATTAATCAGCAGTCTTGATTTTTTGCTTCTTTTGTATTAAGACAAAAGAAGTGCAAAGTTAAAAAAACAACTTCCCCTCCGCTACTTCAAGCGTCCACACTTGGAGATTTATTGTAATATATCTCACTCGGTACAACCGAGCGAGTGCTGAAAAGTTTATAAACTTTTGTTATAACATTTATTATCTACTAATAATTTGAAAGCGGTTGTTTATGCACCTCTTGCTCTTCAAATTTTGCATAATATAATTCATTTCCAAGACTATCAAATTCTTGAATAGTTTGTTTTATATAATCAACAACTCCTTTTAACTTCCCATTTCTAAAATATATTTTGTGCAATCCATAGCAATATGTCATAATCCTTCCATTGTTCATCTTACTTGGGTTTAAACAAAAATACCCTTCATACCATGTTTTACCATTTTCGTATGGTGCTCTGATAAAAACACTATCTCTGTTTGAATGAAAATGTTTTATTGGTATTAGGAAATCTTCATTTGCTGCGGGAAACCCAATCCAAATACTACTGTCATTTTCAAAATAACTGACACTCATCAATCTATTCCGATTTTTGTAATAAACATACTTATAACCTTCTTTTTTTCCCATAACATAGTTTTCATCAAATGGAGTTCCGTCTAGTTTTTGATATAAACCATGTAATGTGTCATTTTTGTAGCACTTAATTTCTACAACCTCACCCTTCAACCCTCTAGTTATCCATTTTCCTTGTTTTAGCCCATTTTTATCAGTATAGTTAATATTGTCTTCCAGATTTATTATAGTTCTATTACGATTATAGACAGAGTCGGTATCTTGCTTTGAAAGAACACTGTCCTTATCAATTTCGTTATTCTTCTTTAATTCTGTCCTGTTGTTAGAACATCCATAAAATAAAACTATAACAAGTATTATTAACTTCCATTCATTCATAATATTTGCTTTAATGGCTATCTTCAGTTACTCCAAACGAAACACTTGGAGGTTTGTTGTAATGGCTGAGTTACGCTTCGCTAAACTCGAACTAGCTAGAAGATGTTAGCCTAAATAGTTTTAGTCGGTCAAGTAAAGTTGTCCATTACAGGTCATCCCCCAAGCTTTTGCTTCACCATTTATGTCTGCTTGAAATTTTAAGGAGCTATAAGAAACATAAAAAAATAATATTGTCCATGCAATGCAAAGAATTGCTAAACCGTATTTCGATATTTTGTATGTGTACCTGAGAAATTTATTGTTAATTCTAGAAAATATTTTTACTAGCACAAGTCTAAGTAATAATATTAGTAGCGACCATATAATAATATTTGTAATTATTCCAAGAAGATAAAAGTCATACTCTAAAGAAGAAGCTAAAGAGGATGATTTGTATATAAAAGGGCAACCAAAGAAAGTCGGAAACATTTCTTGTCCGGTGCAATTGTAAACAATTGTCGGTTTTGGAACCAAGCTAAATAAAAGTCCTGTCGAAAATATTAAACTAAAAATGTATTTGCTAACTTTTTTCAAATTTTGATGATTAGATTTAATGTCTGTTTTTGCTTATGGCTTATGTATATGTATGATTTTTCCATATATACCTTAACAAATATTGTTGTATTGTATGAAAACCATCATAATTTATTTCATACAAATATAATTATTAAATTGAATTTACAAATCCTCAAAAGTGCTATTCAAGCTCTAACGGAGCGATATTTAAGAGCGTTGAGCAAAGCTCAATGCTATTACGATTATCCCTAAAACTCCGCTAAATCAGTGTTGTCTGTGTTCTTTTTATCCGCAAAGACACTGTTGAATTGGAGGCCGGTTCGTGTGTTGGACAAGTCCCACGGAGTTTATACTGAGCAAAGCAGAAGTAGAGGGATTTAGGGGGCTTTTTCAATTAACTTCACGATTAATCGCTAACTTTGCCAAAATCAAAAATTGAGAATAAACATGACAAATCCATTATTAGAAAAATTTAATACGCCTTTTAATACTCCACCTTTTTCCAAAATAAAAAACGAACATTTTAAACCCGCTTTTGAAGCTGCTATTGCTAAAGCCAAACAAGAAATAGATGCCATTACCGATAATTCGGAAGCTCCTACTTTTGAAAACACTATTGCAGCATTAGATTTTAGCGGGCAACTATTAGACAGTGTTTCACACATTTTCTTTAATCTAAATTCAGCTGAAACAAGTGCTGAAATACAAAATATTGCCAAAGAAGTTTCGCCAATGTTGGCTGAGTTTGGGAATGATGTTGGATTAAACAAAAAACTTTTTGCAAGAATAAAAGCCGTTTATGAAAACAAAGCCAATTTTCAGCTTACCGCAGAAGAAGATATGTTGTTGGATAAAACCTATAAAAGTTTTGTAAGAAACGGAGCTAACCTGAACGATGAAGACAAAAAAACACTCAGAGAAATAGATAAAAAGCTTTCAGAAACATCCTTAAATTTTGGTGAAAATTTGTTAGCAGAAATCAACAATTACGAGCTGCACATTACTGATGAAAAAGACTTAAGCGGTTTGCCAGAAGGTGTTGTGGAAGCAGCAAAAATGACTGCCGAGCAAAAAAACAAAGACGGTTGGGTATTTACCTTGGCCATGCCAAGCTATTTCCCATTTATGACTTATGCCGATAACCGTGCATTAAGAGAAAAATTGGCAAAAGCATCAGGCTCAAAAGCTTTTAACAACAATGAATACGACAACAGAAATAACGTATTAACCATAGCTAAGTTAAGAGAGCAAAGAGCTAATTTGTTGGGATATAAAACCCATGCAGACTTTGTGTTGGAAGAGCAAATGGCTACTTCTTCTAAAAATGTAATGGACTTTTTAAATAATTTGTTAGACAAGGCCAAGCCTGTTGCGTTAAGTGAATACAAGCAATTGTGCGAATTTGCTAAGGAACTAAATGGTCCGGAATTGTTGCAAAGTTGGGATGGGGCTTATTACAGCGAAAAATTAAAACAAAAATTATTTGAAATAGACGATGAGCAACTAAAGCCCTATTTTCAGTTAGAAAATGTAATAAAAGGAGCTTTTATTGTTGCCGAAAAACTTTACGGGCTTCAGTTTACCGAAGTATTTGATATTGATAAATACCACGAAGATGTAAAAACCTATAAAGTAACCGATAATAAAGGTGAATTAGTAGCTATTTTTTATGGAGATTACTTTCCAAGAGAAGGTAAAAGAAATGGTGCTTGGATGACCACCTTTAACAGCCAGTGTATTAAAAATGGTGAGAATATTAGACCACAGGTAATTAACGTTTGTAACTTCACTAAACCAACAAAGACAAAGCCTTCTTTATTAACTTTTAATGAAGTAACTACTTTGTTTCATGAGTTTGGACATGCTTTACACGGAATGTTAGCTAATACTACTTACCCGGGACTTTCAGGAACAAGTGTTTATCGAGATTTTGTAGAGCTGCCATCGCAATTATTAGAAAATTGGTGCTATGAACAAGAAGCCTTAGAGTTGTTTGCTTTTCATTATGAAACAGGCGAAGTAATTCCTATGGAGTTGGTAGAAAAAATTAAAGCTTCTTCTAATTTTATGGAAGCAACAGCAATTGTAAGACAGTTGAATTTCGGATTGTTAGACATGGCTTGGCATACTACTCCTGCCGATACCATTAAAGATGTAGAACAGTTTGAAAAAGAAGCGACTTTGCCTACTCGTATTTATCCAACTATAGACGGAACTTGTTTTAGTGCATCTTTCGCACATATATTCCAAGGAGGTTATTCTGCAGGTTATTATTCTTATAAGTGGGCAGAAGTGTTGGATGCTGATGCTTTTGAATATTTCTTAGAAAAAGGTATTTTTAACCCCGAAGCCGGAGAAAAATTTAAAGCGTACATTTTATCTAAAGGTGGAAGTGAACACCCAATGGATTTATACGAAAAATTTAGAGGCAGAAAACCAGATAATGATGCATTATTGAGAAGAGCAGGTTTGTTGAAAAAAGAAGTTGTTTAACCAAACAAAATATTGATTATGGATTTAAGTTTAAAGAATAAAAACGCATTTGTTTGCGGAAGTACGCAAGGAATAGGAAAAGCTATTGCTATGGAATTGGCTCATCTTGGAGCAAACATTACACTTATAGCTAGAAATGAAGACAAATTAAAAACTGTCTTAAAAGAGCTTCCAAACAATCAACAGGAACACGATTATATTGTTGCTGATTTTGCTGATTATGCGGCAGTAAAAAACAATGTAAACCGCTATTTGCTTAAAACAAATAAAACCGTACATATATTAATTAACAACACCGGTGGTCCTGCGGGTGGATTGATTGAAGAAGCGAATGAAGATGCTTTTCAAAATGCGTTCTCAGCACATTTATTGTGCAATCATGTGTTGATGCAAGCAGTAAAAGAAAAAATGAAACAAGCAGGATATGGTAGAATCATCAATATTATATCTACATCTGTTAAACAACCGCTAAACGGTTTGGGAGTTTCTAATACCATTAGAGGAGCTGTTGCCAATTGGAGTAAAACGTTGGCTAACGAATTAGGGCAATTTGGTATAACGGTAAACAATGTACTTCCTGGAGCTACCAATACTGTTAGATTAGAATCTATTGTTGGAAATAAATCAGAAAAAACAGGAAAAGCTGCCGATGTGTTGTTTCAAGAAATGGCTAATGAAGTTCCATTGAAAAGAATAGCCCAACCGGAAGAAGTAGCTAATGCAGTAGCATTTTTAGCTTCTCCGGCAGCATCTTACATTAATGGAATTAATTTACCTGTAGATGGAGGTAGGACGAAAAGCTTGTAAGTTAGTTTAGAAAGTTTAGGAGGTTAATAATTTAGGAGTTTTCTTAAAAACTGTCAACTGAACATCTTACTCCCTGCAATCGCTAAGCTGAAGCGTAGATGTTTTAGCAAAGGGCTTAGTGATAAAATTATAATTAACACAAATGTTATATTTTTTCACAACCTAAGTAACCACCCACTTTGCCCTCGCAAAACTTAGCTCATACTTTTACAGCTTAGAGCGTACGGGGGGGTTAATAATTTAGGAGTTTTCTTAAAAACTGTCAACTGAACATCTTACTCCCTGCAATCGCTAAGCTGAAGCGTAGATGTTTTAGCAAAGGGCTTAGTGATAAAATTATAATTAACACAAATGTTATATTTTTTCACAACCTAAGTAACCACCCACTTTGCCCTCGCAAAACTTAGCTCGTACTTTTACAGCTTAGAGCGTACGGGGTACTTTTACAGCTTAGAGCGTACGGGGGGTTTAGTTAAGAATAGCTTAAGCTATAAAAATACTAAAAAGCTTAGCAAATGCTAAGCTTAGGTAATTTTTTTACATACTACGCTGAGATGGGTACACTATCCTCAATCGCATTTCTTATCTTTTAGATAATCCAATTTATCATATAAGGAATTTAAATGAGTTCTACCTTTTGCATCCCACTTCATAAGCAATTTTTTATTAATTTTAAACTCATTTTTATTTTCAATTTCTGTACCTAAAGAAAAACTTCTATCTAAAGGAATATTATAAAATAAAACTGATTTTTCAGGAGTTATTATTGAGTAAGCTATTAAATATTTATCGCATATTTTTTTATCTCCGAAACAATCTGTACTACCTTTATAGTAATTACCATCATTTGCTTTGTAAACATATTCTTTGTAACAAGAGTAATTAGCATGAAAAATTCCTATAGTTTGCCCTACAGTCAATTTCATATTAGAGTAAATATCATTAGTATTATTATTTATCCTTTCTCTACTCCATAAAATAAATATAGCAGTAAAAAGTACTAAAAATACCCAATACCCTAATCCATAATTTTTATGAAGAAATTTTATTTTAGAAAAGAAATTCATATTTAAAAACTAATAAATTAATTTATTTTTCTCCCCCACCTAAGCGTAGCATTTGCTACGTTTTACTATTATTTTAGATTTCATAACACCTACTGCTTCAACAATTTTAGCACTTCTGTTTTATCATTGGCTGTTATTACCAAATTATAATTTCCAGCTTTTAGTTGATATTGGCTCATGTCTATAGTAGTGGTGTTACTGATGTTTTTAGTGAAAATCAGTTTGCCAACATTGTCGTATAAGCTTATTGTTGTGGTTTGTGCTTGTTTTAGTTCTATGTTGAGTTGTTCTGTAAACGGATTTGGATAAGCTGAAAAACTTGCTGTGGCGAGTTCATTGATGCTAGTCTGCATCACTACCCATTGCCCGTCTGTTGGTACTTGGGTGAGTAAGCCTGCTCCGTTTTCTGCTCTTACAGAAAAGTAATAATCCTGATTAAAAGGTACAGATAATCCTGTATGGGTGATAGCGGTATTCATGCCGTTATTAGTCCATGATACTACGTTGGAATCGCCTGCTGTGGTGCCTATGGCATACCAATAAGCTACTACATTGGAGTGTGGGTCGG
>CALCHN010000077.1 GCA_937901255.1 uncultured Flavobacteriales bacterium | reverse complement strand
TCGTAATCTATAAAATTATATCTGTGTATCTGTGGTAAAAAATAAATAGTCAATCCTTAACAAAACCCTCTTTCTAATTTATTTTTAAAAATAGGATTAGAAAATAGGATAATTTGTATCTGATAAAAGAAGAAAATAATTTTCTGTTTTAATATTTCCATCATTTTCTTGAGATTCCAAGCAGTTGCTGATAATAATGCGTTGATTTGTGGTCCCGTTTCTCCCATGAAGTAATTTTGAGCCAACCTGAAATCGGTTTTTAAATGTCCGATGATAGGCTCTATTGCTGCTCTGGTTCTAAATTTCTTGCGTTTTGTTTGCTTTTGATAAGCCGTATCCGTTTTTTTTGGAGTGCCGGGAATGGAAATTTTCACGCCCTTTATTTCCGATTTTCCTTTTCCACCCCGATCGTATACGAGTTCTTTCGGAAGTTTTTGACCATTGTTTTCCATTTGTTCCAAAAGGGGTTCAATGGTATGTCCATCGTAAGGGGTTTGCAAAAATGCTTTAATTCCGAGAATGATTTTCTTGCCTTTGTTGGCTGTGGTTATGAGTCCTACTTTATTCCCGAATTCGTACTGTTTATGGGCTTTTCCTTTGGCAATACATCGGGTAAAAGGTTTGTGAATGCTGTAAATTTTGTCTTTATCTCCTCGTTTTTGGTTGACTACTTTCGTGTATAAATCAATCTCGGGTTGATAAAAAGCCCGCTGTTCTTCATTAAAATTACGCTCCAGTTCTCGTACTAACCTCATAGCGATTGTTTTCAACTGTCTCTGAGATTTTCTTGCCATTTTTGCTCGTTTGGGATGCTTACCGTTGTAAGTGTTGCGAACCATTTGTTTGCTGACCTTCGTGTAGCGTTGTCTTTGTTTTATGCCTTCGTTCTCGGCTATTTTGTTGCAGTAATCAATCACTTTTTTGCACAATTTTGCATCGGTGGGAAAAGTTGTATTATTCTCCTGAACTGTCGTGTCCGATAAAACAAAATTCGAGGTATTGGTCTTGGCATCGTGCATTTTTACGCTGTAGGCAAAGATTTTTTCGATGCCTTTTTCGCCAATTCTTTTTCGGAAATGAACAAAATTACTCGGGTCGCAAGGAAACTCGTGTTCAAAGAAAACCCTGCCGCAAAAATGCTGCATGTAAGGGTTCATAATCCAGGCTTTTTCCAACGTCTCATCACCTAAATTATACAAATGTTTCAGAAGCAAACAGCCCACCATAAACCGGATCGGATGGCTCGGATTGCCTACTTTGGAGTACAATGGCGAAAATTCTTTTTCAAAATAATTCCAATCAATTTTTTCTGAAAGCAAAACGAGTTCGTGCTTATCGTCAATAAAATCCACCAACATCGGGCGGAATAATTCCGGCAGTTTTTCAGGGTTTTTTCCCAACATATTTGCAAGGTTTTAAAGCTCTAAGATACAAAATCCTGCAATAAAACACAAGTGAAATATTGATTAAAATACTAATATTCAACATGTTAAGCATATTTTAAGGAGCGACTAAATAGTTCCGTTTTGAGATGACGCAATATACAATTCATTCTGAAAGTCTACTCCAAAAGATGTAAAAGCAACATTAGAAAAAGTAGAGCTCCAAGTAATAGCATCGTTAGCATCCATTGTTCCAATTTGGTCGGCACAAAAATCTGCAAAAAAGTAAAGTCCTGTTAAAGAGGGATATGATGCACCGCGGTAAACATAACCACCAGTAATAGAACAATAAATACCAGCCAAACTATAGGTAGCAACGGGAAAAGTCATAGTGGTTGCAGCAGCACAACCTGAAGTATTGTAAGGGTCGTTGCCTTCATAACATCGCCAACCGTAATTAACACCTGCTTGAGTTACAGAAACTTTGTTGATTTCTTCGGATGTATTTTGTCCTACATCGGCAATCATTATATTTCCTGTGAATGTATCAAACGAAAAAC
>CALCHN010000076.1 GCA_937901255.1 uncultured Flavobacteriales bacterium | reverse complement strand
CTACTCCACTTAAGGCTCCGTAGCTCAACTGAATTTTTTTGGATTTAGTTGATCTACTCCACTTAAGGCTCCGTAGCTCAACTGAATTTTTTTGGATTTAGTTGATCTACTCCACTTAAGGCTCCGTAGCTCAACTGAATAGAGCATCAGATTTCGGCTCTGAGGGTTGGGGGTTTGAATCCCTCCGGGGTCACGAATAAAACCACAAAAAAGTGGAACGAAACGAGTTTTCAATATGAAAACTCGTTTTTTTTTGAAAGTTAGTGGATGTTCCTTTTGTGGTTTTACAAAGCGGAGTTTTCTGGGATCATGAAGAAACTCAATTTTTAAAAGTTGAGCTTTTTTATTCAATTAAAACAAAAAGCCCATTTTAAATCCAAAATAAAACCTAGGTTTAATTCCTTCTTCTTTTTTTAAAACGTAACTTCTAACAAATCCATTAGATGCACTATAATCTTCTCGTGCTTCTTCTTTTATAAACATATCTAATCCAACTCCAATATAATAATCCATAAAAAAATTACCCGAATAACTATGTGTTTGATTTCCAAAAATTAACTTCATTTCATTGTGTATCTGAATTTCATCAAATTCTTTTTTAACAGAATAACCTAAATTATAACCTGTTGGTCCATATTGATCCTCGTCAATTATCAATTCTCTAGAAAATGCCCTATGAGCAAATTCAACAGCAAAATAATAATCTTCTAAAATAACATCATCTAAATAGTACCGAAGTCCTGATTTAAAGGATAGGTTATTGTTTATTTTCTCAGTAACATCTTCTCCTGCACTAACTCTTCCTTCAGAATCTCCATCAGAAAAAAATGCATTCATATTATTTCCCATAAAATCAACAAATGTTAACCCTATAGCAAATTCAACTGAAAATCTATCACTAATAGCTCTTTCATAATAAATTGGAATTTCTCCATTTAAAATTAAAAGTGGATTAATTTTTAACGCATTCTTTTTACGTAAACTTTTGGTGCCATCAGAGCTTATTATTTTATCAACATCATCGTGATCAAATACTATTACACTAGTTTTAATGGTATCTTGTGCTACTACGTGCCCTATTAAGAGCATAAACAACAATAATGTTTTTATCTTTTTCATATAGGTAAAACTAAAAAAAAAGTAGGTTTTTAAAATGTTTTTACTACATTTATTGCATCTTAAACTAATCATTAACATTTAAAACAATATAAATCAATTATCTATGAAGAATTTTCTACTAGTTTTCTTTTTAATAGCTTCGGTTATTGTATCAGCTCAAAAAAATGTAACAGTAAAGTGGGGTCCCACTTATAAAACACCACCAAAAGTAACATCTAGTAATATTATAGGTGATGATGGAAGTCACTTTTATATTGTTAGAGGAACTAGAGGTTCTTCCACAGGCCCTATCATAGAAAAGTATGATAAACAAATGAAATTAAAATACTCTAAAGAGTTATTAATTCCTAAAAAGGGAAAAGATTTTTTAACTTATGAAAGTATTATATTATTAAACAATATCCCCATTTTATTAGCTTCTTATAATGATAGAAAAAACAATAAGAGTTATGCTTTTGCTTATCCAATTGATGAAAAAGGAAAAGTAGGTAGCAAGTTTAAATTACTAGATGAAAGAGAAACTGATGGAAAAAAATCATTATCTATGGATTTTGTACTTTCTAAAGATAGCACGAAACTTTTATTTTATTATAGCCCTACTTACGATAAATATGCTGATGAAAAGTTTTCGTATAAAGTATTTGACAACTCACTTAATATACTTTGGGAAAAAGATGTAAAATTACCATATAGAGATAAAAACTTTGAAATAAATGATTATGTTGTTGATAATGAAGGAAACGTTTTTATGCTTTCTACTATATACCCAGATAAATCCAAAGGAGAAAAAGAAACGAAACACGAGCAAGCAAAAACATATACGATACTTGCATATAAATACAAAGAAGCGGAGTTTAAACAATATGAAATAAAACTGAAAAACAAATGGGTTTCTGACATTTATTATGATTTAAACGAAGCTAAAGGAGAATTATATGTAGGAGGATTTTACTCTGATGATAGAACAACAGGTAGTGTCAATGGTATTTTTTACATGTCTATTGATATTAAAACAACAAATGTAACTCAATCTTCTACAAAAGCTTTTGATAAAGATTTTATGGTTGATGAACTTGGAGAAAGGAGAGCTGATAAAGGAAAAGGTTTAACAAGCTATGTGTTTGATTATTTTTATGCTAAAAAAGATGGAGGTGCATATTTAATTGCAGAAAAATACTATGTAACTGTTCACACAACCACAAACCCCCAAACAGGAGCTACAACAACTCATTATGTATATCATTATAATGATATTATAGTAGTAAATGTAAATCCAAAAGGAGAGATTGAATGGATAAGAAAAATTCCAAAAAAGTCTTTTGATGGTTCAGGATTTTACCTCTCTTATGCTGTCAACTTTAATACAACAACAAATAACTTAAACATCATTTTTAATGACCACCCTGCCAACATTGAAATTTTAAAAGCTAACGAGAAAAAAATTAAACCAGTTAGGATTAAAAAATCTATTGCTACCTTAGTTAATATTAATGAAGAAGGCTATTTAAAAAGAGTTCCCTTGTTTAAAAATAAAGAAAATGATAAAATTATATTACAACCAAAAAAGTTTATGCAAATAGATGACAATACATTAATTATTTATGGTGTTAGAGGTAAAGAATATAAATTTGGAAATATTTCAATTAATTAGCTTGGTATTATATTAATCACAACAAAAAGACTTCTATAAAATTATAGAAGTCTTTTTGTTATCTCTTCAGATTTTTCTCATAAATTTTCACCCAATCTGCTACAGTCATTTTTTGAACCAATTCGCTTAATAGTTCAAAAGGAATATTTTCTGGTTTTTTAAACCTTATGCAACTTTTCCCCATATCTAACTTAGTTTTGCAATGTTTAGGATAGTTGGTAGTAAACCAAGTTAATAATTTTTCATCAGCATAAAGTCCCATGTGGTAAAAGCCGATATGATTTTTCTGCGAAGCCAATCCCATAAAAGGCAACGGTTGTTTAGGGTCGCAATGATATCCACTAGGGTAAACACTATGCGGCACAACATAACCTAACATGCCATAACTCACTACTTCTTCAAAACCTTTTGGTAATGCATGTTTTATAGTATTTCTAAGTTGCTGAATAACTTCTTTTCTGTCTTCAGGAAGTTTTTCTATATACTCATTTGGAGTTGTAGCTTGTGTTTGCATGTTTTTTATTTTTTAATGTATTTCCAATTTCTTACTTTTCCTTCCCCCATCCACTCAATAGCTGTTATTAAACGCTGATTCCTGGTTTTTTCAGTTTTGGCATCAGTAATCCATTCTACATATTCCTTTTTGTTAGTATAACTAAAGTTTTCAAAAGTTGTTAGGGCATTTTTGTTCTTTTTTAACGCTTTTGTAAAATCATCTGGAATGTCTAATGTTTTAGCTATTGCTTTTTTGGGTGGTAGCTTCACACCGTCATCATTAAGTTTTTTTGCCTGAGTAATCAGATTTAAAATTATTTTATCCGAAGGTAAATAATTTAAAGAGGTAATTTTTCCGAAATGCCCCATAGCATTGCTTCCATCGGCAGCTCTTTGCGTTAAAACACCTTTAGGATCTTTTATAAGGTTTCCTTTCCAAAAGCCAAAAACCACATGTTTTTTAAATGCTGCCATGTTGCACAATGGACCTTTATAATCGAAAAAAGGCATGCCCCACTTTATGGTTTCTTCAACTTCTGGTATTGCTTGATGAATTAACCCTCTTAAATGATTTAAAATAGGCTGAGCAAATTCTTGAGATTTTGCTATATATGCATCAATACGTTTGTCATTACTCATTTTTAAAATAAAATCTTTTTGTTTACAATAACAAACTTACATAAAATTGCATAAAAAAAACCCATCGATTTTATCGATGGGTTTTTTAGTAATAATAAAAAATATATATTTCTTATTGAACTTGCACATTAATGGCTTTTGGTCCTCTATCGCTATCTTCGATATCGAAAGAAACGTTGTCGCCTTCATTTAATGGTTGATTACTAGATGAATGGTGAACGAAGATATCTTTACTTCCGTCTTCTGGAGTAATAAATCCCCAACCTTTTTCATCATTAAAAAATTTAATTGTACCGTTTTTCATTGTAAAAAATTATTAATTTATAAAAAGCAAATTTATGCAAAAAAAGCATAGAAAAACATTTTTACTTAATTATTTGAAAAACAGTAATTAAAAAACTAATTATTTTTAACGTAAATAGGTGTGAGACAATATTGCTGACCAAAATTTTTCTCTACCCAATTCATTAATTCCTTTATTTCATCTTCCATTAGGTATTGATATGATTTTGCTAGTTCTTTTCTAAATAATTTGATATCAAAACTCACTTTCTTCAAAATGGTTTTTGCATATTCAAGTTTACTTTTTTTCATAGGTAGTTAGTTTTTTATTTTTAAAAGTCTGTCAGTCTTATTAATAACAACATTATACTTTTTATTTATCTAATATGTTTCAATTTTGTAGTGTAAATATAGTTATTTAAAACCACTTTTTTTACTAAATATTATTAGCTAATTTTACTTTTAACAATATTTAAACATTATTCATAAAATTTACAATCAAATGAAACACCTATCCGTACTGTTAATCATTATTTCTACATTGTTTTTAACCACTCAAAACCAAGCTGCTAATGTAGATTATGAAGTAAGCATGAGCGAACCGCACACTCATTACTTTGAAGTAAAAATGATAATTAAAAATTATGAAGGAAATGAAGTTGATATTTACATGCCGACATGGGCTCCTGGTTCTTACTTAATTAGAGAATTTGCTAAAAGTGTTGAAGCTGTTTCTGCTAAACAAAATGCTAAGGAATTAAACATCGAAAAAATTAATAAAAATACTTGGCGAATTAAATCTAACAACAAATCTGATATTACTGTTTCGTATAAAGTTTATGCTTATGAAATGAGTGTAAGAACAAGTTTTTTAGATGCTTCACACGGTTATTTTAATGGCACAAGTATATTTATGGCTCACCAACCCGCTCAAAAAGAAAATTCTAAAGTAACCATACATCCTTATAAAGACTGGAAAAAAGTAAGTACCGCTCTACCTAAAGCCAAAGGAGAAAAAGGTTTTGTTTATGTTGCCGAAAATTACGACATATTAGTAGATGCTCCTTTTGAAATTGGTAATCATGTTACTTTTGATTTTACTGCTGCAGGAGTGCTTCATCATGTTGCTATGTATGGCGAAGGAAACTATAATATAGATACGCTAAAAAAAGACATGGCAAAAGTAGTAGAAGCTTGCACCAATGTTTTTGGCGAGAATCCCAACAAAGAATATACTTTTATTATTCATAATCTTACCAGAGGAAGTGGCGGATTAGAACACCTCAGTTCTACTACCTTGCAAGTGAACAGATGGACATACAGCGGTTCTGCTTACAAAGGCTTTTTAAGTTTGGTTGCTCACGAATATTTTCATTTGTGGAATGTAAAAAGAATTAGACCTATTGAATTAGGTCCTTTTGATTATTCAAACGAAAATTATACTTCTCTGCTTTGGGTAATGGAAGGCTTTACCAGTTATTATGACGAATTGCTACTTTACAGAGCAGGCATTTACACCGAAGAGGAAATCTTAAGTAAATTTTCATCTTCTATTAATAGTATTGAAAACCAACCAGGAAATAAAGTTCAGCCGGTAGCTCATGCTAGTTTTGATGCTTGGATAAAAGCTTACAGACCAACTGAAAACAGCTACAACACTACTATTTCCTATTACACTAAAGGAAGTGTAGTTGCCAATGTGTTGGATTTAATGATTATTAAAAACACCAAAGGAGAAAAATCTTTAGATGACGT
Source organism: uncultured Flavobacteriales bacterium (assembly GCA_937901255.1). GTDB lineage: Bacteria > Bacteroidota > Bacteroidia > Flavobacteriales_E > Vicingaceae > BRH-c54. The sequence goes on along the minus strand of CALCHN010000076.1, from coordinate 48,324 downwards.
AATGAAACTCCTTTACAGCAAGTATTACAAGCAAGAAAGTAGAGGATTTACTTCCGAAGAAATGAAAAAAACATTGGAAGAAGTTAGTGGATTAAATTTAGATGATTTTTATGCAAAATACATTAACGGTACTGAAACATTCGACTACCCTACACTATTTAGTTATGTTGGCTTTCAAGTAGAACCACTTACCGAAAATAGTTTAAGCTTAGGAGTTTCTCTTTCTGGAAACACCATAAGAACAGTTTATAGAAATTCTGCTGCTTATGATGGCGGATTAAATGTTAATGACGAAATTTTGGCAATAGACGACTATCGTTTTTCGGATAATTATGATGAAATAACTGAAAACAAAAAAGAAGGTGATATGCTCGATATTTTAATCAGTAGAGACAATATTATTCAGACCATTAAAATCCCTATGAAACCTAGAACTATTATTAGGTATTATATTTTTAAAGCCGAAAGTGCTACTGACGAAATGAAAAAGTTACACGAAAAATGGCTAATACAACTATGATAGTATCTCTAATTGTGGCTGTTGCCGAAAATAATGTTATCGGTAAAGACAATACCCTTATTTGGCACCTGCCTAAAGATATGCAGTTTTTTAAACAAACTACCCTAAACCATCATATTATTACCGGTAGGAAAAATTACATTTCTATTCCCGAAAAATTTCGTCCGTTGGCGAATAGAACTAACATAGTACTTACCCGACAAAATAATTTTACAGAAGAAAATTGTGTGATTCTTAATTCTTTAGAAACTGCTATTGAATTTGCTAAAAAGAATAATGAAACAGAAGTTTTTATTATTGGTGGCGGACAAATTTATAAAGAAGCTTTAGACAAAGGTTTAGTAGATAAAATGTACATTACACATGTTCATCATGCTTTTGAGGGTGATACCTTTTTTCCTGAAATAGAAACTAAAAAATGGCAAAAAACAAATGAAGAACATCACAGCAAAGACGAAAAACATGCTTATGATTTTAGTTTTTGTGTTTATTCTAGAATTTAACCCGAATTATTCATGGAATTCCTATTACAAAGCCAAACCACCTGTTGTCTAAGGAAATGCTCGAAATTTATTTACCTCAAAATTGGGGTTACAATTCCTCGGAAATAAATCCCTGTGCTTCCCTTATTCATTGATGTTTTGACTTTTCATAACGAAACCCCACGAATAATTCGGGTTAACCCAAACAATATTAACTTAAAGTTACCTCATTAACATTAAGATTAAAAAGGTTTAATAAGTCGATAAAGTTAGCTTAACTCAACAAAAATAAAGTAAAACTACTTTTGAGTTGATGATAAAGTCTAACCATATACTGCCCTCTATTACCATTGTAACTAGCAACGAAAAAAAGCTAAAAAGCATCCAAGCATTTTTTAAAGAGAAAAAAATTGACCTTACAACCATTATCATTTCTGAAAACACACCTATAGAACTTATTACTCAAAAACAACAAGATATTTTTTTGGTGGAGCTACAATTGGCTCAATTTGACGGAATAGAAATCTGCGAAATCATTAAAAATAAATTTGAGAATGCTAGTGTTCTTCTTGTTTCCGAAGAAACTCAAGAATACATTCAGGTGGAAGCTTACAAAGCAGGAGCAGATGATTTTATTACCCCTACCATACAACCACAATTACTATTAAAAAAGATAGCTGCTTTATTAAAAAGAAAAACCATAGCAAAAAACAAATCTATATCGAACATCTACAACAATTCTATAAAAATAAACAGAGAGAGCTATTTAATTGAAAAAGATAACCAAGAAATTGCTCTACAGAAAAAACAATTTGAACTGCTTTATCTTCTCATAAGCAATCCTAAAAGAATTTTTACTAGAGATGAACTCTATAACTCTGTATGGGAAAATACAGACAATAACAACCCTAGAATTATTGATGTACACATCAGAAAAATTAGAGAAAAAATAGGAGAAAACATTATCAAAACCATTAAAGGGAAAGGTTATCGTTTTGCCGAATAATTCAATTTTTTAACACTACTTTTTAAGCTAGTATTACTTATTTTTGCACTTCAAATCAAAAAAAGTAACAATGAATGTATTGGTTTTAGGTTCAGGAGGTAGAGAACATGCCTTAGCATGGAAGATTAATGAAAGCAACTTGCTTACTAAATTGTTTGTAGCTCCCGGAAATGCCGGAACAGCTCAATTTGCTACCAATTTAAATATTAATGTAAATGATTTCGATACCATAAAAAAAGTGGTATTGGAAAACAACATTTCATTAGTTGTTGTTGGCCCCGAAGACCCATTAGTAAATGGTATTTGCGATTTTTTTCTTGCAGATAACGAACTTAAAAACATTGGCATTGTTGGTCCTCAAAAAGATGGTGCAGAATTAGAAGGCAGCAAAGAATTTTCTAAAAAATTCATGATTAAACATGATATACCTACCGCCCAATATCAATCTTTTACCAACGACACCTTAAATGACGGATTAACCTTTTTAGAAACGTTATCTCCTCCTTATGTGTTAAAAGCAGATGGCTTAGCAGCAGGCAAGGGCGTGGTAATTTTAGATAATTTAACCGAAGCCAAAAACGAATTAACAGAAATGCTGAGCAATAAAAAATTTGGAGAAGCATCTGCCAAAGTAGTCATTGAAGAATTTTTATCGGGGATAGAGCTTTCTGTTTTTGTATTAACTGATGGCAATAGTTATAAAATATTACCCGCAGCCAAAGACTACAAAAGAATTGGAGAAGGCGATACAGGCTTGAACACTGGCGGTATGGGAGCAATTTCTCCCGTTCCTTTTGCTGATGAAAATTTCTTGTCGAAAGTAGAAGAACAAGTGGTAAAACCTACTATTGAAGGTTTAAAAAAAGAAAACATTAACTACAAAGGTTTTATTTTTATTGGTTTGATGAACAACAACGGAAATCCTTTTGTAATTGAGTACAATGTTAGAATGGGAGATCCCGAAACAGAGGTGGTAATTCCAAGAATTGAGTCGGATTTACTAGATTTATTCCATGGTGTAGCTACTCAAACCCTCCACGAAAAAGAAATAAAAATTAATCCACAAACAGCTACTACTGTAATGTTAGTATCTGGTGGTTACCCCGAAGCCTACGAAAAAGGAAAAGTGATAAACGGCTTAGAAAATGTGGAAGGAAGTACTATTTTTCATGCTGGAACAACTATTAAAGATAACCATGTAGTTACCAATGGCGGAAGAGTGATTGCTGTTACTTCATTTGGAAATTCTTTAGAAGAAGCACTGGAAAAATCTTTTAAAAATGCGGAAAAAATTCAGTTTGAAAAGAAGTATTACAGAAAAGATATCGGACAAGACCTGCTTACCTATAACAATTAATTTGCTTAACTTTAACAGCAACCAACTTCATCATTAATGAAAAAACTACTTTTAATAGCACTTATTTTTATTGGTTTTAATGGTTTTTCACAAACTTTTAAATCGGGAGCTATTTTAGGGGTTAGTGCCGCTCAGGTAGAAGGAGATGGTTATGGCGGATACAAAAAACCAGGATTAATACTTGGTGCATTTACCAATACCGATTTTTCCGACCATGTTTCTATGCAGTTCGAAATTTATTATATTGGTAAAGGAGCTAGAAAAGTTCCCGACCCAGCCAATGGAGATTTTAGATCTTTTAACTTACGTCTAAATTATTTGGAAATTCCATTAGTAGTAAGGTATCGACACAAATCTTTCTTTTTTGAATTAGGAGGATATTACGGTTACTTACTAAATGTAAAAATGGAAGACCAATTTGGTGAAGTAAACATTCAACAAAATCCTTATCCTTTTAAAAGTGCAGATATTGGCGGAGTATTAGGATTGGAATACCATGTTAACGATAATTTTATCATCAACTTTAGAACTAAAAACTCATTGGTTCCTATTAGAGATTTTAATAATCTAGATCAAAATATAGGCTTTTTAAACAAACTGTTCAACAGAGGTTGGTACAATGTAGATTTAAACTTTAGTATTCGTTATCAGTTAATCGGTAAAAACTAATTCATGGAAAAAAGAAAGATTGTTATAGCGATTACAGGTGCTTCGGGTGCTATTTATGCCGAATTATTGTTAAAATTTTTATCTAAACAAGAAAATATTGAAGTTGGTGTAATTATGTCTGACAACGCTAAAACCGTTTGGCAACACGAACTTAATAATGAAAATTACTCGCAGTTTCCATTTACCTTTTATCATAAAAATGATTTTAATGCTCCTTTTGCTTCGGGTTCTGCAAAGTACGACACCATGATTGTAATTCCATGTTCTATGGGGACATTAGGGCGTATAGCCAATGGAATTTCCAATGATTTGCTTACTAGGGCTGCAGATGTAATCTTAAAAGAAAGACGAAAATTAGTGTTGGTAGCCAGAGAAACTCCCTACAACCTCATTCACATCAATAATATGAAAGCCGTAACGGAAGCTGGAGGCATTATTTGTCCGGCAACCCCTTCATTTTACAGTCAGCCAACTACCATAGAAGCCGTTGCTAAAACGGTAGTGGACAGAGTAATTGATTTAATAGGGTTGGATAGTAAATCGTATCGCTGGGGAGAATAAAAAAACCTGTCAGGTTTAATAGAACCTGACAGGTTTTTTTACAAATTATAATAACCAATTTTTACTGAACTACAACTTTCTTAGTAATACTGGCTTTTGTAGTTTGAACAGTTACAAAATAAATTCCTTTCTCATCCAACTGATATTGTTGATTTCCAATTAACTTCGGCTGAACACTTTGTCCTATAGCGTTAAAGAAAATTACTGTTGCATTTTCTTGGTTTTTTACATCTACTGTAACAATTCCGTTACTTGGATTAGGATAAACAGCAACTTGGTTTTCCAATAAATTTTCTTCAATTCCAACGGTACAATTTACCAATGCCTGAGAAGTTAACAAACCATTTCTTTCGTTTTGCAACACACTTCTCATTATATTTATTTGTCCGATAGTAAAACTATTTTGGCAAGTTTGATCTGAATAATCCATGTAATTTTCTACCATGTCTGGCAAATCTCCAATTCCTGGAATAGTATCAGTACAAGAGTTTCTGCTTGTATTACACCCTTGTTGAGATTGGTCACAGTTTGGTGTGTCGTTTAACCCATCATCATCCCCACAAATGCTTCCAAAAATTCCCCCAAAAGTATTTTCAGCTGTATGTCTAACACCTAAATAATGACCAACTTCATGTGTAACTGTTCTTCCATTTACCACAGTTGCAGTCATTGCTACTGGATTATTTCTTCCAAATGCACTATAATGAATAATGGCTCCATCTGTTAATTCTGGCGGAATAGAATTTGCTGGCCAATTAGATAGTCCTGCTGGTGGAGTTGCGACACCTAACAATGAAGGAGTTGCACTACCTCCATTAATATCACCCACCCAAATATTTAAATATTCTGATGTATTCCAAGCATCAGAACCACCTTGACTGGTATTTTGTATTTTAGCAATAGATGCCATATCAGGTAAAAACCCTCCTCCAAAAGTAGTAGATGTCTGCACTCTTACAATCCCATCAGTAGGATTTCCATTAGGGTCTTTACAAGCCAATTGAAACTCTATTTGTCCGTCACCAACTAAAGGGGCAAAACCAGGTCTCATGTTGGAAGTATCTGCATTTAGTCTTCTAAAATCTTCATTCAACACATTTATTTGCTCTATTAGTACACTATCATCTAAGTTTTCTTGTGAATTATTGGAATTCCATACAACATGAAAAACTACAGGAATAACATAAATAGACTTATCGTTTTTGATTTGCTTAGCATTCGCCTCAATTACCCATTGCTGATAAGCTGCATTTATATGTTGTTTGTAATTTGGATTTTGCTGATTTAAAAATTCTACTGCATGATTAAATCCACATTTCTCTGGTTGCTGTTGAGCTTGAACTGTCAATGAAGTCGCCCCTACCAAACAAAATAGCGTGAAAAGTCTGTTAAATAATTTCATAGTTTGTTGTTTTTATACCTTTTAGATTAAAATTTCGTTTTGCGAATTTAACTACTGGAAATAAAAATACAAAACAGATAAGGTATTTGTAAACTACAAAAACTCATTGAAAATCATAATCCTAAAATAAAGGTTAGATGCATTTAAAGTAATCGAAAGGTTCTAAACAATCTTTGCATTGGTAAAGTGCTTTGCAAGCGGTAGAGCCAAATTGACTTTTTAGTTCGGTATTTTTTGAACCACATTGCGGACATTGAACTTCTTTAGGTCCAGAACCAAATAACACACCTTTGTCTTCTGTTCCTTTTACAGGAGGAGCAATTCCATAATCTTTAAGTTTTTTCATGGCTGCTTCGCTCATCCAATCGGTTGTCCAAGCAGGGGTGTAAACCATTTTAATTGCTGCATTCTCAATGCCATTATCATGAAGTGTTTTTAAGATATCATCTTCAAACATTTTCATAGCAGGACAGCCCGTGTAAGTGGGAGTAATAGTTATTTCTACTTTGTCAGAAAGCACCTCCACTTTCCGTAAAACCCCTAATTCTTCAATAGTTATAACAGGAATTTCAGGATCAGGAATTTGAGCTATCATATCCCAAATAGCTTGTTCTGTATATTTTTCTTTCAAATTCATACCTTAAAAATACTACACAAACTACCAAGTAGCATCGGGGTAGGCTCTTTGCAAGTATTGCATATCGGTAAGTAAGTGACCTAAATATTCTGAGTGCATTCCTTTTAATCTGCCAGTTTGCATGTAATCGTCTTTTGGTCTTTCTAGTGTGGCTCGTTGTAGGACTTCGTTAATAGTGCTATCCCAATTTTTTTTCACTTCATTCAAATCTACTGCAATACCTGCTTTAATTAAGAGCTCGTCAACTTCGTTCATCTCAAACAAATCGCCTGTAAACATCCATAAATCATCAAATGATTGTTGAATTTTTTGGTGACTTTCTTCAGTTCCATCACCCAAACGGACTACCCACTCTCCTGTATGACGTAAGTGATAGGCTATTTCTTTAATAGATTTTGCCGCATGAGCAGCAATAGTTTCATCTTTACTATTTTTTAATGCGGTATATAAATGATACAAAAAAGCATCATGTAAGAAATTTCTAGCAATAGTATCACCAAAGTGTCCATTAGGTCTTTCTGAAAGTAAGGTGTTGAAATATTCTCTTTCGCTTCTTCTATAAGCTAAATCATCTTCTGTTTTGCCTTTGCCTTCTAAATTAGCAGCATAAGTCAACATGGTTCTTGCTTGTCCGAATAAATCTAATGAAATATTGGTTAGTGCAATGTCTTCTTCTAACGTAGGTCCATTGCTACACCATTCTGCCATTCTCTGACCTAATATTAAACTAGAATCTCCTAATCTTAAACAGTAATTTATTAATGCGTCTTGTTGTGTCATTTTAATTAAAAGTTTGAGGTTTGAGGTTTAACGATACAATATGAAGCAACGTTAAACTTCAAACATTTTTATATATGCTTTGCTCCCTCTGGCATTACGTAATGCGTAGGATGTCTGTAAATTTTATCATCCGAAGGATCAAAAAATGAATCACTATCTTCTGGTAATGATGAAACTATAAAATTTGAAGGTACTACCCAAATACAGGTCCCTTCGTTTCTTCTAGTGTATAAATCTCTAGCATTTTGCAACGCCATTTCTTTATCTGTTGCATGTAAACTTCCTGCATGTTTATGAGGCAATCCTGGTTTGCTTTGTACAAAAACTTCCCAAACATCACCTTGATTATCTTTAATTTGTTCACTCATGATATATCTTATTTTTTTAACTAATTTTTCTTTTAACTAATTACGCCACCATTTGTTTAGCTTTTTGTTTTTGAGCATAAGCCAACGCAGCTTCTCTTACCCATTTGCCATTATTATGAGCTCTTTTGTGATGCTCTAAACGTTGTTTATTACATGGTCCATTACCTTTTACAACATTCCAAAACTCATCCCAATCAATTTTACCGTAATCATAATGACCTGTTTCTTCATTCCATTTTAAATCTGGATCAGGAATAGTTAATCCGATTACTTCTGCTTGGTGAACGGTTTTATCTATAAACTTCTGACGTAATTCGTCATTGGTTTCACGTTTAATTTTCCATTTCACACCATTGCCTAAGTTTGGAGAATCAGCATCATGCGGACCAAACATCATTAATGATGGCCACCATAATCTATTCAATGCATCTTGAGCCATAGCTTTTTGCTCTGGTGTTCCTTTTGCCATGTGGGCAATAATTTCATATCCTTGTCTTTGGTGAAAACTTTCTTCTTTACAAATTCTTACCATTGCTCTAGCATAAGGCCCGTAAGAAGTTCTTTGTAAGGATACCTGATTAACAATAGCAGCTCCATCAACTAACCAACCTACAGCTCCCATATCTGCCCAAGTTAATGTTGGGTAATTAAAAATACTGGAATATTTTGCTTTTTCGGTCTGTAATTCTTCAATAAACTCATCTCTGCTTTTACCCAACGTTTCGCCAGCTGCATACAAATATTGTCCATGTCCAGCTTCATCCTGAATTTTTGCCAACAACACTACTTTAGCTCTTAATGAAGGAGCTCTCAATACCCAGTTTCCTTCCGGCTGCATACCAATCACTTCCGAATGAGCATGTTGTGAAATTTGACGTTGTAAATGTTTTCTATATTCTTCAGGCATCCAATCTTTAGGTTCTATCTTAATTTCTGCATCAATTTTTGCCTGAAACGCTTCTAATTTTTGTTGTTCATCCATATTGTTATATGTGTTTGTATTTGGTTGCCCAAATTTAATGAAAAAATAATCAACAATTAACTGATTTTTGTCAGGCTGTTATTTTTTAACCAATTCACTAATTTTTTAGCAATTTCATTTAGTCTCTCATTTTTACAACCTGAGTTCGATTATTCTTTTGAAATAATATTACTTTTGTCCGAATTAAAATGAAAAACAGAAAGAATGAGTCATTTTCATACCCTAAAAATTAAAGATATTAGAAAAGAAACACCTCAAGCGGTTTCTATAGCATTTGAACTTCCTGCGGATTTAAAAAACACTTTTGCTTTTGAATCAGGACAATACGTAACGGTTAAGAAAACCATTAACGGTGAAGATATCAGAAGATCGTATTCCATTTGTAGCACTCCTTTTGAGGAAGAAATAAGAATTGGTGTGAAGAAAATTGACAACGGTAAAATGTCGGGATTTTTAAACGATGAGTTAAAAGTGGGCGATGTATTAGAAGTGATGCCTCCTGCCGGAAATTTTGTAGCAAAAAATCATGCCGCTAACATTGTTGGTGTAGCTGCCGGAAGTGGTATTACCCCTGTTTTTTCCTTGTTAAAATCTGTTATTAAAGCCGGAGGAAAATTTACCTTATTTTATGGGAATGTAAACGAAGAAAACACCATTTTTAAACAAGAATTAGAAGCATTAGCTGCTAATCATCCTAATCATTTTAATGTACATTTTACTTACGATGAAGGTGCTGCCAAGCAATTAACTCCCATTCAGTGTGGTAGAATAGATGAGCAGAAAATGAACGACTTCATTAAATTAAACTTAGAAATACTAAAAGCTGATGGTTTTTATATTTGCGGACCAGAAGCGATGATAAACACCGTAAACGAAACCTTTAAAAAGATGGGAGTTGCTGATGAAAAAATTCATTTTGAACTGTTTACTACTCCCGTTAAAAAAGCAGGATCGCTTGAACAAGCAGCTCCTGAATCTTCTTACGAAGGAACAAGCCACGTTACCGTTATTATGGATGGCGAAGAATTTGAGTTCGATTTGGACAGTAAAGGAGCAACTATTTTAGATACTGCTATTGAACAAGGTGCAGATGCCCCTTTTTCTTGCAAAGGAGCAGTTTGTTGCACTTGTAAAGCCCAAATTGTTGAAGGAAAAGCTACCATGGAAATGAACTACGCACTATCTGATGAAGAAGTAGCGGATGGATTTATTTTAACTTGCCAAGCTCATCCTGCTTCAGATAAGTTAGTGGTAGATTATGATGTGATTTAACTTTCTCAGACCTAACAGGTTTTAGAAACCTGTCAGGTCTTCTATAAAAAATTACTTAGGTTTTTTCTTATATAATACTCTCCAATGATTTTGTAAACTGTTGAGTTTATCTTTGTTTTTTAGAAGCCTATCTAAAAATAATAGTTCCTTATCTCTATAATAAAAATCAGGTTTGTTTTTTTTGTTTGAAGTATTACTCGGATATTCTTTAGATAAATTATACCAATTTTTTTTATAAATAAATTCAAGACAATAAACAGCAAGCTCCCCTTCTGTTAATAATTCATATCTATATAGTCTAGTTGCTAATGTATCATTCATTTTATCAATAAGAAAAGGTACTAATGATGATTTGGGTTGTGTAAAAAACAGCTGCCAATATTTATTTTCTATAAAAACACCTTTACGATCTCCACAAGAACACATTATATGCTCTTTATGTTTACCCTTCTTGCTCTCATCTTCAATATAGCCCACAAAACCTCTAATATTAATCAATAAATTCCATTGATGTTCTATAGAGAAACTCAAAAGATAATCCAATTTTCTGTAAACAATCTTATCCTCTACTACTCTTTTTTCTTCCTCAATACGTTTTATACTATCATTATACCAGTCGGTTAATGCTTTAGCTTTATCATTCAATTGTTTAATCTCTAATTCAACTGCTTTTTCAAATTGTTTTTCTACTAATAAAGAATCTCTAAATTTTTCAACTATAGGAGTATGTTCCAAGAACAATTCTGAAAGATAACCATAAGTGTTATTATATTTTACCGCACAATAACCCTCATAATAATCTATTAACTGAACAGTGTCTAATAAATCCAGATATTCAATAGGTTCTTCAGCTGGCGTTGGAGCAGGTCTTATTTTAGCATTCATCACAGTAACTCCATATATTTTATTAGAATTAGTGGATAGCTTTTTTATGTTCTCAATGTCATAAAAACTTTGTTGAGAGTATAAACTCAAAAACATAAAAAATGTAATGACTATAAATAATATTTTCTTCATTGAACTACTGTAATCACATTTCAAATATAACTATTTTGATAGATAAATGTTGTTTTTTACTATAAATAGACCTGTCAGGTCTCGTTCCAAATTTTATTCTTCCCTCACAACTACTTTCTTGCTGAATTGTTTAATTTCGCATTTTAATTTTTTACTGAAAAACATGTACAGAACACACACCAATGGAGAATTGCGTTTAAGCAATATTAATGAAGTAGTTACCCTTTGCGGATGGATACAAAAATCACGTGAATTAGGAGCAATGACTTTTGTTGATTTGAGAGACCGCTACGGTATTACTCAGTTGGTGTTTGGTGAGGAACATACCAAAACTGCTAAATCGCTAGGTAGAGAAGATGTAATACAAATTACAGGTAAAGTAATTGAGCGTGAAAGCAAAAACAACAATATTCCTACAGGAGAAATAGAAATTATTGTCGAGCAATTTACTTTACTCAACAAAAGTAAAACTCCTCCTTTTACCATCGAAGATAAAACCGATGGCGGTGAAGAATTGCGTATGCAATACCGCTACTTAGATTTAAGAAGAAATCCTATTAGAAAAAACCTTGAGCTAAGACACAAATTAGCCATTGAAATTAGAAAATACCTAGATGCCATAGAATTCTTAGAAATTGAGACGCCTTACTTAATTAAATCTACTCCCGAAGGAGCAAGAGATTTTGTGGTACCAAGTAGAATGAACCCCGGACAATTTTACGCTTTACCACAATCGCCACAAACCTTTAAGCAATTGTTAATGGTTAGCGGCTACGACCGTTACTACCAAATTGTACGTTGTTTTAGAGATGAAGATTTACGTGCCGACCGTCAGCCAGAGTTTACACAAATTGACTGCGAAATGGCTTTTGTGGAACAAGAAGATATTTTAAACACTTTTGAAGGAATGATGGATTATCTTTTCAAAAAAGTGAAAAACATTGAATTAAAAGCATTCCCAAGAATGAGCTATGCTGATGCCATGCTAAACTACGGTTGCGACAAACCCGACATTCGTTTTGGAATGACCTTTAACTACATTGATAATGTTACTAAAAACAAAGGTTTTAATGTTTTTGACAGTGCTGAAACCGTAATTGCTATTGTTGCCGAAGATTGTGCTTCTTTTACCAGAAAACAATTGGATGCACTTACTGATTATGTTAAAAGACCGCAAGTTGGAGCAAAAGGATTGGTTTATTTACGTTGCAATGAAGATGGTACTTATAAATCTTCCGTAGATAAATTTTATAGTGAAGCAGATTTAAAAGCTTGGGCAGAAAAATGCAACGCCAAAGCTGGCGATTTAATATTGGTATTAAGTGGTGATTTGGCTGCAACTCAAAAACAAATGAACGATTTGCGTTTGCACTTAGCCAACGAATTAGGTTTAAGAAACCCTAATGAATATGCTCCATTGTGGGTATATGATTTTCCATTATTGGAATGGGACGAAGAAAGTGGTCGCTACCATGCGATGCATCACCCTTTTACTTCTCCAAAAACAGAAGACTTACATTTATTGGAAACCGACCCCGGAAAAGTAAGGGCTAATGCTTACGATTTAGTATTAAACGGAACTGAAATAGGCGGTGGCTCTATTCGTATTCACGATAGAACAGTACAATCTAGAATGTTTGACTTACTTGGTTTTACCAAAGAAGAAGCTCAAGCTCAATTTGGCTTTTTAATGAATGCTTTTGAATATGGAGCTCCACCACACGGTGGGATTGCTTTAGGTTTTGATAGACTTTGTGCTTTGTTTGGCGGACAAGAAACCATTAGAGATTTTATTGCCTTCCCGAAAAACAACAACGGTAGGGATGTAATGATAGATGCTCCTGCTACCATAGCCCAACAACAATTGGATGAGTTGTTTATTGATGTGAAGGGAGTTTAACATACTTACAACCAACTTTTGGAAAGTTATTTACTACAACTTATAGACCTGACAGGTTTTGGAAACCTGTCAGGTCTTTCTTTTTTATAAAGTAGTTGTAATGCTAGGAATTTTCTACTGCAATAGAGTGGAACTGTAAACTTTGCTAAACTAACAGCAGCAGCAGATTTTACTTAACACCACCAGCGTGGACGCTGGCGGCAGCGGAGGAGAGAATTTTCATCATTAAAATTTACCCGAAAAATATTTGACTTTAATATCAGGTTCTGTATCACTTGAACTTAAAAAATTAACTAAACTATTATTTTTAATGTCTGTCTTATTGAATATAGCAATAATCCCATAAATCTTACTTTTACCATCTTTCTCAACCAATTGTTTAATTTTTTTAATTTTCATTAAATCAGTCTTAAAGCTATCAATTCTAGTAATTCCATTTTTAGCACGACAAAATTTTAATTCAATAATTATTGAATTACCACAAAATTCAAATTCTTTAGATGATGTAGGTTTATATACTATTTTTTCTTCTTTAATAATAAAATCTGAAATAGAATGAATTATAGAATAGTTTTTTGGTTCTATTATGGTTAAATCAGGCCTGTAAAATAACTTTCCATTTTCATTAAAAAATTTTATTTCAGAATGTAAAGGACTACCTAAAATATGACTGTCAAAAGTTTCTTGATTATGTTGAAATAAATCATAAATTTTATGAAAGAGCAAACATTGAAGATCATACTCCGTTAAAATAATTCCTTTATTATTTTGAAAATCTAATTCTAAATCATCAAGTTTTTTTAATATATTGTTTATGATCTCTTTCATTAATAAATTTTTTCATTTGTTTTAATTACAGTATTTTGAAATATAATCTTTAGCTTCTGAAAGACCTAATTCAAGAGCTTTCTCCCAATCTTCACATGCTCCATACTTGTTTTTAGTATTATATCTTGCTCTACCTCTGTATAGATAAGGATAATTGTAGTCTGGCTTAAGGTTTATAGATATATTACAGTTTTCAATAACATTTTCATATTCACTTAATTCAAAATAAATTTCTGCCTTTGTACCATAAGCAACATGGTTCATTTTATCTAATTCTATAGCCTTATTAACATCTTTTAGAGCTTGTGTAAAATTCTTTTGCAAGTATCTTGAAAATGCAATATTATTATATGCCATTGAAAATTTTGGATTTATTTCAATAGCTTTTTGATAATCAATTATTGCAGCATTATGATTATTTAATCCTGACTTTGCAGAACCTCTATTGTAATAAGCTTCTGCTGTTGGTTCTAATTTAATTTGTGTATTAAAATCAGCCAATGCTGCATTATAATTATTTTGATAATACTTTGCCCAACCTCTTAAAACATAACCTATCACATTGGTTGGTTCAATTTCAATAAATTTTGAATAACTTTCATCAGCTTTTTTCCAATCTCCAAGCATTTGGTATGAATAGCCTTTTTTTAAATAACAACCTGAACATTTTTGAAATGTTTCTAAAGTTTTATCGTAATTAATAATTGCTGCCCAATATTTTTGGTCATTATAATATTTTTCTGCTTTATCCCAATATTGAGTAGGATTACTGATTCGTTCGTTATAATCATCAATATCTTCTTTAATACTTAATTCAACCTGCCTGATTTGATTTCTCATTAGCGATAAGTCTTTTCCGTCAAAGGACCTAAGAGTTAAATAATGTTCATTCATAGAATCTTTAAACTTTTCATCTGTTGTTTTTGACTTAAGATCATAAATCCAATCAATCAACATATCAATATATTTTAGGTTTTGTTCGTATGCTGCACTTCGTCTTTCTAGTGCATCTTTTATTGCATTTAGATCTTCTGGCACATACTGACTCTTATATGTTGTTTGAACTGGTTGGTAATAAGGTGATTGATTTTCAATGCTTTTACTATTTTGTTTGTTTTCTTGTCCTTTTTTAAAACCTCTGTTATAGCCATCTTGATAACTGTCATAACTTTCTCCAATATGTGGTATTGGAGTAATTGGTGGGGTTGGTGCTATACAACCAAAGTCGTTATAACAATAGCCTGCTTTATATCCACTTTGAAAACCAATATCGTATGAAGTTTGTCCAAATACCAACCCTGTTAGGATTGTCATAATGAGAAATGTAATTGTCTTTTTCATAATAGTCATTTTATTCAGTAAATGTATAAATATTTTAAAAATCAACCAAATGACTTTTTTATGTTTTATTTTTGTTTTCAATTTTCAGTATATTGTTATTCAAATATTCATCAACAATATCCTCAAATAACTTTCTAAAAACTTTTCCATCTTTTCTTAAAGTAAGAATTGATTCCAAACTTTCATCTATGTCATCATATTCAAATGGCAATAGAATTTTACCAGAAATATCAATAATGCCATAATAATTACCTTTTTTTACTATTAAATGATAAGGAGTATAAACATCTTGTTCATACATATATTCATCAAATGGTAAACTATCAAAGCCAAATATTTTCGTGTTTTTTCGACCGCTTAATTTGTTTTTTGATGGGGAGTAATTGTAACCAAAACAAACCTTACCATTAAAATCTAAATATCCAACCTCACCTGAATATTTATCACTAAACACAAAAAAATGACCTTCACTATCCCCCCATATTTTATTATACAATAAATCAATAATAATATTGCCACTAATATCTAAAACACCAAGATTCCAATTTTCATCTCTAATGAAAAAGTATTTACCATTAACAATTTCTATATATTTATATTTATAAGGAATTAGAGAGTTAAAATTTTCATCATAAACACAATACAATAATTCTTTTTTATAAGGTGAATAATTCTCCAAGTTTTCAATTTGAACATTTTCATTTTTCACCTTAATAATAATATTTTTACTACAAATGTATACTTTAGAATTAGGGTCGTAAGATATCTGAATATAATCTTCCTTTAATATTACTTCTTGAGTTTCATTATTCATAACACCCCATTTTGTATTGTCTTCGTGTCCTTGATTACTTGTAAAGGCTATAGTGTTCTTTGAGAGTTGTTTTGATTTTACAATTTTATTGTTAGTCATACTTTCTTGTTTTATAATTTGAGCCTCGCCCGCTTCTAATTCTGTTGTTTCATATAAACTATTTAGTGTAATATCATGAAGCTTTTCTGAAGCAATATCTGTTTTACTTTTGTTATATGTGGGGTTTGATTTTTTTTCTACAGCTTGTCTGTTTTCTCTTTCTAGTTCTTCTTTTTTAATAAAACTCCTTATTATAAAAAAAAATAGGATTAATGTTCCAATTGCAAAGATTAGAAATAGTATAAGATTTTCATTTCCAACTGATTGCTGCAAACCATCCAAACTGTCTTTATGTTGTGTTATTTGTAGAAGCATTATTATTAAATTACTTTATAGTTCATCTTCCAAATATAATTAATTTTTAAAACACTATTTTTTAGTGTTTTGGGTACTCTTTAATTCAATTATTTCTTTTCCTTAAAATCATGTCTAATAGTGGGTTTAAATGTTCTTCATTATTAAACTCCGGGAACACCTTATTCCAAACTTCTTTATTTAGACTTAACGCATAATAATCCCAAAAATCACTAAATTGAGTTAAAAAATCAATGTCCCATTTTGTAGAACTATTGATAGAAATATAGTGGCTATTTAGTTTATTTTTAAAAGTTGAAAGTGTTTCTGCATCCCATTCTATATCAAAATTTGCACTAATACTACCCGTATCCATTATGGTGTCACCATCTTCATCAGTTAAATCATTAGCTAAGTCATTACTCCAAATTATCTTATCTTCAAATTGCTTCATAAGTTCTAATGACCAAGGAATACTTTTATTGTGTATTAATACTGACCAATCCCATTTATCCACATATTTTTCTATTAGTTCGGCAGACCAAGGAAGTACTTCGTTTTGACTCAAACGTAACCAATTTATATTATTTGTATCATCTATTTCTTCAGCACTTTTTAATTGCAATTCTTCATACATTCCATTTAGTTCATCAAGTATCATTATTGCTCGTTGATATAAACCCTTGCTCCTGCCTTCGTATTCTTCTAAGTAAGGGGATAAACAGTGATGAAAGTATTTTCTTATTTCAGGAACATTCATTACTCTTTTGTTTTGAATTAACAACTCCCAAGACCATGAATCTTCATAACGAGCAATAAATTCAATTGACCAAGGCAAACTTACATTGCAGTTAATTTGGGGATAAGGATCATCAGGTACAAAAATCATTTCCTTAAATTCATCCATTATTTCTGTAGTCCATTTTATTGATTCGTTGGAAACAATACTCCACCAATTTAAAATAGTTTTATATTTTGTTAATTGTTGATGTGTTAAGCTAAACCGAAGACTTATTACCTTTAAAAAGAATTCTTCTTGTTCAAGAAGAAACTGTTTTTTCTTTTCAAAATCATTTTTATACGTTACAGTCATGTTGTTTTGTTTTATTCTTGCTCGCACTAACTTTGTCTTGCAATCTGGATGTTTTAAATGGGTTATTTTAATTCTGTATCTGGGTTTGAATAGTTTAAATCTAAATAAAAAGCCTTTGCTAATTTTCCATTTTCTTTTTTATAATATACATCCTCAAAATATAATTTAAGTGGATTACAAATTTTACCTGAATTATCTACAGAATTCAAATACTTTTTATCTATATGATTTCCTGCTATTTTTCGCTCATAAAGTACCTCATTACAAAACCATATAAGTTTAGATTTGTAAACTTCATATACTAATTCCTTGGTATTATTTATAAACTTAACGGTAAATGGGTGGATTAAAATATTTAAATCTTTAATTTCATCATTATTAGAAAAGCATATTTCACCAAAGCAATACATTGGTCTTTCAAAAACATCAACAACTACTTCTTTTACCAATTTATATTTTTTTTCTATGAGTTCATATACTTTAATAGTACCTTCTCCTGTTTTATCAGGGTTCAGAAGTAACACTTGATTTTTCTGTTCTATAGTACCATGTGTAAAAGTAAAACGGTATTTCTTGTTTTTGTATTTGGTAATAAGCTTTAATTCATATTTCCATCCCACAACCAAATTTTCATCAATGATAATATCCACACCAACATCCGGTTTTTCAACGTTAAACTCAAGTTGCTTGTTTTGGGCTTTTAATTCGCAAAAAGCTATTAATAAAATGAGTATGGAAAGTGTTTTTTTCATATTATTTTGTAGTTTCTTAGTTTTAACCACATAGACACATAGCATTACTAACCGATAAGTGATATATAGCTTCGTATAGATTATCTCACCTTTGGCGAGATATAACTATGAACTTCTATAAATAACTTTCTATATAAACTATGCAACTATGTGGTTAAATTTTTTATGGTTATATTTCTTTAAATATTCATTAATTCTTGTGTTGATAGTTGTTTGAATTCTTCGTAGCTAATCAGCTCCAAATTAAAGGTAGTGGCAGGCTGCTTATTAATGTTTTGAAACTGTTTGTTACTTACTATTCCAACGGCATTTTTTTCAGGAATTAGTGTCCATAAGGTATAATTTTCTCCCGGGTTGTAAGGTAAGCCTTGAGCTAAATCTGAAGTAGATAATTTTACCACATTGTTTTTATCTAACATTACTAAATAAGCCATGTTTACATCAATTGCTTCTTGTTGGTTATCTACAAAACGAGGCATTGTTTTTTGTTCGTTTGGTAGTAGTTCTGGTTTATCACTGTTCCAAATTCCAAATTTATTAATTTCAAATTCACGGTAAATTTTCTTGTTTACCTCAGCCATTTCTTGCAATTGTTTTTGTCTTTCTTCTTCTTGTCTTTTCAATTCTCGCTCTTTAATTAAAGCCAGTCGTTCCATTTCTGCCAATTCTTCGGCTTCTTTTGCCAATTGTTTTCTCAGCTCCTTTTGGTATTCTTCTAATGAATCAACATTTGCCATAAAATTGTTGTAAAGTGCATCGTGCATTGCTTTAGCCTTTTCAAAATTTTCGCCTTCAAAAACAGGAACAACATCAAAACATACACTTTTAACATAATCTGAAAAACACACCGTATATTCATTTTGAATTTTAGCCTTCTCAATATTCACATCATACCATTGATGTTCAGCATATTTAGGATGAAAGTTTTTATCGTTTTCACTCACCTGAAACTTTACTTTTTTAAAGGCATTTAAAATGGGAAAGTCGTTAAAATCTGCTTTAATGTCAAAACTGTGTTTGTTTACATCTAACTTAATAGGAGCTTCGGGAGCTTGTTGGTAAATGTCCTTTAAACTATCGTTGAGTTTATCTTTCTCAGCCTTTAAGTTTTGTTTGTTTAAATTTTTTGGATGTTCTTTTAAACTTTCTTCCACTTTGGCAATTTCTTCTTTGGTAAAACCATCTTTATCTTTGTTTTTATACACCCATTTTTTTTCATCAGGAGATAAATAGTAAATGTTATAATCATCTTCAACTTGCATGCTGGCTAAATCTACTTTAACTTTTTTGTCATCTGCAATAAAAAGTGGATTTTCATCTTGATATGCTAACATTTCAAACATTCCGCCCGATTTAAAATTCATTTTCACACCATTGCTATCGTAGTTCATTGGAATTCCAGATAAAAAGACTTCTTTTTGGTCTAAAAATTCACGAAATTTTAAATCTACTTTTCCTGTAACCAAATTTCCGGCACTATCAACTAAGGTGTTTTCTGGTATATTTATTAGCGTACCACCATTGGTAATAACTTGTGTGGGTTTGTCTTTTTCTATAGTAAGCTTTATCAATTCATGTTCTACTGGCATTCCAATTGGCGAATGATAAGTAGTAGTATAAGAACCGTTGCTATACGCCTTTTTTTCATCAACCATAAATACAAGCATGATAACTATAGTGCTTACAGCTACCATAGATAAAAACTTTGGTGAACGATAAAACGGTCTTCTCAAACGGTTATACTTCGACAACACTTTATTAAAGTCCTTATGTTTTAGGGCTTTTTCGTCTGAAATTTTATTTTTTATATCTATTTTTTTCATCTGTATATATTTTTATTTTATTAAATTGGTCAGATGTAACTCTCCTATAATCATTTTCATCTGTGTTAATTTTTTTAACATGGCTCGTTTCATAGTGCTAATTATTTAATTAGGTCTTTTAATTTTGCTAACGCTCTGTTGGTTTTCACACGAGCATTGTTTTCATTGGTATTAATAATTGCTGCAATTTCTTTGTATGATCGGTTTTCAAAAAACTTAAGTTCAATTAATTCAATATTCTCATCAGATAGTTTCCCAAGTGCCAAAACAAGTTGCTTGGTTTTATTTTCTCTATCCATTTCTGTATTGATTTCTTTTACACTATTTTCTGCCAAATAATTCAACTCCTGTTCTGAAACTTGCAAATATTTATTGCTCTTATCTTTTCTATAAAAATCAATTATTTGATTCCTTGCAATTCTATACAACCAACTACTAAATGGCAATCCTTTAAAATTATAGGTAGAAATTTTAAAAAGAGCTTTGGCAAAAATGTCAGAAGTAATTTCTGCTGCTCGATGTTCATCTTGCACTCTTTTTAATACATAATTAAAAATTGCCAAAAAATAACTATCATAAAGTGGAGCAAAATCAGTTACATTATGCTGAGCCTTTTTAATTTGCTCATGTTCCAAATTAATAGTACTCTCTGTTTTATGGTATATTGATTCTTTTATCATGAGCAAATTTTAGTTGATTAGGATTTTGCTTTCATACTTAATAACGCATACTTTTCATTTCGTTACATCTTTTTTTAAGAAAAATTCAATTTTCAACATCAAAACAACACAAATTATTAATACATAAAGGTTTATAAAAACAAAAAAGGTTAACCTAAAGTAGGTTAACCTGTATGTTGATTGAAAATTGGTATTAAAAAATTACTCTTTAATAAGCTTATCAAAAGCAAGTTGAGTTCCTGCTAAATCTTTTACAACTAACAAATATATTCCCGATGGAAAATCTGAAATGTTTATTTGTTGAGAAGTGCTTTGTTGTAATAACTGCCCAAGCCCATTATATATTTCTAGTTGATATTTTTCTCCAAAATAGACCATTCCATTGGTAGGGTTAGGATAAAAAGAGATGTTGGTTTTATTACTATTTTCTGCAATACTTACTGTGCAATAAGTAATTGTTGGAGCAATTGTTCCAAAATTAAAATCTACAAATGGGGCTGTAGCCGGAGGTGTAGCATCACAAAAATCAAAACTTCCTGACATGATACCATTATTTAATGAAGAATCCTGAACAGTAAAAGAACCTGAGCTAGAACCAGTAATAGTGTTGTAATTATAAAAACTATCTCCAATATCAAAGCTACCATCATTATTGAAGCTTGCAGTATTATTTGTGGTATCTGCATTTAGAAAACTAGTGGTTAAAGTAATTTGTCCTGTGCTTGTGTTATCAAAAACTTCATTATTCCACATGTTGTTTGCACCTGTAATAGTACTATTATTAGTAAAATCTCCCATGTTGGTCATATCAGTAAAACTCAACGAACCATCATTTATAAATACGCCATTTACAAAATTGGTAAACTGAAAAAACTGAATAGTTCCGTTATTGGTAAAATTACCGTTATTAGTAGCACTATCTGCCAATATGGTTGCTCCTGAAAAATTAAAGAAATCACCTTCATTCCACAAGCTGTCAACCACAGTAGATAAACCTTGAATGATGCCGTAATTATTCATTAAGTCGTTGTTATAGAATGTTACAACATTAATAACTCCATTATTATTAATAGTTCCATCGTTATACAAACTATCAATACAATTAATACCTCCAGGGTTATTTATAGTAATAAAATTTGCGGCAGAATTAAATGTTAACACTCCTGAATTTGTAAAAGTTCCAGCAGTTAATAGCATGTTTCTTACAGTAGTTGTGCCGTTGTTGGTAAACACTGCACTAGCACCACTTAGCATTATATCTCTAGAAGGAGCATCTTGTATTAAACTAGCAGTGGCATTTATGGTAATAGAACCTGATGTATAAACAAAACTAGTATTTAATACTACCGCATGGTTAATAATTACATCATCACCTGGAATCGGAATTCCGAAAGGTGTCCAAGTTAAAGGATTTGTCCAATCGCCATTTTGAGTTGAAGTATAAGTGGTGGCGTAAGTATTAAAAACGAATGCTATTGATAATACTAATGTAAAAAGGTATTTTGTTTTCATATGTATATGTTATTGTATAATTATATCTACAAAGCTATAAAAAAAATCAATAGTACAAAAATGATTATCAACATAATAAAAACAACATTTTTTTAAGACGGATAATAAAACCACATAGTAGCATAGATTATCATAATAGCAAAAGTTCTTTATAGCTAAACAAAGTTCTTTTCTGCCTAAGGCAGAAAAGCTATATAAAACTAGATTACTTTCTTCTGAGCATTAAAAACTATGGATCTATGTGGTTAAACAATGTTAAATTAACTATTCTAAAAAACTAACCTTCACCACTCTTTAGAATGAATCTTGATAATTATTAATCTAAAGCTAAAATGTAGTAACTTTGCATCCCTAAAACTACATATAGGTTTACGCTATGAACAAACAAATTGAAATAATGGCTCCCGCAGGTTCTTTTGAATCGCTGATGGCTGCCATACAAGGACGTGCAGACTCTATCTATTTTGGAATAGAACAATTGAACATGCGTGCCAAAGCTGCAAACAATTTTACTTTTGACGATTTAGAAAAGATTGCAGAAACATGCAATAGCAACAATGTTCGTTCATACTTAACATTAAATACCATTATTTACGATCACGATTTATCGTTAATGAAACGTATTGTTGACAAAGCAAAAGCTGCAGGAATAACTGCTGTTATTGCTTCCGACCAAGCAGTAATCAATTATGCTTCTTCCATCGGTTTTGAAGTGCATATTTCTACGCAAACCAATGTTACCAATTTAGAAACGATTAAATTTTTCTCACATTTTGCTGATGTAATGGTGTTGGCAAGAGAACTTAGTTTAATTCAAGTGAAAAGCATTACAGACGGCATTAAAAAAGAAAATATTACAGGACCTTCGGGCAACTTGGTAGAAATAGAAATTTTTGCTCACGGAGCTTTATGTATGGCTGTTTCAGGAAAATGTTATTTAAGTTTACACACCAATAATTCTTCTGCCAACAGAGGTGCTTGCGTACAAAATTGCCGTAGAACTTACGAAGTAAAAGATGAAGAAGGCAACGAACTATTAATTGACAATGAATACATCATGTCTCCAAAAGATTTATGTACCATTGGCTTTATTGATGATATAATTAATGCCGGAGTAAAAGTATTAAAAATTGAAGGTAGAGGAAGAGCTCCAGAGTATGTTAAAACCGTTACACAATGCTACCGAGAAGCTGCCGATGCTTATTTAGATGGTACTTACTCTAAAGAAAAAATTGAAGGCTGGAATCAACGCTTAGCAACAGTTTATAACAGAGGTTTTTGGGATGGCTATTATTTAGGTCAGGAATTGGGAGAATGGTCGGAAGGACATGGCTCGCAAGCTACTACTAGAAAAAAGTTTTTAGGACAGGGAGTGAAATTTTTTCCTAAAATTAATATTGCGGAATTTAGAATTGAAACTCATTCGTTGAGCGTAGGTGATAAAATATTAATTACCGGACCAACAACAGGTGTGATTGAAACTACCGTGAAAGAACTACGAGTAGATGATAAATCGGTAGAAAAAGTAGAGAAAGGAGTAAACTTCTCTACTCCTATTGATGAAATTATTCGTCCATCTGACAAATTATATAAAGTAATTCCTGCCGAATGATTCGCATTACCCACCAAAGAGAAAAATGTATTGGCTGCAATTACTGCGTAGAAATTGCTTACGATCGTTGGCGTATGTCTAAAAAAGACGGCAAATGCACACTAATAGGTAGTAAAGAAAAAAGAGGCTTCTATAATGTGGTAGTTGGAGATGATGAATATGAAGCTAATGTCAGTGCAGCAAAGGCTTGTCCGGTAAAAATTATTAAAGTAGAGAAGGTGAAGTGATTTGAAAGGTTAATTGTTAATCGTAAAGTGAAAACCGAAAACAAATATCTACACTTATAAACTCATAAACTTCTAAACTTTTTAATCAGTCTTGCTGCCTTAATTTCTCAAAAAATTCTTTATGAAAAGCTTCTAATTCCTTTGGTGGATAATAAGAATGTGCTCCCCAAATGATTTTATTAATGGTATTGTTTCCTTGTCGGACTTCTAAATAATAAGACATGTTTCCCGGATGATTAATGTCTTCTCCGTACAAACTTAATTCATCAATTTTATTTAGCAAATACTCTGTATCTAAAGCAGAAAGTTGTTTGTAAAAAACATCTCTTTCATATACAAAATCTCTTTTGTAAACCTTTCCGTTTTCATACAAAATATACTCTTCAAAATCGCCTGTAAAGCCACCACCTCTGCCTACACAATATTTCATTTCGCTGTTATTGGTTTTAGTAGTATTTTTTGTGTCTGTACCTGATTTTGTTGAAGAACAACTAAAAAATATGCTGGAAAACACACCTATTAATAAAATCTGTCTCATGGATAAGTTGTATTTAGTTTTACCAATTGGAAACAGCATTATTAAAAATATCTTGCGTTAGCTGACCATTAATATCCTTAATGAGGTCATCTTCTATGGTGGTTAAATTAATGGAAGATTCAAAATCGGCATAACGAGTAAAGCTCCTTTCAAAGCTTTGTTTATCGTCTTTAGTATTAGTGAAAATCACATTTACAGTAATAGAAAGCCTATTGGTTGCTGCAGTTTGGTCGCCTTGAATAGCGTTTGGCGTTATGGTATAACCTGTTATACTTCCTTCAAATTGTAAATCGCCATTAGCAGGCAACATTTGTAAACTGGTTTGAGAAATAAATACATCTTTCAAGGCTTCACTAAAGGTCTGACTTAAATTTGGGTTTGCCAAAGGTGCATAATTCTGAAAAGTCTTTACAGAAAAGGATTTTATTTCAGGAGCAATAGAAGCTCCGGTAAAAGAATAATCTACCTTACATGAAAAAAATATCATGAGAAAGACAAATACAATATAGTGGTGTTTTTTATTCATTAATATCGTATTCCTTAATTTTTCTGTAAAGTGTTCTTTCAGAAATACCTAACTCTTCAGAGGCTTTTCTTCGTTTATTATTGTGTTTTCTCAATGCCTTAACAATCATTTCCTTTTCTTTATCAGCCAAAGATAAGGATTCTTCTTCCACTTCTTCATGTTCCGAAAAATCATCTTCAGAATTGATAATTTGAGGTTTATACACTTCTGGAGTTAAAGGCTTTTCTGTATTTACATCATCATTTTTAGCATATAATCTTTTTATGCTGTTTATCATAGAAAGATTTTCTTCTGTTTCGGAAACCAATGGTTGTTTTGTATTTCCATTGCTAATAATCCCGAAAACCAATTTTTTCAACTCATTCACATCATCTTTTAAATCGAACAATACTTTATACAGAATATCTCGTTCCGACATATCTGAAGTATCGCCTTTATACAAAGCTGGTAACTGAGAAGTGTTACTATCTAGTGGCAGATAGTTAGCTAAAATAGTAGCTGAAATTTCTCTGTTATTTTCTATTACTGATATTTGCTCGGTTACATTCTTTAGCTGACGAATATTCCCTGGCCAACGATAATTAACAAGCAACTCAACAGCATCGGGTGTTAACTGAACACTTGGCATGCGGTATTTTCCTGCAAAATCAGAAGCAAATTTTCTGAATAATAAATGGATGTCTTCTTTTCGTTCTCTTATCGGAGGTAAATCTATCGGCACTGTGTTTAATCGGTAATATAAATCTTCCCTAAATTTTCCTTTTTTTACTGCTTCGGGCAATTTTACATTGGTGGCAGCAACAATTCTAACATTGGTTTTTTGCACTTTTGATGAGCCTACTTTAATAAATTCACCTGTTTCCAACACCCTTAACAGTCGAGCTTGTGTGGGCAAAGGCAGTTCCCCAACCTCATCTAAAAATATAGTTCCTCCATCTACCACTTCAAAATAACCTTTACGGGCTTCATGGGCTCCTGTAAAAGCACCTTTTTCGTGTCCAAAAAGCTCGGAATCTATTGTCCCTTCGGGTATTGCTCCACAGTTTACAGCAATATATTTATTATGTTTTCTAGCACTTAATTGATGGATAATTTGAGGCATCACTTCCTTTCCAACACCACTTTCTCCGGTAATTAAAACAGATAAATCAGTAACAGCTACTTGAGCAGCAATGTTGATAGCTCTATCCAACATGGGAGAATTTCCTATGATGCCAAAACGCTGTTTTATTTGTTGTGTATCCATGATGGTTTCAGGTTTCAGGTTTGATGTTTGATGTTTCAGGTTTGATGTTAAAAAACTTCCAACTTCAAACCTTGAACTTTATAACTTATATCGCTCTCCCTAACAATGTTCCTCCTGTGCAATCTTCTATATAAACATTAACATAATCGCCTACTTTGTAATTTTCTTTAGGGAAAACAACAACTGTATTTTGAGAAGTCCTTCCTGCTAATTCATTGTCAGAGCGTTTAGATTTTTTCTCCACCAACACTTCAAAAGTTTTACCAACATAAGATTGGTTTCTTTCTAAGGAATGAGTGCTTTGCTTATCAATAATTTCAGCTAATCTTCTACTTTTTACATCTTGAGGTATATCATCTTTAAACTTACGTTGAGCTTGCGTATTAGGTCTCTCAGAATAATTAAACATGTAAGAAAAATCGTACTTTACGTAATCCATTAATGATAATGTATCTTGATGATCTTCTTCTGTCTCCGAACAAAAACCCGAGATAATATCAGCTGAAACAGCACAATCTGGAACAATTTTTCTAATACTATCAATTCTATCCATGTACCATTCTCTGGTATAACCTCTGTTCATCATTTCTAAAATTCTGTTACTTCCACTCTGAAAAGGTAAATGAATGTATTTACAAATGTTATCGTATTTTGCCATCACATGCAAAAATTCATCGGTCATATCTTTAGGATGTGAAGTAGAAAACCTCACACGTAACTTCGGGCTAATTTGAGCTACTTTTTCCATTAACTGAGCAAAATTGATACTTTGAGCTTTTTCTTCTTCCGATAAATTTTCATAATATTTTTTCAAACCTTCAGTACCATACCACAAGTAAGAATCTACATTCTGCCCCAATAAAGTAACCTCTCTATAGCCTCTATCAAATAAATCTTGAGCTTCTTTTAAAATACTTTCAGGATTTCTGCTTCTTTCTCTTCCTCTGGTAAAAGGCACTACACAAAAAGTACACATATTATCGCAACCACGAGTAATGGAAATAAATGCTGTAACTCCGTTGCTTAACAACCTCACCGGACTAATATCTCCGTAAGTTTCTTCTTTTGATAAGATAACATTTACCGCTTTTTTACCTTCATCCACCTGAGCTACCAAATTGGGTAAATCTCTATATGCATCAGGACCAACAACAATGTCAACAATTTTTTCTTCTTCTAATAACTGAGATTTTAATCGCTCTGCCATACAGCCTAACACACCAATTACCAATTCCGGCTTTTTCTTTTTCTCTTTATTGAAAACCGTTAATCGTTGTCTTACCGTTTGCTCCGCTTTTTCTCTAATAGAACAAGTATTTACCAATACTACATCCGCCTCTTCCAAATTATTAGTAGTACCATAACCACTTTCAGCTAAAATAGAAGCAACAATTTCGCTATCAGAAAAATTCATCTGACAGCCATAACTTTCTATATAAACTTTTTTATTATTGGTTTTATCTGTATCTGCTAATAAGGTTGCAGAACCTTGAACAGCCTCATCTATTACTTTATTTCCTAATTCCATATTTATTTTTTAAAGAACTACAAAATTAGCCAAATTTTATGAGTTATGACAAAATGACACCAAAAGAAAAAAGGTTATATACTCAAAATAAAAACAAGCTAATTTATTAAATTTAAAGAAGAAAAAATGTAACTTAGCCTTCATATTCACTTAAAAACAAAATAATTATGAAAAAAATCTTTATCACTTTAGGATTGAGTTTGTGCATATCTTACTCTTTCTCTCAACATGCAGAAGCTGTTACAAATCAACAAGAAATTAACACTTCTACTGAAACAAAAAGCAACATCAACGACAAAGCATTGTGGGATGTGCAATTTTCTTTTGATGCTACATCAGCCGCAGCCGGAGATGCTGGAATGGCTGCAGTAGCTTTTTATAATAATGAATTTTGGGTTTCTCGTTGGGGAAGCGATACTGTTTATCGTTTTTCATCTACCGGTGTGCTTATTTCAGAGTTTATAATCAGCGGGTTATCTGGCACAAGAAGTTTTACTACAGATGGAACATATCTTTATGCAGGGACTTCTTCTAGTACTATCTATAGAATTGACCCTTCCTTACAACAATTAGCTCCACCACATATTACTTCTTCATCAAGTGTAACGGCAAGATTTTGTACTTATGATCCAACTTTAAATAGTGGAAACGGAGGTTTTTGGATTGGAAATTTTAGCACAGACATTGTTGCTATTAGTATGTCAGGTGCAGTTTTATCTACTATTACAGCGGCTACACACGGGTTGACAGGAATGTATGGAGCTGCTATAGACAACAACACTCCCGGAGGACCTTATTTATGGGTTTTTAATCAAGGTGGTACAAATTCCTCTCAATTAGTAGCACTTGAACTGCCTTCAGGAACTCCTTCAACAACCTATAATCACGATGTTTTTCCTGATATTAGCACTACACATTCATTATCTTCTGGGTTAGCAGGAGGGGCATTTTTTACCTCTAATTTTGTAAGTGGAAAAAATTCAGTAATGTGTTTAGTACAAGGTTCTCCAAGCAATGTAGTTGTAGTGTATGAAATCGCAACCACTGTAGGAATAAATGAATTAAGTAATTCAAAAGATTTAATAATATTTCCCAACCCTGCTAAAAATAACATACAAATTAACTTATCTAATTTTGATGATAATTTTAAAGAACTAACTATATTAGATATTTCTGGAAAAACAGTTTATACACAATCAATTGGTAATAACAATACTAACTTAAATGTAGATGTAAGCAACTTACCAGATGGAATTTATACTATTTCAATAATTTCTAATGAGCAAGTTTTACATCAAAAAATAACTATCAGTAAATAAAGTATTTTAATTCAATTCAATGATTTAAGAGGTTGTCGATTAATATCGACAACCTCTTTTTAGTTAAAAATAACAAGATATATTTCTACATAGTTTACAAATTCTTAATTTTACTGACCTAATAAAATAAAACTACATATGAAACTACAAAATTACGCTCAAGGACAATGGGTGGAAGGCTCTGGAAAAGAAAAACCATTATTTGATGCCATTACAGGTGAACAAATTGCTTCTGCATCTAGCGAAGGGTTAGATTTTGCAGGTATGATGGACTATGCCCGTAAAGTGGGTGCCCCTGCTTTAAGAAAAATGACTTTTCAGGAGAGAGGATTGATGTTAAAATCCTTGGCGTTACATTTAATTTCATTAAAAGCAAAATACTATGAAGTAAGTGCTAAAACAGGGGCTACAAAAGTTGATAGCTGGATAGATATTGAAGGAGGTATTGGTAATTTATTCGCTAATGCCAGTCTTAGAAGACAATTTCCTGACGAGCCTTTTTATGTAGATGGAGAAACAGCTCCACTTTCTAAAAATGGCACTTTCATTGGGCATCATATTATGGTTCCTAAGCAAGGAGTAGCCATTCACATTAATGCGTTTAACTTTCCTATTTGGGGAATGTTAGAAAAAATTGCCGTTAACTTAATGGCTGGTGTTCCTGCTATTGTTAAACCTGCTACTTTAACTTCTTTCCTGACCGAAGCAATGGTTAAAGACATTATTGATTCAAAAATTCTTCCCGAAGGTGCTTTGCAATTAATTTGCGGTTCTGCCAACGGAATTTTAGACCATGTTACCAGCCAAGATGTAGTTACTTTTACTGGTTCTGCTTCAACAGGAAAAATGCTTAAAGCACATCCTCGTTTGTTAGAAGAAGCTGTTCCTTTTAATATGGAAGCAGATTCACTAAACGCAAGTATTTTAGGAGAAGATGCTGTTCCCGGAACGGAAGAGTTTGATTTATTCATAAAAGAGGTACAACGAGAAATGACGGTGAAAGCCGGACAAAAATGTACAGCTGTTCGAAGAATTATTGTTCCGGAAAAATTAGTAGAAGATGTACAAATTGCTTTAGGGAAAAGATTGGCTCAAACGGTAATAGGAAATCCTGCTGTAGAAGGAGTAAGAATGGGAGCTTTGGCAGGATTAGAGCAAGTGAAAGAAGTGAAAGAAAAAGTAGCTCAGCTTTCTGCTAGTCAGAAAATTGTTTTTGGAGATATAGATAATTTTGAAGTTACCGGAGCTGACAAAAGCAAAGGTGCTTTCTTATCGCCTATCTTATTTTTAAACGAAAATCCTTTTACCAATACCGATTGCCACAACATTGAAGCTTTTGGACCAGTATCTACCATAATTCCTTACAAAACCCTTGATGAAGCTATTGAATTAGCCAACATGGGCAAAGGTTCTTTGGTTTGTTCTATTGTTACCAATGATGATAAAATTGCGAAAGAATTTGTAATGGGTGCGGCATGTATGCACGGACGAATTTTGATATTAAACGCTGCTTGTGCCAAAGAAAGTACCGGACATGGTTCTCCTATGCCTTTGCTTACTCATGGCGGACCGGGTAGAGCTGGTGGTGGTGAAGAAATGGGTGGAAAACGTGGTATTTTACATTACTTACAACGTACAGCTATTCAAGGTTCTCCAACCATGATTACCAAGGTTACCAACCAATACCAATACGGTGCTGAACAAACAGAATTTGACAGACATGTTTTCCAAAAACATTTTGAAGAAATTCAAATAGGTGAAACGGTGATAACCAGAAAACATACAGTTACCGATGCGGATATTGTGAATTTTGCCAACGTTAGTGGCGACCATTTTTATGCTCACGTAGATGCTACTTCTTTAGAAGGAACTATTTTTGAAAGAAATGTTGCACATGGTTATTGGGTATTATCAAAAGCTGCAGGTTTATTTGTTGATGGTAAAAAAGGGCCTGTTTTGTTGAACTATGGGTTGGATGAATGTAGGTTTGTAAAACCTGTTTACCCGGGAATGACTATTGGAGTTAGATTTACGGCTAAGGAAAAAATTTCTCAAGAGAAAAAAGATGAAAATGACATCAAAAAAGGAATTGTAAAGTTCTTAGTAGATGTGTATGATGAAACAGGAGAGACTGTTGCTTTAGCTACTATCTTAACGATGGTAAAGTTTAAAAATCAAGACTAACATATTAACTTTTATATCATAAAACTTAACCACATAGAGACATAGATGGCTAACTATAAATTAAAGAAAATATAGTATCACAAAGTGTTTCCATAAAATGGAAACAAACTATGCGAGTCTATTTTTCTTAGTTTAGGAATGAAGCTTTTAAAGCTATGTACCTATGTGGTTAATACTATTTAATTTAATGTGAATTACTCTTCTCCTTTGTTAATGTATTTCCAAAGTAAGTCTTTAAGTTCTAGTAAGCCTTGTTGAGCAACAGAAGAAATAAATAAATGAGGAACTTCCGGTAAGTCTTTTTCAATTTCATCTTTTAGTTCATCATCCAACATATCAGATTTAGAAATGGCTAATATTCTATCTTTATCTAATAATTCCGGGTTATACGCTTTCAATTCGTTTAATAGAATTTCGTATTCTTCATTAATATTTTTGCTGTCGGCAGGAATTAAAAACAACAATACTGCATTTCTTTCTATATGCCTTAAAAATCGTATTCCTAACCCTTTACCTTCGTGAGCTCCTTCAATAATTCCAGGAATGTCTGCCATCACAAAAGAACGATAATCTCTGTAAGAAACAATCCCTAAATTAGGCACTAAAGTAGTAAAAGGATAATTAGCTATTTCAGGCTTTGCAGCACTTAGCACCGATAATAATGTTGATTTTCCGGCATTAGGAAAGCCAACCAAACCAACATCAGCTAATACTTTTAATTCTAATATTTTCCACGCTTCCTGACCATCCTCTCCGGGTTGTGCATATCTTGGAGCTTGGTTGGTTGATGATTTAAAATGAGCATTTCCTAAACCACCTCTGCCTCCCTTAAGTAAGATTTGCTCTTCACCATCTTCAGTTATTTCAAATAATACCTCACCAGTTTCACCATCTTTGGCAATGGTTCCCAAAGGCACTTCTACATAAACATCTTCCCCTTCAGCACCTGTACTTCTAGAGCTACTGCCATCTTCACCATGCTTAGCTTTAATATGTCGTTTGTATTTTAAATGCAATAAGGTCCATAGGTTTTTGTTACCTTTCACAATTACGTGTCCGCCTCTACCGCCATCACCACCATCAGGCCCACCTTTAGGCTCGTACTTTTCTCGCCTAAAATGCCTCGAACCTCTACCTCCTTTACCTGAAGTGCAGTGTATTTTTACGTAATCTATAAAGTTGGAGTTGGACATTGGTTAGTTTAAAAGTTAAAAGTTTGAGGTTTGAAGTTTAATTTCTAATCTCTAATATTTAATTAGCGTTATCGATAGCTGAACACAAACGGTTGAAAATATCCTCAATGCTGCCTACGCCATTAATTTTTTCAAATTTGTTTTGAGCAGCATAAAAATCAGCTACTACTGCAGTTTGTTCGTTATACACTTTAATTCTATTAGCAATAATGCTTTCATCTAAATCATCTGCTCTTCCGCTGTCTTTTCCTCTTTCTAGCAAACGTTTTATTAACTCTTCTTTTGGAACATCCAATGCTAGCATAATAGAGATAGTCGTATTTTTTGAAGTTAAAAATCTATCCAACGCTTCTGCTTGTGGCGTAGTTCTCGGAAAACCATCAAAAATAAACCCTTTAGCTTGTGGATTTTTATCTACCTCAGCTTCTAACATGCTAATAGTAACTTCATCAGGAACTAAATTCCCTTTATCCATATAGCTTTTGGCTAATTTACCCAATTCCGTTTCGCCTTTAATGTTGGCTCTAAAAATATCTCCCGTTGATAAATGTACTAAGCTATATTTATCAACTAATTTTGCTGCTTGTGTTCCTTTTCCTGCTCCCGGAGGACCAAATAATACTATATTCAACATATCTTTTTGGTTTTTATAATTTTAAACTAACTTAATATCTATTTCTATTGTTCATCCAACACATAAATGGAACTGAGGTTTCTACCATAGCCATCATAATCTAATCCGTAGCCCAATACAAAAGCGTTTGGAATTTCTTTGCCTATATAATCAATCGGATAAGGTTTGTGGTAAGCCTCAGGTTTAAAAAGCAATGAAGCAATTTTTATAGAATTTACTTTTTTATTTTGCAAAATCTCATACAACTTAACCAAGGTATTTCCGGTATCTACAATATCTTCCACCAAAATAATATCTTGTCCTTCTAAGTCTTCATTTAACCCAATTAACTCGTTTACTTTTCCTGTGGTGCTGGTTCCTTCATAAGAAGCTAACTTTACAAAAGAAACCGTACATTGTAAATTAATTTCTTTCAATAAATCGCTCATAAACATAAACGAACCATTTAACACCC
Organism: uncultured Flavobacteriales bacterium; assembly: GCA_937901255.1. Lineage (GTDB taxonomy): Bacteria > Bacteroidota > Bacteroidia > Flavobacteriales_E > Vicingaceae > BRH-c54. The sequence goes on along the minus strand of CALCHN010000076.1, from coordinate 14,674 downwards.
CAATAAAAATAGGCGATTTACCACTGTAATGCGTATTAATTTCATTTGCAACTTTACTTATGGAAGTTTGCAGCTCTTCAGCAGAAATGTATGGTTTAAAGGTTTTATCCTTAATTGTTATCTTACCCATTTTTATAAAAATTGGATTGCAAAAGTAGTAATTTTCTTAGTAGAACAGTAGTAATTTACTGGAAGATAAAAAAAGTATCTTGAACTAGTTAATGCTATCTATTACATTCCATATAAAAAAGCTAATTTTGCGGCATGAGTTTAGAGAAAGAAATAGCAAAAAGAAGAACTTTTGGCATTATTAGTCACCCCGATGCGGGTAAAACAACGCTTACCGAAAAATTATTGTTATTTGGTGGTGCGATACAAACGGCAGGTGCTGTAAAATCTAATAAGATTAAGAAAACTGCTACTTCCGATTTTATGGAAATTGAAAAGCAAAGAGGAATTTCTGTTGCTACCTCGGTAATGGCTTTTAATTATAAAGACACTAAAATCAATATTCTAGATACTCCTGGTCACAAAGATTTTGCTGAAGATACTTACAGAACACTAACAGCCGTTGATAGCGTTATTTTGGTAATTGACTGTGCCAATGGTGTGGAAGCTCAAACCAAAAAGTTGATGGAAGTTTGTAGAATGCGTGATACTCCTGTTATTGTTTTCATAAACAAAATGGATAGAGAAGGTCAAAATCCATTTGATTTGTTAGATGAAATTGAAACTACTTTAGACATAAAAGTAAGACCTTTAAGTTGGCCCATAAGTATTGGAGCAACTTTTAAAGGCGTTTATAATTTATATGAAAAACACCTGAATTTATTTGATTCCAATAAAACAAAAATTGAAAGAGAAATTGTAAGCATTAAAGACCTAAACGACCCTTTATTAGATGAAATAATTGAAGAAGATGCTCCAAAATTGAGAGAAGATGTAGAGCTTATTGAAGGAGTTTATGATGCCTTTGATGTGGAAAAATACCGTGCTGGACAATTAGCTCCAGTATTTTTTGGTAGTGCTCTAAACAATTTTGGTGTTCAGGAATTGTTGGATACCTTCTTAGCAATAGCTCCAAGCCCAAGAAGCAGAGCAACCAATATAAGAATGGTAGAGCCTACAGAACCTAATTTTACAGGATTTATTTTTAAAATTCACGCCAATCTAGATCCTAAACATAGAGATAGAATTGCTTTTTTAAGAATTTGTTCGGGAACATTTGAAAGAAACAAGTTTTACTACAATGTAGCTACCGATAAAAAATTAAGATTTAACAATCCTACCAGTTTTATGGCTCAGGATAAAAGCGTTATTGACGAAGCTTTTCCGGGTGATGTAATTGGTTTGTATGATGCAGGAAATTTTAAAATTGGTGACACGCTTACTGAAGGAGAAAAAATAGAATTCCAAGGAATTCCAAGTTTCTCTCCGGAAATTTTCAAGGAGCTTATTAATAAAGATCCTATGAAAACCAAGCAGCTGGAAAAAGGCATCCAGCAGCTTACCGATGAAGGTGTGGCTCAGTTATTTATTCAACAACCGGGTAACAGAAAAATTGTTGGTACAGTTGGAGAATTACAATTTGAGGTTATTCAACATCGTTTAAAACACGAGTATGGAGCATCGGCAGAGTTTGAAGCTAAAAGCTTGCATAAAGCTTGTTGGATGACTTCGGATAATGAGGCTAAAATAGAAGAGTTTAAAATGCGAAAAAGTCAATACATTGCTATAGATAAAGATGGAAATGATGTTTTCTTGGCTCAAAGTGCCTTTTTATTGCAAAGTGCACAAGCTGATTATCCGGAAATAACTTTCCATACTACTTCTGAATTTAAAAAAGAATTAGCCTCAAATTAAATATTATGAAGACTAAACAAAACAAAATATTAGTTCCTATAGATTTTTCAGAACAATCGTTAATTGCATTGAAACAATCTTACAATCTTGCTAAAATTCAGGATGCTGAAATTGTTTTGCTTTATGTACTTGAAGAACTAAATCCCGTAATAAAAGTATTTTTCTCAGAAGTTAGTGGACTAAAAGAAGCAGTAGAAAAAAACCTAAAAACCTTAGCTGAAGATTCCTCTAAAGAAAGTGGCGTGCCTATTTCTTATTTACTTACCAAAGGTTCCGTTTATAATAAAATTGTAAAAACAGCTAAAGCTATCAAAGCAAAAATGATAGTTATGGGAACTCAAGGAGCTGCAAGAGGTAAATTTATTGGTTCTAACTCTTTACGAGTGGTAAAAACTTCTCCTTGTCCGGTAATTACTATTAAGGGGAAGAAGCACCAAAAAGGATGTAAAAAAATATTGCTCCCTTTAGATTTAACCAAAGCAACAACTGACAAAGTGAACATTGGCATTAAATTAGCCAAACTGTTCAACGCACAAATTAATGTGGCTTCTATTATTCTGTCTGACAAAAATGAAGTACTATCAAAACTTGAAGGACAGATTAATGAAGTGAAAGAAGTGATAGAAAAAGAAAATATTAAATGTGAAACAGCGTTAATCCCTATAGAAAAAGGCAAGAAAAAATTAGTTAGTGCTTTGCTCGATTATGCTGAAGACATTGCTGCTGATTTAATTTTAATAATGACTCAACAAGAAAACGATTTTAAAGAATTATTTATAGGCTCAAAAGCTCAAGCTATTATCAACAAATCTGAAGTACCTGTTATGAGTGTCTTACCACAAAAGAAATTTGAACAAAAAAATAAATGAAATAGCTACAAATGAAATTACTAGTTACAGTTATATTAACCTTCTTAACCACTTTAGCTATTGCTCAAGATACCAACAAGGTGGATGCCAACGGCAAGAAACAAGGTTATTGGGAAAAATATCACCCTACAGGCTATCTTAGGTATAAAGGTCAGTTTAAGGATGATAAACCAACAGGAACGTTTTTACACTATAATGATGAAGGCAAACTAAGCATGAAAGTACATCATCTAAAAAATGGTTCTTATGCCAACTTTTATTACAAAACGGGAGAATTAAAATCTACCGGAAAATATGAAAATCAGGAAAAAGACAGTTTGTGGACCTACTACAGCATTACCGGACACACCATAGCCGAAGAGTTTTATGTTAGTGGAAAAAGAGAAGGATTATGGAAATTATACTATCCTAACGGAAATGTTGCTGAAGAAAAAAACTATACTAACAATATTGAAGAAGGCGATTGGAAAACCTATTATGAAAACGGTAAAATAAAATCACACCATATTTATGTAAAAGGCAGATTAGAAGGCAAAGGAATTTACTATTATCAAAACGGATTGATGCAATTAGCAGGAAAATATGCTAAAGATGTAAAACATGGAATTTGGTTGTATTACAACGAAGATGGAACAACTAAAAAGAAAGAAGAATACAATTATGGAAGACGTATTGATGACAATAAAGATGATATGATTATCAATACCGATACCATTAAAAAAGAGAAAAAAGACTATTTAGAGTTTGAAGATTTATTCAGACAAGACTAAACTACTAATACACAAAAACAAATGAGTAAAAAAGGAAAAGTGCTGGTGGCAATGAGCGGTGGAATTGACAGTTCTGTAGCTGCTTTATTATTACACGAACAAGGGTACGAAGTGATAGGAATAACCATGAAAACATGGGATTATGCTACATCTGGAGGTGCAAGAAAAACTACTGGTTGTTGCAGCTTAGATGATATTAATGATGCTAGAATGTTGGCTGTAGAAAACGGCTTTCACCACATCATTCTAGATATCCGTAAAGAATTTGGCGATTTTATTATAGATAATTTTGTTGATGAATACCTTGCAGGAAGAACACCAAACCCTTGTGTTTTATGCAACACCCATATTAAATGGGATGCCCTTTTAAGAAGAGCTGATCAATTAGGTTGTGAATTTATTGCCACAGGACATTATGCTCAAATCCGTCAGGAAAATGGCAGGTATATTATTTCTAAAGGGTTGGATGAAAACAAAGATCAATCTTATGTATTGTGGGGACTTTCTCAAGAAAGTTTAGCAAGAACTATTTTTCCTCTTGGCGGAATGGACAAACCAACTATTCGCCAAATGGCATTCGATAGAGGCTACAAAGAATTAGCAAAGAAAAACGAAAGTTTTGAAATTTGTTTTGTTCCCGATAATGATTACAGAGGCTTTTTAAAAAGAAGAGTAGATGGATTAGAAGCAAAAGTAGATGGTGGAGATTTTTTAGATACCGAAGGCAATGTACTTGGGAAACACAAGGGTTATCCGTTTTATACTATTGGTCAGCGAAAAGGCTTAGAGCTTGCCTTTGGCGACCCTCGTTACGTGGTGAAAATTGATGCAGCAAACAACCAAGTAGTATTGGGAACAAAAGAAGATTTAAAGAAAAAAGAAGTTTTTGTACGCAACCCGAACATTATAAAATACGAGCAAATTACCAATGAAATGGAAGCTCTTAGCAAAATTCGCTATAAAGATAAAGGAAAATTGAGCAATTTAGTTCCGCTAGAAGATGGTAGAATAAAAATTGAGTTTTTTGAAGATGTACAAGGTGTAGCTCCAGGGCAATCGGCTGTTTTTTATGATGGTAACGACCTTATTGGTGGTGGTTTTATTGATAATAATTAGTACTTGTTCATAAATCCGATTTCTTCGTTATACTTATTTTAAAAACCAGTCATTTACCAAAGTAAACTCCTGATTTTTAAAACTTCGCAAGTCTCGAACTCAAACTTTATGATTCAAGCACTCGACTTTATGGACAGCTTATAATTAAAACTACCTAAACAAATACATTTTACCGTATCCTTTTTTAAAGTAGTTGTCGGCACTTGTTTCTCGGTGTTCAATATCGTTATTATTAATTTTGGTAATCACCCTATAAAGATAAAGTCCGTTAGCAAGCCTATCGCCATATTGGTCGGTACCATCCCAAGCAAAATCTGAGATATTCCTACCTATTTTAATGTTACCCAATTCTTCTTTATGTATTTCCCTCACTACTTTTCCGGTAATGGTAATAATTTGAATTTTAAAAATATCTGGTACTTGACTTCCTGTTAATGTGAATACAAAACGGGTCGATGTCGTAAACGGATTCGGATAATTAACAATATTGGTAATGGTTGACTTATGAATTACTTCAAAACCAATTAAATAATCATTACTTCCCGATTCATTTTTAGAAACATCATTGGCTTGAACTCTAAGTTTATAATGTCCATCTTTATCAAAATAAGCAGGGTAGATTATTTTAGCACTATTTTTTGGTAAAGAAGCAGGAATAAATTGCATGATTTCTTGTCCGTTGCTATTAAAGTAAACTCGTTTTTCAACGCCATCGGGAGAGGTTATCCATACAGCAAAATCGGCAGTATCGTTTAATGCTAAAAACAAATTTTCATCTTTCAATTCAATTACAATTTCAGCTTTTGGCGAAACAATATCTCCATCTAAAATATGTGTTCCATCAAAAGTAACATCTAACAAAGGATTGATGTTATCATCATGCACATAAAAAGGAATTTCTGCCAAATTATTAAAATGATATTTTTCTAATTGGTCATTATTTGGATTTACCTCAATAAGCAAGCTATTTATCCCTGCCATTCCTTGTGTTGAAAATTCTAAATTCACAATCATCACACTATCTGCCAATAATGGAGCTTGCCTAGGATAATTTATAGGAATTACCTGATTGTATTTATTCAACACATTAAATGCAATTAACAAGCTATCCATATTATGTCTGCTTATATTTTTTACTGCTATAGAAAGCCTTATTTTTTCACCTTCATGCACCGTATCATTATAAAAAGTAAAGTAAATATTTGGCGAAAGAGCCGCTTCAGGAATATCTTCATAGGTTACTTGCCACCTATGTAATTGAGGTGCTGTAAATAAGGAATCATCTGTAATATGTGCGTTTAATTTTAGGTAAGGATATTGGCTTGCATTTATTTGATTGGTAATTCTAATATCTCCCGAATCTGTAGGTAAGTTACTAATCAACAAGGTTTCATTGCCATTATTATCAATACCAAAAACATTAAGCACCGTACTATCTTTTGAAGGATTTTCTAATGGTGTCATTCGCCATGAGAGGGAATCCCAGCTGACGGCAGGTCCTAATGGCGGGGAAAATATATTTCCAAAATTTGCAGAGCCAGTAATGGTAGCACTTACAGAAACACCTTTTTCTGTAATGCTTGAGCCAACATTTTCGACTACAGAAGTAGGGGTACCTTTTTTAACAAAAAAAGCAAAAGGCAAACTATCTTGAGCCATTGGTATTTGCGTTGCTCCAAGGTTAGTTAAAGCAGTATTTAAATTGGTTGGAAGTGGTGCATAACCCCAAAACATATTCCAGTACCATGTCCACATTAACACATAATACCCATTAGGAACACTATCTGTAAGCATATTGGCTAGTGCATTCATTTGATTTGAATCTCCATTTCTAAAAACAAAGAACTTTGACGGTGCCTGACTGGGGTTTGAACCGGGAATGTTAAGCTGACCCATATTCTTTTCTAAGGGTTTCCAGTAATCAAAAGCAATAGTATCTATAATAGCAACGTGAATGGCACAATTTGCCCCCCAACCATTTCCTGCAACTCTATCTTGATCAATAAAATAAGATGGATTAGAACTTTCTGACCAATTTGTTGGTCCATTTACTGTTGTACTACCTATGGCTCCATCCGTAACAGCTTTTAGTGTACTTACTTTACTTTGAAAACTAAACAATCTATTTGGTCGGCTATACCCTACTAATTGCATTGGGTTATTTTCAAATTGGAAAATATGTTCTTGTTGCCAACCTTCTTTATTTTGAATGTACTGAAAAGAACGCATTTGCCAATTATAACTAGCTGTTGAAGACGAATCTTTACTTACTCTCCAAAAGTAAACCATGCTATCAGGCATATTTTGTAAAAGGTTGGGCGTCCATGTTACCACTCCTCCGGGTTGACTAAATAAAGTAACTCTTTCTTTAATCGGACTATTAAAATAATCTGTTGTATCTACTTCAAAAACATAATCTGCAGGAGCCTGAAAAGGAAATGCGGTTGATGCTTTAAGGGTTATTCCCTGATTTGGGACTATAGAAAAATGATAAGGATAAACAGGTAAAATATTATCCGAACGAATATTTAATTGTTTAGTAACAACATTATTATTTTCATCCAATTCGTCAATATTAATTGGAGGGGCATCTACCATAATGGTAAAGTTGTTCATTCCCATTCCTCTAATAACATCTACAGGAAGTTTAAAAGTAAAAGTTTCTTTATAATGTGGAGCTGCTACAGCTTTTAAATAAGTAGTATCCGAAAAGTTGGCATTAGGATAATCTCTAGTAAGACTTAAAACGATAGTGGTATCGATAGCTTTGCCTAAATTGGTTACCATTATGTTTACCTCAAAAGAATCTAAAGCAGAAGTAACAATACTCGGATTAAAACTAACTGATGCCTGATTAATCATATAATCAGGTTTTTCAAAAGTATGTAATTTTACTGCTGGGTCTCCATGATAGGTAATATTAAGAGCTGTTGCATTATCAAAGTTTTTAACGCTTGGCACTGTAGATTGTGTGGTATAAGCTGTTGTACTTTGAATGTGTTCAGCAACACTTTTTCCATAATTTTTGTAGGAAATATTCTTATAAAACTCATTAGCAAACTTGTTTAAAGCAAAAGAGGTAGCTAAATCTACCGAAGAAATAAAACCAATTACACCACTGTTGTCAATAATCACATGTTCTTCGCTAGTACTATTTGCTCCGGGCAGATGAATATCTCCTGCATAACAAGCCAATCCTGTTAATAATGGATATCTTCCTTGTTGATTAGGCCAAAGGTGTGGATCATCAATATTTTGATCAAAACCACCTGTTGCTGAAGCATGACCTAAAAATGTCATCATAGCAACACCATTGCCTATTAAACTTTTTATAGAGTCTGACAACGTAATATGAATTGGAGCTGTAGTGGTTTTGGTAAAGGTAACTACATCTCCACCAAACAACGTATCCTCAATAATGTTTTCATAATTATTCAAATAGGTTTGAAAGGTATTTTGTTCGCTTGCATTTACTCCACCAGCAAAATGTAGTACTTTTTTCATCCATTCTGTTTCGCCATTATTTCCCAATACCGGACTTTCATATTGTTGTACTTTATTTAAATACCAAGCTATTTCTGTATTATTTTTAGCTGCCAACCTTCCTGTAGGGATTGCCGTTGAAAACAAACTAGCTCCTAATCCTGCTGTTATCATATTGTCGGAAGCTGGTTCTCCATAAGAAGGCACTAAACAGTTTTGAAAATTTTGGGTGTTTTTTCTACATGCTTTCGACTTAACAGATTTTCCTAATAAGAACAAATAATTAGGTTTCGTTGGCCATGTATTTAATATATAATCCAAAAAACTACGTATTGCTAGCGGATGCTTTTCAATACCATAAGCAAACTGATGGTAAATTTCTCCCACAGTAAAAATTGCCGGATTTTGTGGGTTTACATTAAATGCCGGATTTTGTCTGTAATTAGCATAATCTGTTGCTCCACTTAACAAACTCTGATGAGTAATAATTAAAAAAGCGGTATCAATAGGGTTGGCAGCATAATCTGTAAAAAAGCCTGAACCATTAATCGGACTAAGAGCTGCAACATTTTTTACTTGCCCATCAGAAGTTAAGTAACATTCTTTATAGTTAGCGTTTGGAATTAAACATTTAAAAAAGCCTGAATCTTGCACCACAGTTATTTTCTTGCCGTTGGTTAAATCATAAAAAAGTACATCTCCAGAAGGATTAAAATCAGAAAATCGTAAATAAGATTTAGATTGAAAACTATTGTCTTCAATAAAAAAATTATCGAAAACCGTTGAATTTTCCATAGTTGGCAAATGCGGATAACTTAATTTAACATAAGAAACTGCTTGTCTGGCAACAGAAGCTCCTAAGCTGTTTATACTCGAGAAAGTAACCGAAGTATTATTTGTTCCTAACAAATTGGGAGCTAAACTCATTAACACATCAATTTTTTTATACCCTTTAAAAATAGAATCGTATTGCTGACCAGCAACGGCAACTCTAAGATGTTGATTGTTTCCTGATATATTGCTAGCATCTGACTGTCCTAGTACTACAGCCTCTAGTTTGGCATTTGGCCCGGCAGTATATACTTCTTTAGAGTTAATGTTTTTAGTGGTAGATCCTCCTAAATTAAAAGGCAAATCGAACCAACCCTCTGTTGAAGCATAGCCAAAAAGCGAAACACCACTTCCTCCTATATTCATCGTTTCTCCATCATAATAGGGGTTAGCAGTTCCATTTCCAGCTGTATAAAACTGAACATTCTCTTTGGTAAAATAAGCTATTGGCGTATATGCCGAAAAGTTGGTGTCTGTTTCTACAATAATTCTATTGTTAGTTGTTGAATTATTCCACGTAAGAAAATAAGAAATGGTATCAGTTGTTAAGCTATAATAAGGATTGGGATGGTCTGTTGTACTTCCATAAAGTCCTTCATCAAACCAACCATCATTATGCTGAGCATAAAATTCTATAAAATCATTTTGATTAAAAATGCCATCATTTTCTCCTTCAACATAAATTGGGATTTCTTGCCCTCTGGCAAATAGTTGAAAATTCTGAGGATTTATACTGCTTAAAGGAATTCCTGCATTAAAAAGTGTTGTAGAATCAATTCGGTAAATACCAGTTTCGGCAATTTTAAACTGAAAATATTGCTGATTATAGTTTATCCAACTGTTATTTAAAGACTGAGCTTTAAGCGAAAGAAAACTTGCTAAAAAAATAGTGGTGCAAACAAGGTGAAATACTATTTTTTTTATGTTTTTCAATGGGAAGAAATTTGTTGTTGTTTTGGTTTAAAGTGTTATAAAATTACAAAAAATAACTAACTGAAAATTATCCTATTAATTAAATCTTTCAGCAGTAACTATTTTTTTATTGATTTCAAATTTTAATGAAAACACATTGGAGTAAAGTCCCTCGGATTGATCGCCAATATCTGTAAAAGCATAATCTAAACTAATTCCTTTAAACTTAACGCCAATACCAAAATTGGGTTGCCACGAAATTTGGTCTGCCTGATAAATATCGGTTGTTTTTTGGATATTGCCTACACCCAACCTTAAAAATATCAGCTGACTATAATTGGCCTCTATTCCCGCATGAGGGTCAACACTAAAAGGTTTGCCTGTAATCAATACATTTCTTTTCCCATCTGTTGATAAATCAAAATTTACTTCTCCAAGCACCCCAAATTTATTACTGATTTTAGCACTTTTTGCAATTCCTAAAATAATTTTTGGAAGCGTAATTTCTATTGAATTATCGGGTATTTCGTTGCCTGTAGCTTCAAAAACATCAATGGTATTTTGGTCTAACGAAAAACTCCACGCATTAAACGTAGAAGTTACATCTCTTGCCATAATGGCAAAAGCCCATTTATTTTTGGTGAAATATTGAGCACCCGCATCAAAACCAAAACCCCATGCTTTAGCCATATCTCCTACCTGACGATAGATTACTTTTACATTTGCTCCATAGCTTAATCCTTCAATTTTAGATTTTCTTGCGTAAGAAAAAAGAAAGGCATAATCGGCTACCGAAAAAGAAAAAATTCGGTCATAATCTATGTTTCCGTTGGCATCAATTAATTGGGTGGTATTGGGAATATCGTCCACACCAAAACGAATTACAGAAAAACCAAAAGCACTTGAGCTATCTATTTTAGTAGCAAAAGCACCGTAATCGTATTTCGCTATTCCAGCAAAATATTCTGCATGCATTAAATCTACCTGAAAATCGCCTGTAAGCTGTGTTAATCCTGCCGGATTCCAATAACCTGAGGTAACTCCATTTACTGATGCTACTTGCGAATTTGACATTCCTAAAGCTCTTGCTCCAACACCAATAGCTAAAAATTCATTACTATACTTCGGTGCAGAAGTTTGCGAAAAACCTTTAAAAGTGAGTAATAGTAATACTAATATAAGAAGTCTGTTTGCCAAAAAAAATAATTTTTTAGAGGATAAAATTAGTAATTTGTAAGCAATTAACATGTTTTCTGTTTTTTTATTGCTTTGAGTTCATTTCTGTTTAATAGAATTAAATTGCCTTTCTATTATTTTTCGTGTTATTATTAGTTATTTTTGGAGCCAAAATCAAAATTTGATATGAAAAAACATATCCCAAATTTAATAACAACAGGCAACCTATTATGCGGCTGCTTAGCAATTGTAAACGCTTTTGAAGGCGATTTAGCAATGGCGTGTTATTTATTAATTATTGCCTCTGCCTTAGATTTTCTTGATGGTTTTGCAGCAAGAATGCTAAATGTTTCGGGTGGTATTGGTAAAGACTTAGACTCTCTTTCGGATATGATTTCTTTTGGATTGGCACCAGGTTTATTGTTGTATCAATATGTAAAAGTGCTTAATCAACACCAACCAATGGAGTTACTTACAACATATCCTTGGTTAATGTATATTGCTTTTATTATTCCTGTTTTTTCATCGTTCAGGTTGGCAAAATTTAATAATGACACTAGGCAATCTACTACTTTTTACGGATTGCCAACTCCGGCTAATGCTAACTTTTTTATCTTCTGCATATTGCTATATCTTTTTCCTGATTTACCAATGGTAATAGATGTTTCGGGCATTGTGCAACCTATTGTTTCTAATCCATTAATTATGCTTGGGTTTGGAGTTGTATTTTCATTTTTATTAGTAGCCGAAATACCCATGTTTGCTTTAAAGTTTAAGTCGATGAAATGGGCTGACAACAAATTGCCTTTTTCTTTTGTATTACTTTGGTTGGGATTATTAATTTTTACCAACATAGCTGCCATGCCAATAATTGTACTGATATATGTTGTTTGGTCGATTATTGCTCATTACTTAATTTCTTCTGAAGCTCAAATTACCAACTAATGTTAGCTGTTTTCTCTGATGAATATTTTATGAAAGAAGCCTTTAAGGAAGCTCAAAAAGCTTTTAATGAAGACGAAGTGCCTGTTGGAGCAGTAATTGTTTGCGACAATAAAATTATTGCACGAGCCCATAATATGACGGAAAGACTAAACGATGTAACTGCTCATGCAGAAATGCTGGCTTTTACTTCTGCTACCGATTTTTTAGGAGGTAAATATTTGAATGAATGCACACTTTATGTAACGTTAGAACCTTGTGTGATGTGTGCCGGAGCAAGTTACTGGACACAACTCAAAAAAGTAGTTTATGCTGCAAGCGATGAAAAAAGAGGTTTTGAAAGAATTTCCCCTTCGCTTTTACATCCTAAAACTCAAGTAATAAAAGGTATTTTAGAAACTGAATCCGCTCAGTTAATTCAAACTTTTTTTCAGAAAAAGAGGAATTAAACCCGACAGGCTTTCAAAACCTGTCGGGTTTTGGTATGAGACTTACTGCTTTACCAATTTTTGATGAAGTTTTTTAATCCCATCTTGAATAATTACAAAGTAAATTCCATTAGAAATATTGCCTACATCTACTTTTGTTTTAGTTGAAATAATGGGTTGTTCAGCTACTTTTACACCCATTAAATTATAAATTGCTAAATAAGCCGATTGATTTTCTATTTCATATTCGACTGTAAATTGATTGTTAAATGGATTGGGATAAATTACTAACTGTTTTTCTGTGCTTTCCACATCATCATTAATACTATTAATTAATGTACCTCCACAAACGGATTGAAAGTCATTTAAAAAATAACTTCTTATAGAATCTACTCTTTCTTGCATTACTGGCAACCCTGCTAAATTACCTTGCGTAGTGTAATCTATTCCAAATACAAATGCCATAGTTAGTTCTACACTTTGTTGCGGTACAAAGGTAAATGGACCTGTAGAACCGATGCCTCTTCTATCATAAGCATTATTTGGGGTTCCACCAGGCTGAGCATTATATTCACCCCATGGAGCTTGTACTGTACCTCCTGTGCCATAATAATAGGTATCTGAAACATCAGGATAGATGTATTTTGTAGGAACTGTTCCTCCACTTGAAGGATGTCCATTTCCTCCATATACAAAAGAATTGCCCTCTCTCCATTTACCACTCAAATAATTATGATGCTCCAAATCATTTGTTGGGTCTCCATCACCAGAAAATTGACCGCTACCTCTATTGTAGTATAAAAAATGTTCCATCCCCCAATGTTCATTATCAGTTATTCCATCTCCAAAACCATAGCCATTTATGGTTTCGTAAGGAGCGATGCCAAAAGCATTATCTATCCCATCATCATCTTGTATTGCTCCTTTTAAAAAAGTTACACCTTGATAGGGAGGATTAGCTCCATAACCAAGTCCGAAAGCACCATTTTGATCGACCCCCCCACCATTGTATCCATAAAATGTACTTCTATCTACATCACATCCTACATAATCATCTTCAGGATTGCCTATATCAAAATCCGTAAACAAACCAATATAAGTACTATCATACGTTTTGTTAGAACGATTATAAACGGTTAAATCTAAAAATACGGTGTGATTAAGTGCTGAATCGGAAGGACAATCGTAAACATACGCCATACCATGAATTTCACTTTCCATAGGTTCTTGAACTAATTGCTCTCTCATATCATTTCTGATAAAATAAATGGCTTGTTGCCCTTTAAATTGAGGGTAATCTCCATCATAAGGATTATAAATTCCATCATTATTTTTATCGATAAAAGGAGCTAAATAAAAAGCTTGTCCATTAGTAGTATCGCCATGTGCTGGCCAATCTAAGAAAACTTGTGGTGGCTGATAGTTCGGGTAAAACCAATTGGCAATATGGTACTGTAAATCTATATTCGTTACTTTCCAAACCCTATCCCATTTTAAGTGAAAATCATGCCTTGGGTAGTTATCGGAAATAGGCCCTGCGATACTCTTTTTTAATCCCGCACCTGAAAAATCACCAAAAGTTATTGTATTGGCATATACTGTATCATTATTTTTTCCTGCTATCCAAGGATTTGCTGCAAAAATGGTGTTACTACCACTCCCTTTTGGAACTTCAAAGCCAGCAATTGCTTCTGTCATATTACCAAACAAAGTATTTAACTCAATACGTGCTTTAACATTATTTAAATCTAAAATTTCATAGTTCTTTTGCATCACAAAAACAAAAATAAAACCTGTATCTTTTAAGAATGGTTGGGTATAATCACTTACAACATATTGAATAGTATCCCACCCTTTAAAAGTTGGTTGAGGTTTGTAATATATAAACGAAATATGATTACTTCCATGTTGATGTAATAAAAAATTATTTCCTGTATAAATTAAAGTATCTATTTGTAAAGGGTTATTATTAGGATTAATATCATTACTCGTAAAGTGTATAGAATATCTCGTAACTGAATCATTATGATAAACATAAAACGTATCATTTACCGCTACGGGTGCTTGATTTTGCCCAAGTGTTAATTGGCTAAATAAAATGGCTAGTATAAAGTATAAATTTTTCATTGTTCTAAAGATTTTGATAGATGAATAATTAAGTACGAAAACAAAGCAAAGGGCATGGAGGGTGGAGGTTAAGCCTCCATACCCAAAGCTTTATGGTTTAACTAAAACCCGTTTAAGTCAGTAGGTTTAATAACTCCAAACCATTTAAGCGTTCTTT
>CALCHN010000075.1 GCA_937901255.1 uncultured Flavobacteriales bacterium | reverse complement strand
CATTTCCTCCCCATACCATTTGTGCTCCATCTCTCCATATCCCTTTTAAATAGTTGTAATGTTGTAGTGCATTTACTGGGTCTCCATCTCCTGGAAATTGTCCTGACCCTCTATTGTAATAAATGAATTTACGCATCCCATATCGCTCGTTATCTACTACTCCATCTCCATAGCCTAAACCTAACCCTCCATAAGGTATCCCTAAAGAATCTATCGCATCTTGTACTACTTGGGTTAATGGGTTATCTATCCCGTCATTATCCATGTAAGGTCCTTCAAAAAAATCTACCCCAATCGCTGGTGGCGTTGCACCATATCCTAAGGCTGCCTGATTATCCTCATCTATCGCATCTCCATTAAAACAGTAACCTAAGCCTCTTTCTGCATCACAGCCTACATAATCATCTTCTGCATTCCCTAAATCAGCATCTACCCATTGTCCAAAAAATGTTTCTGTTAAGGTAAAGGTGGATCTGTTTATCATTTCATAATTGTAAAAGGTCATGTTGTTTACCTCATCATTAGTCGCAAAAGCAAAAGCTTGTCCTCTTATCTCCATCCCTATTGATGGCCCTTGAGACTCTGAGTGTACGTTTCCTTTATCGTTAAACACATACCATATCGTGGTATCTCCAAATAACCTAATGTCTCTTGTTGTTCTACAGTCTATATCTCCTATCAAATCATATTTCGGGTAATCTCCTTGCGTTGGATCATAAAAATCATCCCCATCTCTATCATAAAATGGGGCTAAATGCCAATCTTGTCCTAACCCCGGATCTCCGTGGGCTGGCCAGTTTAATATTACCTCTGGTATTTGATACCCTGGAAAATTGTCTATCTGGGTGGTGGTCCCATTTATAATATCATCCTGCCCTGCTTGATACCACGCTACAAACCTATCTACCATTGACCTTGATATACCAAAATGTTCATCAAATTTTTGACATGTTGCTGGGTCTATCTCTGCTGTTGATGTGTTCAACGGCCCTGGCCAAAAATCATTTCCATCTGACCTAAAGGTTACTGCTGCTATCTTTAATTGACCATTAACATCTCTTCCGCCCATCCATAACGAACCCGCAAATATAGAGGTATATCTTGGGTCATCTGCTGTCTTTTGTTTGGGTACATTGTACATCGCTAAATTATTTGCCCTATCCATCCACATACTACCTCCTGTACCCTCTACTCTCGCTCTTATATTGTTTAACTCTAATGTTGCTATTGCTATAGCTGGTGCACAATCCGCTGAACTTACTGGCCCATTACCTCCTCCTTTGTTAACGCCCCCAGATGTAGGTACGTTACGGGCGGATAGAAAACCTATACTTGTTATAGCGATAAAAGTTAAAACTAACTGATTTTTCATGGTTTTATATTTTAACATATTTAATTTTATTTAATCTAATATTTTATTAAAAATTCAACTGTACACCTAAACGT
Organism: uncultured Flavobacteriales bacterium; assembly: GCA_937901255.1. Lineage (GTDB taxonomy): Bacteria > Bacteroidota > Bacteroidia > Flavobacteriales_E > Vicingaceae > BRH-c54. Next base: position 55,417 of record CALCHN010000075.1, on the reverse strand, counting down.
ATTCTTCTAGGTAATGCAAAATTATTTGGGTTAGAAGCTAATTTAATCATATACATATCTCTAAATGCTTGTTCATCTACTGAAATAGTTGATATTAAATTTTGCCATTCTGCAGCATCTAAAAACCCGTCATCATCAGAGTTTCCAGTAGCACTATATACATTTATAATGTTCAAAGCATCAAATAAATTTAATACTTGAACATAAATATTCATAGAAGCTTCTTTTTTATCTTCATCTTCACCTTTACCCCATTTAATATCAATGTTTCTATCAACTTTTAAGTCAATGGTATTTGTCCATGGTAAACGAGATGCATTCATTTGTCCTTGCTGTGGAGAATTTGGTTGTCCTGCTATTTGAGTACCAGTAATTCTAGCTGTTCTAGTGTATGGTGTACCTGATCCAGAACGAAGTGTAATATTAGCTCCAGTATTTTTTAAGATTTGTTTTCCGAACAATACAGGTCCATTATAACTTTTTCCTTGACCATAACGATAATCTGCAGATAACAATATAGCATGTCTTTGATCAAACGAAAGTGGTACTAAAGTTCTTAAATTTCCATTTCCAGAAGAAACAAGTCCTAAAGAAGTTGTTGCACTAGACCCAGTTCCATCTGCGAACTGTAAGGTATAAGCTGCTCTCATGGTAACATTTCCTTTTCTTCTTAAATCAAAGCTTACTGTCATTCCCTTAACTGTACCAAAATCCATGTTTTCATAAGTAAAATAGTTACCAGGATAAGCACCAATTACTTGAGTCATTTGAACTTGATTTCTAAACTCACGATAAAAAGCTGATAATTTTAAAGCCGAATAATTACTTAACTTCTGTTGAAAACCTAACTCATAATCAATAGTTTGCTCTGCTTTTAACGCTGGATTATTTATAGGGTTATTAGTTCCAAAATAACTAAATCCTCCACCTTGGAAATTTAAGTAACTTAATAAATCCATTCTATTTCCTGCTGAAGGTCTTTGTGTTAAGATGTCGTAATGAGCAAAAAATAAAGCTTCATCAGATATAGGAAATGAGAAGGAAACACGTGGTGAAATATTTACCTGTGGATCAAAATCTTTAAATGAAGATCCGTCTAAATCTCTAAAAACATCATTCTTATTTGGGTCAACTAACCAAGGGCTAGGAATTCCTGATGAACTTAATACTGCTGGATCTGAAATTTCCTCTCCATCTGCATTATACCATGTATCGCCATCTCTATAACCAGTAATTTGACCAACCTTAGGATCTGATACATCATTTACATAAACAACAAAATCGTCTCCTATATTTGATGGTTTATTTGGAATTTCTCCAACTTCAGCAACAGTTTTTGTTGGGAATAAAGAATACTTATCTTTTAAAACAGATTGGTTTGCATCATATCTATCAATACGAACCCCAACATTAAAAATTAAATCATCAAATGCAAATTTATCTTGAATATACCCTGCGATATATATTGGTTGGAAAGATGGGTTTTCTCTAGTAAAGTTTCCATTTTCATCTTTTTTGGTAAAGAAATCATCTAAACTAGGGTTCCCTGATAATTTTTTCCCTGTATGATCATAACCGAATGTACTTAACAAACCTCTTGCTCCTGTATAAATCTCATCAGGAGTAAACATTCCTATGTTCCAAACATCTGGACCATAAGAATCAAAATCAATCCAATTTAATCCAGTCTCTGACATACCTAATGATTCTCTTAAATTTTTATCAAACTGACTATGAACATCACCGTTATAAGCATTAGACAAAATAAACTGTGAAACACCACCGCCTCCAGCACCAGGAAGTTCTATGTATGTACCTTCTACGAAACTTCTTTCTTCAATATGGCTATTTACTAACTGTCTTCCCAATCTCCATAAACGATAAGGAGCAATATCATAAGACCTTTGGTCTCTTTGCTCGTATTCAAATCCAATCTGAACAGCATGATTACCAATAGAAGCACTACCCGATCCGGAGAATCTTAATTGTGTAGTTTGTTGTTCGATATAATTATCACTACTTCTTCCCATTGGGTTATACAAACCGTTATATAAATTAAAAGGATGATCTCCATTTAGAAGTCCACCACCACCTTGAACACTCTCTCTATCTTGAGTAAAAGTAGGATCGTTAGCATAAATATCATAATAAGCAGAAGTATAATTTGCTAACACAGGATTTAACTCTCCTGGCTCATAAGTATAATCAATTGTATTTGGATTTGAAAAATAACCAGTTATAGTATTTACTGAATCACCATTTTGATCTACAATAGTTGCTGTGCTAATGGTATTTTCAAAAGTATTAACTCTTGTAGTAGTGAACTTTCCTAAATATCCGTAATGACTAAAATTATTTTTGTGATTTCTGTCTTGAGCAGTAAAACTAGTAACAGAGTAATCTGCTTGAAGTGTAATATAGGCATCTTTAATTACAGATGGATTGTCTCTATCTTCACTATTTTTGAAACGTTGAGTATATCTTGCGTAAGCTCTCCAAGTTCTATCAATTGTTTGTATATTATTTTGAGAATTGAATAAAGCATTACTTCTATTAAAATTATTACCATCATTGTAATCAAAAGAACCTCCAAATGTTAAATTAATTGTTGGAGAAACGGTATAATCAATTTTACCAGCTAAGTTAATTCCTTTTCTTGAAGTATTTAACCTAAAAGGAATTTCCTCTAAATCTGATTCTGTAACAAATTGAGCATTATTAACTACTCCTGAATTTTGAGCTTCATTAATAGAATAAGGAACTGCATTTAATTCCTCCATCACATCATCTTTAACCTTATAATTGGTCATAGCATTAGGTCTAGGATCTACTTCATACTTTAACTCTCCAGATAAAAAGAAGCCTAATTTTGCATCTTTTTTAGTACCTGTAGAATCTTTAGCAAACATAATAGGTCCTGACAAACTAAATCCTAACAAATTAAATCCATGATCATCCAATCCTACTATCCCATCTTCTCCATTTTTAAAACCTGATGTTAAATATTCAATACCTCCAAACCATTCTGAAGAAGCTCCCCTAGTTGTAATATTTACAACCCCACCAGTAACATCTCCAAATTGAGCTGGTAATCCACCTGTAATTACCGATACTTGCTCGATTGCTGAGTTTGGAAGATTTTGAGACCCTCTTACTTTTATACCATCTATATATGTATCTGTAGAATTACTTCTAGAACCTCTAATATTTAAATCTGAACTACCATCATCTTTTGAAAACACACCCCCTACTGTTTGTGCAACAGAAACTGCAGAACGACCTGGCATTTTAGCAATGTTTTCTCTTGTTACTGTTCCTCCTGACGAAGTTTGATCTTTACTAATAAGTGGCACCTCGTATTCTATCACTTCAAATTCTGCCAAATCTACTCCTTGCCCCGCTTTTAAATCTGGGATAAAAGTAATCTGACCATTACTTACAATAACTCCATTTACTCTTATATCTTGATATCCCACATATTTTGCTATTAAATCATAAGACCCGGCACTTAATGCAGGAATATTAAATTTACCATCAAAATCGGTCTGAGCACCAGCAACTTGCTGACCTCCCTTCATAACCACCACATTAGCAAATGGAAGTGGTTCGCCAGTTTCCTTATCAAGCATTTTACCTTGTATAGAGCCTTGCCCAGTTTGAGCATACGCAACTGACATCGAAAATATTACGGCTACAAAAACAGCTAATTTTTTTAACATATTTTATTAGTTTAAACTTTAAATTATTTTAATTAGTGCAAATAAATGAGGCGTAAAAGTAATTAATATTAAGATTTAAAACCAAATTATTTTTGCTAAAAAAAATATTACTCCTAAAAACAATCTTAATTTTTAAACATAATTACCTTAAACAAAATCTTAAATAAATCCTAACAACTTAGTAATTACACTATGAAAACCAGCTTATTTAACATTAATTTTATTTTAAAAACTTTAAACATTAATAACATTATTTAACATCTAAGAATAAATAGCTTTCCTATATTGCAAATTTTTTTAATTTATTTTTGGAATTTACTATGTTTGCATAAACTCTTTTCTAATTTTATACACTTTTATATAAAATATTAAATCTATTGGAACGTATAATTAAAATACTTCTTCTACCCATATCATGGCTCTACGCTTTAGCTATGGTAGTTAGAAATAAATTTTACGACCTTAAAATTTTTCGTTCTACAAACTTTAAAGATGTTATTACTATTAATGTAGGCAACCTTAATATAGGTGGTGTAGGTAAAACCCCTCATGTAGCTTATTTAGTTCAATTACTTCAGTCTAATTATAACATTGCTATTCTGAGTAGAGGCTATAAAAGATTTACTAAAGGATTTGTACTTGCCACAGAAACTTCTTCTTTTGAAGATATTGGTGACGAACCTTTACAATATAAAAAAAAGTTTAAAAACTGTTTAATAGCAGTAGATGAAAAAAGAGTTAGAGGTATTCAACAAATAAAAAAACTACATCCCTCAACAAAAGTAATATTGTTAGATGATGCTTTTCAGCACAGAGCCGTTAACCCTGATATAAATATTTTAGTAACGGATTACACTAACCTATTTATATATGACAATGTTCTTCCTTCGGGAAGATTGCGAGAACCTGTTTATGGTTATAAACGGGCTGACATTATTATAGTATCTAAATGCCCTATTGTTTTATCTCCAATAGATAGAAGAAGAATTATTGAAGAAATAAAACCTAAAGATTATCAAGATATTTATTTCTCGTACGTAAGTTACAATAAACTAAAGCCTTTTAACGGCACATCAGAAAACTACCTGAATTTAATAGATGATAAAAACGCTTCGGTTATGCTTTTAACTGGAATTGCCAACTCATTTCCATTATATTGCCACCTAAAAAGTAAATACAAAGTTATTGAACACATGAAGTTTCCCGACCACCATGCTTTTACAGAAACCGACATGGAAACGTTGAAAACCAAATTTAAAAACCTTATTGGAAATAATAAATTAATCATTACTACCGAAAAAGATTTAATGCGATTATCTTTGCCAAAAATTTCATCCTTAATAAATGATCTTCCGGTGTTTTATATTCCGATAGAAGTTAATTTTCATGGTGATGATAAAAAGAATTTTGACGCACAAATAACCAACTATGTTAGAAAAAATACAACAAACTAAAACTTTTTTAGCTTCTAAAACACAATTAAAACCTAAAGCAGGTATTGTTTTAGGAACAGGTTTAGGAAACCTTTCAACAGAAATTGATATTGAAACCGCTATTCCTTACGAAGAAATTCCAAACTTTCCTGTTTCTACAGTAGAAGGTCATTCAGGGAAATTACTTTTTGGAACACTAAACGGTATCCCCGTTGTTGCTATGCAAGGACGTTTTCATTATTATGAAGGTTACTCTTTACAAGAATGTACTTTCCCGATAAGGGTTATGAAAGCTTTAGGAATTGAACAGCTATTTTTAAGCAATGCCAGCGGTGGTGTAAATGCTAATTTTGAAGTGGGTGATATTATGTTAATTACCGACCATATTAATTTATTACCCGACAACCCGCTTAGAGGTAAAAACATTAGTGAACTCGGCCCTCGTTTTCCCGATATGAGTGAACCTTACGCTAAAAACCTAATTGCCGCAGTAAAACAAATTGCCAAAGACAATAATATTAAACTACAAGAAGGTGTTTATGCTGCTCTTTCTGGACCAACATTTGAAACGCCTGCCGAATATAAATTTATACAAATTATTGGTGCCGACACAGTTGGAATGAGCACTGTTCCAGAAGTTATTGTTGCTCGTCACATGGATATTCCTTGTATGGCACTTTCTATTATTACCGATTTAGGTGTTGATGGAAAAATTATTGAAATTAGTCATGAAGAAGTGCAGCAAGTTGCTAAAGCAGCTGAGCCTAAAATGACACTTATTATTAAAGAATTACTTGCCAAATTACATAACTAAATTAAGGCTTCAACATGAGTGTTTACGATAAATATCAAGCCGTAATAGGACTAGAAATACATGCCCAGCTTTCTACTAAAAGTAAAGCCTACGCTTCAGATTCAGCTACTTTTGGAGACTTACCTAATACCAATATTAGCCCTGTAACTTTAGGACATCCGGGAACTTTACCCGTATTAAACGAAAAAAATATTGAATTTGCCGTAAAACTCGGACTTGCTGTTGGTGCTACTATTAGAGAAAACAACGAATTTGCTCGTAAGAATTATTTTTATGCCGATTTACCTAAAGGCTACCAAATTACTCAAGATAAAACACCTATTTGCACTGGAGGATTTATCACTCTTTTCCCAAATACAGCTAAAGAGAAAAAAATTGAAATTACCCGAATACACATGGAAGAAGATGCCGGAAAAAGCATTCACGACCAAGACCCTTTTAATACTTTAGTAGATTTAAACAGAGCCGGAGTTCCATTAGTAGAGATTGTTTCTGAACCACAAATTAGTTCGGCTGACGAAGCTTATGAATATGTTACTCAAGTTAGAAAATTGTTGCGTTACCTCGAAATTTGTGATGGTAACATGGAAGAAGGTAGCTTACGTTGCGATGCCAATGTTTCTGTTATGTTAAAAGGTGCTTCAAAATTTGGTGAACGTACGGAAACCAAAAACATGAACTCCATCCGTAATGTAAAAAGAGCTATAGAACACGAAATTATCCGTCAGATAGATGTATTAGAAAATGGTGGAAAAATAGAAATGGAAACCAGAAGTTTTAATGCTGTTGATGGCACTACTTTTACCATGCGTAGCAAAGAAGAAGCTCATGATTATCGTTATTTTCCAGAACCAGATTTACAACCTGTTATAGTTTCTCAAAACTATATTAACGATGTAAAAACTACTTTACCAACATTACCTAACGAACTTTATAAGGTTTATACTAAAGAGTTCGGTTTATCGGAATATGATGCTAATCTTATCATCGAATCAAAACCATTAGGCACTTATTACAACGAATTAACTCAACATACTAAAAATTACAAAGCTGCTTCCAACTGGTTAAATGGTAGTATTAAATCTTACCTCAACGAAAATGGCATCACCATAGAAAATTTTGTTGTTAAACCAGAAAGAATTGCTGCTTTAATTCAACTAATTGACGAAGGAAAAGTAAGTAACACTGTTGCTTCTCAAAACATTTTTCCCATAATGGTAAAGCAACCTGAGTTAGAACCACTCGCTATTGCCGAACAAAACAACCTTATTCAGGAAAGTAATGATGATGAACTTTCATCTTACATTGAGCAGGTAATTGAAAATAATCCTAAAGAAATTGAACGTTTTAGAAATGGCGAACAACAACTTATTGGTTTTCTTATGGGACAATTAATGAAAACATCCAAAGGTAAAGCCGACCCTAAAAAAGCAAATATTTTATTAAGAGAAAAACTAAAATAATACTTATGAAAACTTTAAAAAACATTTTTCTAATCAACTTGCTAATTTTCACATTTTTTGCTTGTGGAGATGGCACACAACCAACTACAGATGCTAATAAAACACCAACCATAACAGGTAATTTAATCAATACTCCTTTTGGAACTTCTGTTTATTTAGATTACCTAACCCCCACTAATTTAGTCCCTAAAGACACTGCTACCGTTGACAAAGACGGAAATTTTGCATTTACAAACTCTATTGAAGAAGTTGGTTATTACAGGGTTAGAATTAACAATCAGAATTTTGTAAACCTTATCTTAAACAAAGGTGAAACTCCTGTTTTAAAAGCAGATGGTGCTAACCTAATGGGAACTTATCAAATAGAAGGTTCGGAAGATTCAGAAAAATTAAGACAATTCAATTTGGCTTACCAAGAAAATGCTCAAACTCAAGATTCGTTAGGCAGATTGTATCAACAAAATCCGTCCGACCAACAATTATTTATTGAAATGCAAATTGCTTCGCATACTGCTATTGCTAAAATGAATAACTACTTTAAAAGTATTATTAATGAAAACCCTGGTTCATTGGTAAGTTTAGCTGCTGTACAAATGATGGATGCAGAAGAAAATTTTGAGCTTTATAAAAAAGTAAATGATGCCCTTCAAAAAGAAATGCCTAACTCAATTTATACTGAAAACTTTAATGAAAAAGTAAGAAAAATGAGTGTTTTAGCTCCTGGCTCCGAAGCTCCAGATATTACTTTGAATGATGTAAATGGTAACCCAATTTCATTATCCTCTTTAAAAGGTAAAGTAGTGTTGGTTGATTTTTGGGCTTCATGGTGCAAGCCTTGTAGAATTGAAAATCCAAATGTGGTAGAGGCTTACAAAAAATTCAACAAACAAGGATTTGAAGTGTTTAGCGTTTCGCTTGATGGAATGCAGCAACAACCTAATGCTAAACAAGATTGGATAAATGCTATAGAAAAAGACAACTTAATTTGGAAAAACCATGTTAGCGACCTTCAAGGATGGAGTTCTTCTGTTGTTCCTTTGTACAACATTAGCGGAATTCCATTTGCCGTTTTATTAGATAGAGATGGTAAAATTATTGCTAAAAACCTTAGAGGAGAAGAACTTCATAACAAACTAAACGAAATTTTTGCCAATTCTTAAACTTATTATGTTGAAAGGGAGAGGGAATGTTGAAAGGGAGAGGGAAAGTGAAAGGGAATGTGAAAGGGAATGTGAAAGGGAATGTGAAAGGGAGAGGGAATGTGAAAGGGAATGTGAAAGGGAGAGGGAAAGGAAACAACCTATTTACAATTTTTAATCTCTAATATCTAATCTCCAATATCTAATGTCTAAACCAATTCCTACACTTAACGAACTTACTATATATTTTAATCGAGAAGATTTAATACGTAAAGTAGTGGAACAAATCCAAAAAGATTTTAATTGGTTTAGTTATAATATTGTAATAGAAGGCAAAGCGGCAACTCCTTATTTAGAGCTTTTTCAGCAAATTTTACCGTATGTAGATGAATTGCTCAACGATGATTATGCTAAATTACTTTCGCTTTTGTATCGCATAGATATTGAAGAAGATTTTCTCAATAAAAAACTAAAAGAAAACCTGCATGCCGATACCGCTGAAATCATTGCTGATCTTATTATTAAAAGAGAATTACAAAAAGTAATTATTAGAGAAATGTATAAAGCGTAAAACTCATTTTCAATACAAAAAACCAAACAACCACAAGGGGATTTTGTTGGTCACAACAAACAATTTTTTATTTTTATGTTGGCTGTAGTGCACAATATTGAACAATTATACAAAACCTTTACTTCTTCCCCGGATTAGCATACATATTTACATCATCTTCAGTAATTACTTTATCACTTAAAATAATTAATCTTTCTACTACATTTCTTAGCTCTCTAATATTTCCAGTCCAATCGTATTCTTTTAATTTTTCTAACGCTTTGCTATCAATAGCTTTTTTAGCTATTCCATGGTCTTCGCACAACTGTGTTAAAAAATAATCTGCCAACAATGGCACGTCTTCTTTTCTATCGTTTAAGTCAGGTACATGAATTAATATTACTCCCAATCGGTGGTACAAATCTTCTCTAAAATTACCTTCAGCAATTTCTTTCGTTAAATCTTTATTGGTAGCTGCCAATACACGCACATTTACGCTTATTTCTTTCTCTCCACCTACTCTTGTAATTTTACTCTCTTGCAAAGCACGCAATACTTTTGCTTGTGCAGACAAACTCATATCGCCAATTTCATCTAAAAATAAGGTGCCGCCTTCGGCTTGCTCGAAACAACCTTTACGTTGTTTTATAGCTGATGTAAAAGCTCCTTTTTCATGTCCGAACAACTCACTTTCAATCAGTTCTGATGGAATGGCAGCACAATTTACCTCAACAAATGGCGCTTTACTTCTTTCAGATTTTTCGTGCAAACTACGAGCTACTAATTCTTTCCCAGTTCCATTGCCTCCTGTAATTAATACACGAGCATCACTTACGGCTACTTTATCTATCATTTCTTTCACTTTCAAAATAGCTTCCGATTCACCAATAATTTGTGTTTTCCCTTTACCTCCCACCTTCTTTTGAAGCTTTCTTGTTTCTTGCACCAACTCTTTTTTATCTATGGCATTTCTAACCGTAATCAACAAGCGATTTAAATCAAATGGTTTAGAAATAAAATCGTATGCTCCATTTTTAATCGCTTCAACAGCCGTTTCAATAGTTCCATGACCAGAAATCATTACCATAGGCGTTTCTATGCCAACAGCAATGGTTTGTTTCAATACATCCAAGCCATCCATCTTTGGCATTTTAATATCACACATCACTAAATCATACTTATTGGCTTTTATTTTTGCCAATCCACTTTCTCCATCTTCTGCTTCATCAATAACATATTTTTCGTATTCTAAAATATCTTTTAAGGTATTTCTTATTGATTTCTCATCATCAATGATTAAAATTGTTGCCATACTATTTTTATTTTTTTGTAGGTGTAAAAATAATAATTAATTTGGGAGTTAAAAACCAAGCAAAAATCAAAAAAAATGACTTTAGAAGAAGCTCAACAAGAAGTAGATAATTGGATTAAAAAAGTAGGTGTTCGTTATTTTAATGAACTTACCAATATGGCTATGCTTACCGAAGAAGTAGGTGAAGTTGCCCGAATTATTGCTCGTAGGTATGGCGAGCAATCTGAGAAAGCTTCTGATAAAGAAAAATCGCTAGATGATGAACTGGCTGACGTGCTATTTGTGCTTATTTGCATTGCCAACCAAACGGGAGTAGATTTAACCAAAGCATTAAAGAAAAATTTGGAAAAGAAAACCCAACGTGATAAAGATAGACATCAAAATAATCCTAAACTATATAAATGAAACCACATAGAAAAAAATTAATATCTATGTGATTAAAAAACTAAAAATGACTACTAAAACAACTGATTTTTTTGAAATGGTCTTTGCTGTTGCCAGAGAAATTCCCGAAGGAAGAGTTACTTCTTATGGAGCTATTGCTAATTATTTAGGAACAAAATCTGGAGCAAGAATGGTGGGTTGGGCAATGAACAATGCTCACCAGCAAAAAGAAAAAGTTCCTGCACACAGAGTAGTAAATAGAAACGGACAACTAACGGGCAGACATCATTTTGAAACGCCTTTTCTCATGCAAGAATTACTCGAAAAAGAAGGAGTAAAAATCGAAAACAACCAAATTATCAACTTTGAAAAGCATTTTTGGAATCCTTTAACAGAATTGGAATTGTAAACGGATTTTTTATGTTTAAAAGCAAAAGTATCCTGTTTTTCATTTATAACATTTTAATTTCTTAAATTTGTTATACTTAAAATAAGCATTATGGCAACAATTTTATTAGAAGGCAAATCAGCGTCAACCATTAAGTTACTAATGGAATTAGCCAAGAAATTAGGTGTAAAAATGACCATTATAGATAATTCTGATATAGAGGATATGAAGCTTGGTCAATTTATGGATGAAGCAAGAACAAACACATTCGTAGAAGAGGAAGAAATTCTAAAAAAGCTTAGTGAAAAATGAAAGTTTTCTTTGATAAATCATTCAGCAAAAGCCTTGATAAAATAAAAGACCAATAAACTAAACTAGCCCTCTTAAAATTTATTGAAAACTTAAAAGCTGCCAACAACCTTCAAGAAATTAAGCAACTAAAAAAGATAAAAGGTTTTAAAAGCTACTACAGGTATCGTTTAGGAGATTACCGAATAGGATTTGAACTCACTGAAGAGAATAACATTCTGTTAATCATTGTTGCAAAAAGAAACGATATTTATAAAAAATTTCCTTAAAAAACATTTTTGGAATCCTTTAACAGAATTGAAACTGTAAACGGATTTTTTATGTTTAATTTTAAACTTCTTTTATCGTGATTTCTTCACGAAAGTTTATAATTCTTCAAGACTATACACTGCATTAACAAGTTTATCATTATTAAATTTTAAAAATCTATAATATGCTTCTTCTTTTGGCAATTTATAATTTCCTAATAAATCAGCTTTAAATAATCTAACATACTTTTGCACATAATCTGTCTTGTAATAATAATGATTGATAGCAAAGGAGTTAAAATTATTGATGTGTTGAGCTGCAAATATTTCAAAATCATAATACTCAAGAATTACGATAAGTTGATAACCTTTTGCTTCACATAATTTATTGGCATATGGAATAGAAATACAGTTTTTAGAAGAACAATTAGGTCCATAAAGATAAACAACTGTACTATCATTTTTCTTTAGTAATTCTGAAAGCTGAGTTCCAGTAATAGCATATATCTTAGCAGTATCATCAAAACTATATTGCTTATTTTTAGTAAATTCTATTATATTTTTTTCTTGTTCAGATAATTTTTTATACCCACTATAAAACCCTGGAGTATTTGTAATAAAACATCCTGAAAATAATAGAGCTATTAATATAACCAATAATGTAAATGGATAACTTTTCATAAACCAAATTTAAGTGTTTAAAATTAAAGAGCTGATTTTAAAATCAGCTCTTTAAAAAACATTTTTTTACTGATTTAAATAAATTTTATATCCCCAAGCGGATGCTTGAAACAGAGAGTGGGGAAAAACAACGTTGTTTATAAGTTAATTAAACAATAGCTTTACTGCTAAAGCGATTCTTTAATTATAAAAACCTTGTTGTTGCTCTTACCACAAGTTACATTATGTTAAATTTGTAGCAGTAAAGGGTAAACTTAAAGTGTTATAGAAAACTAATGATTACAAAAATCAATGTAATAAAGCTAACTATTGCAGAAATAAAAAGTGTACTACTACCTTTAAAATGATTCAAATAAAGTTCTTTTAAAGATAAAAATAGTATTATGGGTTGAGCTAAAATACAAGGAATTGTAATTATTTCTCGTATTACACTTACCAATACGAAATCCAATTTAATAAATGTATAATTTATATATAATAGTACTAAAAGAAAAGAACTAATTAAACTAATTAGCATCACAATCTTACCTAGTAACGCTTTATTTTTTAAATCTGTTGACATCATAATATTATATTTTATTTACAATCAGGACCACAAAACCAAGTAGGTTCACAACCTGTCCCTAAACACACTAAATCATGTGCTAAACAAGCTGTGTTTCTATACCAACAGCAACCAGAATAATTTCCACAACAACCAAGATCAGATCCTTGACCCAAAGGACACCATTTAGCCACGTCATCAAGATCATCATTTGTAAAAACACTATCTTCTAATGCCAAATAAACTTGATTGAATGTCAAAAAATCTTCTGAAACGGACTGTAAATAATCCTCTACTTCATCAACAACTTCTTGATTATATATAGAAGTTAAAAAGGTTTTATTTTCATCCAATACTGTTTTCATATAGTTAATATCAAAAATCAAATCTTCCTGACACATAAAGGGGGTGGTAGAAGTAAAATAAAAAGGTGAGGGAGTACACTCACATGGTAAATCGGCTTCTATACTTCTTTTTACAATGTTAAATGATGAAAAATGAAAAGCAGTATTTTGACCCAAATCAGAAAAAAACAAACTGTCTTCATTTTGTTTAAAGGAAAGTAAAAAGTTTTCGTAAATAGCTGTAACATCTTCCCAATCTTCAATCGACAAGCTCGTAACATTATTTAATCTATCAGCTTCTTCTAATACATCTCTGTGTGTGTATAATCTATAAATAGTATCTTGGTCTTCTTTATTGAGTAAAAAAGAAGATACTATTTCTAAATCAGAAGATTCTTTGGTTAAACTAATTGAAGAAGAAATATTTCCATCAGACATTTTATTCGAAGAATAGTTAATAGTATAACCATCCGACACAAAAGAGACAACCATTTCGTTAGAATCTTCATATAAAATACATAACCCACTACAACTTTGACTGCCTACACTTTCTCTAAAACAAAGTATTTCACTACTATTAGACTCTTTAATAGCTAAAGCCTCTTCAGGAGTTGATATGTCATATCTTAAAATAATTTCTTCGTTGGTTATTAATTTTTCTTTTTCGTATAACACAGTTTTATACAAGTCACTATTTTCTTCGTTAATTATATATGCAACATCTTGTAATCCTAATGAAAGAACAGCAATCACGGTGCCTGTTGCATCATGTGTTTGAGCGAATGTATTACTCGTATTTATATTAAAAATACAAACCATTGTTATAAAAGTAATCAATAAATTTTTCATAATTTCGATTATAAATTAATAAATCTCCCTTAATTGGGTTTAATTTGTTGTGTTAAAATTTGTTGCAACATTTCAACACTACTAATCTATTACTTTTTATTTAAACTAATCCAATCAAATTTGACAAAATAATAGTCATTTTTGATATGTTTTTTGTCATTTTTGACAATTATTCAATAATTTGACTATTTTTGCTTCTTAAGATAGATAAATTATCTTAATAATTTTCTCTAAATCAGGTCTATGCAAATAGGAAGTAAACTAAAAAGTTTTAGAATAGAGAAAGGACTCAATCCTGTACAAGTAGCAGATGCTATTGGAATATCAGAATCTACTTATCGTAGGTATGAAGCTGATAAAACTTATCCTGACATAAATGCCATAGATAAAATGGCTCGTCTTTTCGAAAAACCTATCTATGAATTCTTCCCTGAACAAATTCAACAACATAACCACCAACAATCCGGTGGTGTTGCTATGTCTTTTGTTGCTACTATCAATCAACTTTCAGACAAAGTAATTGAAATGTATGAGGAAAGAATCAAAGATTTAAATCAGCAATTGGAATATTGGAAAAGTAAAGCCAACAACTAAAATCAATTTTCAATACTTACGACTTGTATTTTATCGCTAAGTTATCGTTAACTTTGCATAAAAATTAGTCTATGAATTTCTCAGAAAAAGATATATTACACGCATTAAGCTTTGTTGTTGAACCCGATTTAAAAAAAGATGTAGTTGAACTTAACTTGGTCAGTAACATTAAAACCGAAGGAAACAACATCAGTTTTAGCTTACAAGTTAACAATCCCGCATTACACAACAAAAAACGTATTGTTGATGCTTGTCAGTTACATTTAGATAGAGTGTTAGGCACTTCCGTAGAATTAAATATTGACATTCAGCCCATAAAAAAAGAAGCTGATATGCCCAAACAAAACAAAGTATTGCCAAACGTAAAAAACATTATTGCCATAGCATCTGGTAAAGGTGGTGTAGGAAAATCTACCATTACAGCTAATTTAGCAGTTGCTTTAGCAAAAAAAGGCTACAAAGTAGGTTTAGTAGATGCTGATATTTATGGTCCTTCGATGCCCATGATGTTTAATGTGGAAGAAGAAAAACCCATGCCTGTTGAAATTAACGGTAAAAACCTCATTCAACCAATAGAAAGTCATGGTGTAAAATTATTATCCATCGGGTTTTTTGCCAATACCGACCAAGCAGTTGTTTGGCGTGGACCAATGGCTACAAGAGCGTTAACACAACTTTTTACTGAAGCCAATTGGGGCGAATTAGATTATATGCTAATTGATTTACCCCCAGGAACTGGAGATATTCATTTATCCTTAGTACAAACAGTACCAGTAACAGGAGCTGTAATTGTGAGTACTCCTCAAAATGTTGCCTTAATAGATGCTAGGAAAGCAGTCGGAATGTTTAAATTAGAACAAATTAATGTACCTGTTTTGGGATTTATTGAAAACATGGCTTATTTTACTCCTGCCGAACTGCCTGAAAATAAATACTACATTTTTGGTAAAGAAGGCGTTAAAAACTTAGCCGAAAAATTCAACTTGCCATTATTAGGAGAAATTCCTTTAGTTCAAAGTGTTAGAGAAGCTGGAGATGCAGGAAGACCTGCTGTAATGCAAGAAAACACTCCACAATCTAAAGCTTTTATGGATTTTGCTGATAATGTGATTAATGAAGTAGAAAAAAGAAATGAAGTGTTAGCTCCAACTGCTAAAGTTGAAGTTACCCACAACAAAGGTTGTTCAACAAATTAAATTTATGTACTTTAGCCTTAAAATTTATTAAGTGGACAAACAACTATTAATATCAAAAATCAATGAAGCTTTGGAGCAAATTCGTCCTTTTTTAAGAGACGATGAAGGTGATATTGAATTCATAGAACTTACTGATGATCTTGTGGTTAAAGTTAGATTATTAGGTGCTTGTAAATCTTGCTCTATGAGTGCCATGACTTTAAAAGGCGGTGTGGAAGAATCTATTAAAAAATTCATTCCTGAGCTTAAAGGCGTTGTAGCTATTGAAGAGGAAATGCAGTCGTAGGTTTGTATTCAAGGACTAACTTAGTTTAACTAGAAAACTCTTTTGAAAATACATATAATTAAACAAAAAAGAGCGTATAAATTTATACGCTCTTTTTTGTTTATTCACCACTTAATCTTTATTCTATTATAATTTTATGTTGTTGTATTTTTCCGCCTTCATTAATAAAGCGAACAAAATATAAGCCTGATACTAATTTTGGTAAAACCATACTGAAAGTATTATTTTTTTCTACTAAAATTGTATTATTCATCATCATTTTACCTTGCAAATTATAAATTTCAACAACCGTATTTCCTCCAACAGAGCTATTAATAGAAATATACTCTTTTGCAGGATTAGGGTAAATAGTAATTATTTCGGTTATTTCATTATCAGTTATAGATGTTGATGACCCACTCAATTCTAGTTTGTAAAGGTTGGTATCTGTTATAGCATAAAGATAATTATTGCTAACATCAATATCATTTACTAAATTTCCATCAGGCAAAGTAGCAGAAACAGCATTAAATGTAACAAAATCAGATGTTTCCCAAATTCCTTTAACTGCACCCGAAACTCTAATATAAAATTTTCCATTTGAAGCATATAAAAATTCTTGAACATGACCAAATGAAGATGGTGCTGCTATTTGAGTAAAAGTTGCACCTCCATCTATAGACTTATAAAAAGTTCCTAACGTTGCTGCATAAATATCACCATTGGGTAATCTAATAGGGTAAGATTCTGCATTAATTCCAGAAGCCACACTAACTGTTGCTCCACCATCGTGAGAATACATAATTCCCCCTGGCCAAGGAGAACTAAAACTTTGAATGATAGTGTCGGTTGTTTGACTACATGAAACAGGAGAAGCTCCTATTGTTGTCGGAGTCCAAGAAACACCATTATCTATAGATGCACTCAAATAAATGCCACCAGAACCACCCATGTGATTCGGAAAAAGGAGCGTATTATTATCAGAAATTACAAAATTATATTCAGTAAACTGTTTGTTCCCTCCTATTAATTTATGTCCAGAATTTGTCCAGTTCGTGCCATTAACAGATGTAAATAAAGTATCCATATAAAAATTACCTGAGGTTAAATACTCCTTAGAGGAAATGAAGTAAATAGTTCCGTCAGGACCAAATTCAGCAGAAATAATTGGTTTACCTGAAAATATGTGCTGCCAGGTAGCTCCTCCATCCATAGAAATATGAGATTCGAGGGTAGCACCCGAACCAGAAGCTGAAGCCGAAGTTCCTTTAATACCAGCGACCAACACATCATTTGGAGAAGCAAATATTTTAGGCGTAACAGGTAGAAAACCTTGACCTCGGTCATAATAGTAAGGTAATTGTTGCCATGTTTGGGAAAATCCAACTCCCGAACTAAGAATTAATAAAGCAGTAATAATTTTTCTCATAGTTTTAAATTTTAATTGATAATTATCTTTCAAAATTCAACATTAAGTAATAGGTGTCCTATACGTCATTTGACGTAATTTATGAATGGAAACAAGCTAATATAATATTTATGAATAGTGATAAAAAGTATATTTTTATTTGTAGTTGAAGAATAAAACATTCAATAACATATCAATGATTTAACTAAGAAATTTATTCCGAGCTTAAAGGTGTTGTAGCTATTGAAGAGGAAATGCAATCGTAAGCTAAAGATGCCTTTTAGTCAATACTCTCACTGGATACCAAGAAGCTAATAAACCAATTATCAATACAATAATGGTGATGTAAACAAAATCCATGGCTTCTAATTTCATGGGGTAGAATTCCACCACACTGCCTTCCAAACGTAGCAACCCGAATTGTATTTGCAGCACACAAATGATGGTTCCTAATACCATTCCGGATAGAGCTCCCGTAAGGTTAATAATCATGCCTTCAATAAAAAACAATCTTCGTATCACTTTTCTAGATGCTCCCATAGTACGCAATATCCAAATGTCTTTTTTCTTATCGATAATCAACATGGTAAGCGAACCTATAATGTTAAACGAAGCAATCACCAAAATAAAGGTAAGGATGAGAAATGTAATCCATTTTTCGGTTTTATTGGTTTTAAAAATTAGTTCATTCAACTCGTGTCGAGTTTTTACAGAAAAATCATTGCCCAAAATGGACTGAATTTTTTCTTTTACTTTTTCTGCATCGGCTTTTTTATTCAAACCTAATTCCACCGAAGTAACTTTGCCTTCGTAAGACAGTACTTTTTGAGCAAAACGTAATGGTGTTACTACATATTTAGTATCAAAATCGGGATTGACGGAAAAAATGCCTGTTGGGATAGCAAATTTTCGGGTAAATTCATCCGTTGGAACAAAAGCTTTTTTTAAACCTTTTTTAGGAACAATAATACTTACTTGTTCCACTATCATGTTGTGTAAATACAAGGATAATTTATCGGCAATGCCGTACCCCAAAACCATTTTATTAGAATCATCTTGAATCACTTTCCCTTCAATCAACAAGGTATCTAATCCGGTCATTTCGTAAAATTGAGGTTCAACGCCCTTCAAGGTGGCAATGGTTTGTTTTTCCATGTATTTTACCAACACCACATCTTCCACCGCATTATTGTAAAAAACTACTTCATCCAATTGCAAAATTTTATCTTTAGGAAAATCTGCTACGTCAAAAGTTTTTCCTTTAGTAGCTTCAATTTTAATATCCGGATCAAAAGAAGCATAAAGCTTTTCTACCAAATCTTCTAATCCGTTAAAAGCCGAAAGTACAATTACCAATGCCAACGTACCAACAGCTATTCCCGTTACCGAAATCCACGAAATAATGTTAATCACATTATGCGATTTCTTGGCGATAAAATACCTCTTGGCTATGTAAAAAGGAAAATTCAATTTTTATTGATAGTTGTTAATTGAACGGCTAATTTACAATTTTTAAAATTAGTTAAAATCAATTATAACAATTAATAGGTGTTGGAAATTCAGTAACTTTGTACTATCATTAATCAAATACATCATGCTCAACTGGATAAAAAACCATAAAATTTCTTTTATTGTAGCTTTTTTAGGAGCTGCAGTAGGATATGCTTACTGGTATTTTATCGGTTGCGAAAGTGGCTCGTGTGCCATTACTTCTGTTTGGTACAGAACTGCTGCCTACGGAGCATTTATGGGTTGGTTAGTAGGTGATTTTGCTAACGATAAATTCAACAAACAAGAAAATAAAGAATAACAATAAACTTCTCTTTTAATTCCAACGCTATTAATTCAAATGGCTTAGTGCGATGGAAATCCTCCCCTTTCGGGGGGAGCTAGAGGGGGCTAAAAAACAAAACAGACCATGAATAAAATTTCTTACTTGGCTTATGCTATTGCCTTTACAGCATTAATTGCTTGTGGCGATGAAAAAACTGAAACAAAAGAATTAGATACTACTCCTGAAACAAAAGAATTGACAGAATTACAAGAACGTGCTAAAACTCTTTTTGGTGAATTACCTGAAGTAGTGGATAACCCTGAAAATCCTATTACGGAAGAAAAAGTAATTCTAGGAAAACAATTGTATTTTGATGTGAGACTTTCCAAAGACAACAAGCAAAGCTGTAATACTTGCCACAACCTTAATACTTTTGGGGTGGATAATTTACCAACTTCACCGGGAAATGATGGTAAAAATGGAACTAGAAACTCTCCAACAGTATTGAATGCTGCTTTACATGCTTCACAATTTTGGGATGGAAGAAATAAAGATGTGGAAGAACAAGCTGGAGGACCAATTTTAAATCCTGTAGAAATGGCTATGCCAAGCGAAGAGTTTGTGGTGGAACGCCTCTCAGGAATTGAAGAATACAAAGAACTTTTTGCTAAAGCTTTCCCCGAAGAGGAGCAACCAATTACGTACAAAAATCTTCAAAAAGCCATTGGTGCTTTTGAGCGTAAATTAATTACTCCTTCAAAATTTGATGATTATTTAGCTGGAAATGACGAAGCCTTAAACGAACAAGAAAAAAGAGGGTTGGAAACATTTATGACTACAGGCTGCATCACTTGCCACAGTGGAAATGCCTTGGGCGGACAATTAATTCAAAAATTTGGTTTGTTTGGTAATTATTGGGAACTTACCAAAAGCGATAGAATTGATGATGGTAAATTTGAAGTTACCCAAAATGAAGCAGACAAATACTTCTTTAAATCACCATCGTTAAGAAATGTGGAAAAAACCTATCCTTATTTCCATGATGGAAGCGTAAATGATTTGAATGAATCGGTAAAAATTATGGCTAAATTGCAGTTAAATAAAGAATTGACCGATGAAGAAACCAACGATATTGTTGCGTTCTTAAAAACTTTAACGGGGGATGTTCCTCAAGAATTTAAACAATAAGTACAATGTATAAAATTAGCTTTATTACTCTTGTATTAGCTACTGCACTTTTTGCTTGTAGTGATGAAAAAACTACTGAAAAAGAGGTAGAAACTACAACAGAAGAACAACCTAAACAAATTGCCGAAGGCGTTGAAGAACTTACCATAGATGAAAGTCAGGCTTACACCATAAAAGGTCAGGAAATTGCTCAACAAACTTTTAAAGCATTAAGTGGAAACCTAAAAAAAGCCATGAGTGAAGGTGGAGTTACTAATGCTGTTAAATTCTGTAATGTGCAAGAGAGTGTTATTGTTGATTCTCTTTCAAAACATTATGATGTTAACATTAAAAGAACCAGCCACAAGCTGCGTAATGAAAAAAATAAACCCAATGCTTCGGAGCAAGAAATGATTGATTACTACTTAAATGCTTCAAAAACTACCGAAGATTTATTTCCTGAAGTAAAACGAAATACCGATAATACAGTAAGCTTTTACGCTCCCATACATTTACAACCACTTTGTGTTACTTGCCACGGAACAGTAGGGAAGCAAGTTGCTGAAGCCGATTACAAATCTATTTTAGCACTTTACCCTAATGATAAAGCAGTAGATTTTGAAGTAGATGACTTTAGAGGGATTTGGAGCATCACTTTTAAATAACATATCATGGCCACTTTTAATGAAATAATCAATTCCGACCAACCTGTTTTAGTAGATTTCTTTGCTACTTGGTGTGGTCCGTGCAAAGCCATGTCGCCAATTTTGGACGAGGTGGCTAAACAAGTACAAGGCAAAGCCCGTGTGTTAAAAATTGATGTCGATAAAAACCAACAGGCTGCTGCCACTTATCAGGTTAGAGGCGTTCCCACACTTATTTTGTTTAAAAACGGTAAACAGCTTTGGCGACAATCAGGAGTAGTAGATGCAAATCAGTTAGTGCAATTAATTAATCAACATAGTTGATTCTAATTAGTGTTAGAAAAATTCAGCTATTTTCTAGTTTTTGCGAGTTTTCTTACAAAGACTAATTTTCTTAAAAAAGATGATTAGCTTTGGAGCCTGATTTTAAGGTTATTTTGAGTACAAAAACTAATGAGCAAGCATTACAGCATCATCTTCTTACTTTTTTTAATTGGAGCTTTGTCGGCTCAAGCTCAGCAATTGAATTTGCCACTTAACCGAGAATTTAATTTGGTAAACCAAAAAGAATTTAATGCATTAGATAATAATATACACACCTCTTTTCAACCTATTCTGCAATCGAAAGTAGCAACTGACAGTTTTTATTTGCTTAATAATAGAGAGCAAAATGACTACCTCATCAATGTAAACAAGACTTATCTTAAAGATAAATCTTGGTTTTCCAGAAAATTGTTTCACGAAAATTTTGTGCGAGTTGACACCGGAAAATTTTACCTTACCTTAGATCCTTTGCTAAATTTGGAATTGGGACAAGATAGTGAAGCTGCCAATCAAGAACAAACACTTTATGTAAATACAAGAGGAATCATCGCTAAAGGACATATTGGTGAAAAATTTTCTTTCCAAACTGCTTTGTATGAAAATCAAGCGGTTTTTCCAGATTACATGGCAGCTTATGTACGCTCAACCAATGTTGTTCCCGGACAAGGAAGAGTAAAGCGTTTTAAAATTAATGGGTTTGATTATAATTCGGCTACCTCTTACATTTCCTACTCTCCTAGCCAGCGATTTAACTTTCAATTAGGTAACGATAAGCAATTTGTTGGCGATGGATACCGCTCTATTTTACTTTCCGATTATGCTTATCATTATCCCTATTACAAAGCTACCGCTTGGTTTGGTAAGAAAAATCAATTTCAATATACCAAAACTAACACCGGATTATCGAGCCTCGACAGAAGAGAACAAGGTTCAACTCCTGAGGAATTATTTATGCGTAAAAGTATGTCGGTTCATTATTTAAGCTGGATAGCTACCAAATGGCTTCATTTAGGAGTTTTTGAGTCCACAATCTGGCAAACAGAAGACAGTAGCGGTACAAAACCTTACAATTTTATGCAGTTAAATCCAGTTTTATTTGCCAACACCTTGGTTACAGGTTTTGATGGTAAAAACAATTCTCAATTAGGGCTTAACGCAAAAATTAAGTTGCCCATCAACACCATTCTTTATGGTCAGCTCTTGTATGATGGCAATAAAAACCACACCAAAACAGGCTATCAGGCGGGGATAAAGTTTTTTGGAATTACAGGGTTAACTTTACAAGCAGAATTCAACCATGTTGAGCCTTACACTTATAGCAATGCTATTCCACTACAAAATTATTCCCATTTTAATGAACCATTGGCTCATCCTTATGGAGCTAACTTTGACGAGATAGTTGGGATAATGAATTACAAGTACAAACGATTATTTACCCAAATAAAAGTTAATGTTGCCAAACTAAACGCTCAAGGAAGTAATATTTTTGCAAGCAACGAAAACACCATTTCAATCGTTCCTGCCACAGCAGACTTAATAAACATTCAGGCACATGCCGGATTTTTAATTAACCCTAAGAACAATATGGCGTTGATGGTTGGACTATCTCAAAGAACTTTAACTACTGATTTTGGAGAACATAAAACAAATTACATTTATTTTGCATTAAGAACTTCATTAAGAAACTTATACAGCGATATTTAATTATGGAAATCATTTTACCGATAATTACGTCTTTTTTGATTGTGTTGTTAGCAACTCCATCCTTCATTACTATTGCTAAAATGAAGCATTTGTTTGATGACCCAACAGAAAGCAGAAAAATTCATAGCGAAAAAACACCTTCTATGGGTGGGATGATGATTTTTGCGGGTATTTTATTCTCTTTTTTACTATGGCTTCCCATCGATAAAATTGGGGTAATAAAGTACCTTGTTCCGGCAATGCTTATCATGTTTTTTGTGGGCATGAAAGACGATATTATTGGTACGGCTCCTGCCAAAAAATTAGCTGCACATTTATTTTGTGCTTTTATTATGGTGTTTATGGCAAACGTAAAACTTACTAGTCTGCACGGTTTATTTGGCGTAAGAGAAATACCCGAATATGCCGGAATTATGCTTTCGGTGTTCACTTATATTGTTATCATAAATGCTTTTAATTTAATTGATGGTGTTGATGGCTTAGCTGCGGGAGTAGGATTAATTTCAGCTTCTTTTTTCGGTGCTTGGTTTTATTTTGCCAATGATTGGATTTATGCTATTTTATCATTTGCCATTGCAGGTAGTTTGTTAGGTTTTTTAAGGTTTAACTTTAATCCTGCAAAAATTTTTATGGGCGATTCGGGCTCGCTAACTATTGGGTTTTTAATGGCAGTACTAGCAATAGAAATGGTGGAATACAAAGCCACCGATTTACCCGATGTGATACAAAATATTTCTAAACCCATTTTAGCCATGTCTATTTTGGTATATCCTTTAGTAGATACCATCAGAGTGTTTACCATCAGGATTTTAAGTGGGGTTTCTCCGTTTCGTGCCGACAGAAATCATATTCACCACCGATTATTAGACTTAGGATTGTCGCACAAGCAAACCGTAATTGTTATTTATTTGTTTAGTTTATTAGTGGTAGGAGGAGCTGTTTTTGCTCAACAATTTAACCCAAGTTACGCTTTTATAGTACTTACCGCTGCAGTAATCCTATCTACTCAAATTCCTTTCTTATTTAAACTGAAACGTAAAAAGTGAATCGTTTTTTATACATATTGATTGGGTTATTGGTTGGTGGTTCGCTTGTTGCACAAAACTTTAACATCAATAATGAGCGTACTTTTGAATACCTATATTTGAATAATTTAGACACCGCTGCTAATTTTCATACAGCTATAAAACCTTACAATAAAAATGAAGTTAATAGAATAATTTCTTACGATACTACCATTTCTCAATTGCAATTAACCACTTCAAAAGGCTTTGTAAACAAATTATTGAACCAACATTTAATCGAGAAAAAAGGAAATTTTTCTCTTGCCGTAAACCCCATAGTAAATGCCATTACCACCTTAGAAAAAGCTGATAATTACAATGAAAATTTATTGGAAACCAGTGCGGGCATTCAACTACAATCTGCTTTAGGAGATAAATGGAGTGCCCAATTCGATTTTTTATATGATTATTCTACCTATCCAAGCCATATTGATGCCATGGTTCAAACCAAAAATATTAGTCCGGGTTACGGTTATTCTAACAATGATGCATCTATATTTTCTCAAGGGAATATTACTTTTACCCCCGATGAAGTATTTGCTATTCAGGCAGGTTACGGTAAACATTTTATAGGAGACGGCTATCGTTCGCTACTTTTATCCGATTTTGCTAACAGTTATCCTTATTTAAAACTTACCGCTAACATTTGGAAAATTAAGTACATGGCATTGTATTCCAATCATCAGGATATTCGTATGACTGATGGAATTTACAGTAATTACATGCAAAAGTTTGCTACTACGCACTATTTGAGCATGAATGTTACCAAATGGTTGAATTTAGGCTTTTTTGAAAGTATTGTTTTTCAATCGCAAGAAAAAGGATTTTATAGGGGTTATGATTTGTCTTACTTAAATCCTATTATCTTTTTACGTTCTACAGAATATGCGTTGGGTTCATCTGATAACGCACTAATGGGTGGAAGTATAAAAATGCGTATCTTAAAAAAATACATCTTTTACGGACAATTATTATTTGATGAATTTTTGTTGGAAGAATTAAAAGCTGGAAACGGTTGGTGGGCAAATAAATATGGAGTTCAAGCAGGATTAAAATTTATAGAACCTCTCAACATTAAAAGATTGCGTTTGCAGTTAGAATACAACGAAGTAAGACCTTTTACTTACAGTTATTTTTATAGAAGTACCAATGTAAGCACGCTTCAAAACTATGCACATTTTAATGCTCCGTTAGCTCATCCACTAGGAGCAAATTTTAAAGAAATAACTGCCTCAGCTTTTTATGCCAAAAAACGTTGGATTTTTGAATTGCATAGTACTTTAGCAAAAGTAGGGTTAGATACTAATTCGTTTTCGGTAGGTCAGGATGTTTACCAACCTTACAATAATAGAGAAGATAATTACGGGTATTACACCCTCAACGGATTAAAAACCAACATAGTGAACAATACCGTAAAAATCTCTTACGTGTTAAATCCAAAATCGAACATGATTTTGCAAGCAGGAGTTACTAACAGAACGTTCACCAATAATTTTGCAGACCTTTCTTCCAATATGTTTTTTGTGGGTTTAAAAACCGCCATTACCAATAGGTATAGTGATTTTTAAATCCCTGAGGACATAAGTTTTAGTTTAAAATCATACTTTCTTTCCTAATTTTTATGCAATTTTATAATTCATTGCATCTATCCCGTAAAACCTAAAACTTATGCAAAAATTAACGTTCAAATTTAGCTACATTTTATTGGTAGCATTTATAAGCACTTTTTTAATTCAATGTTCTTCACCAAATAGTGTGTCTGAAGATAACAATACGCGTCAGCCCGTATTGGTGTATGCCAAAGGTGATGTGTATAAAGCCGAATGGAAAAAAGTAGATTCCTTAGAACAAAACGGCTTAACCAAGTCTGCACTTGATGAAGTAATAAGCATTGCCAAAAAAGCTGCTGCTGAAAATAATCACGAACAAATTGTAAAAACCCTTATTGTAAAAGCAAAACTGCAAAGCTATGTAGAAGAAAATGCTTTTGTAAAAACCCTCAACGAATTAGATAGCGTTGCTAAAACTGCTGAATACCCATTAAAACCAATGCTCCATTCTATTATTGGCGAATTATATTGGATGTATTACCAAAATAACCGTTGGAAATTTTATAATCGCTCGGCTACTACCAACTTCGAAAACAACGATATTGCTACTTGGGATTTGAAAAAAATTACCACCGAAACCATTAAACACTATCAACTTTCCATTAAAAACATAGATAGTTTAAAAAGAACCCCCGTAGAAACTTTTGATGAAATTATTATCCATAAAAACGGTAGAAAATACCGTCCTACCTTGTATGATTTTTTAGCCCACCGAGCCATCGATTTCTTTATGAACGAAGAACCCAGCATTACCAAACCAGTATATGAATTTGCGTTGGATGATTCTTCCTACATCCTACCTTTTACTACTTTTTCTAAACTAAACATTCAATCAAAAGACTCCCTTTCATTAAAATATTATGCCTTACAAACCTTGCAAAATTTGACCAATATTCATATTAATGATACGAATCCAACAGCGTTAATTGATATTGAACTAAAACGACTAAAATTTGTAAAAAACAATGCTGCGTTCGATAATGCCGACACACTTTATTATGAAGCACTAGCAAAACTATATTTACGTTTTCCTGAAGATACTTCTACAGCTGAAGTAGTTTATGAAATGGCAAAAGTGTATCAAGCTCGTGGAAATGCTTTTAACCCAAATGAACCCGAAAAATACAAATGGGATTTACAAACTGCCATGAACATGTGCAAAAATGCCATTAAAAAATATCCTGATACTTATGGAGCAGATTTATGCAAGCAGTTAGAAAATGAATTAAACAAAAAATCCCTAAACGTAAAAACTGAAACGGCTAACATTCCTAATCAGCCTTTAAAAGCATTGATTTCTTACAAAAACTTAGATACGGTTTTTCATAAATTAGTAAAAGTAGATTATGATGATTTTAAGAAATGGAACGAAAATAATGATAGCAATAAAAGATTAGAAAAAATACTTGCTTCCAAATTGATTAAAGAATGGAATACTACACTTCCTAATGATGGCGATTTAAGAGAACATTCGGGAGAATTTAAAATTGATGCCTTAGAAAAAGGTTTTTATGTATTGCTAACAGCCACCACCAATGCTTTCCATTTCGATAAAGAAGCAGTTGCTATTTCGCCATTTTGGGTAAGCAATATCAGTTACCTTACCAGAAGAAATACTAACGAATCGATGGAGTTTTTTGTGATGGATAGAAACACAGGAAAACCCTTGCAAGGTGTTTCAGCAAAATTGTACTACCAAAAATACAACTACACGTTCCGTAATTACGAATGGAAAACTTTAGGCACTAAAACTACCGATGTCAATGGCTATTTTAAAGTAGAAGGCAGCAAAGATTATCGTAATTTTTATGTTGATTTTTCTAAAGGAGACGACCGATTAAACACCGAAGACAGTTATTATCAATACAATTATTATGAGGATAAAGAAACCCGAACAAGCACCATATTTTTTACGGATAGAGCCATTTACCGTCCGGGGCAAACAGTTTATTTTAAAGGAATTGTACTGGAAACTGATCCTGATAACAACAATAAAATCAAAACTAATTTTAAGTCAACGGTTACTTTTTATGATGTGAATAATCAAAAAGTATCGGATTTAAAATTAACTACCAATGAATACGGAACGTTTAGTGGTTCTTTTGTAGCTCCCAACAATGGACTAAACGGACAAATGTATATTTCAGATACGCACGGTTCAAAATACATTTCGGTAGAAGAATATAAACGTCCGAAATTTGAAGTAAAATTTGAACCCATAAAAGGCACTTACAAATTAGAAGAAAATGTTAATGTCGTTGGAAACGCCAAAACTTATTCGGGTGCTGCGTTAGATGAAGCAACGGTAAGTTACCGAGTGGTAAGAAATGCTTCTTTCCCTTATTGGTGTTACTACCGTTGGGGATATTGGCCTCAATCTGCCGAAATGGAAATAACCAACGGCACCACCACCACCGATGATAATGGTGAGTTTAAAATTGATTTTATTGCCAAAGCAGATAAATCGGTCAATAAAAAATATTCCCCTACTTATGCTTACACTATTTATGCTGATGTAACTGATATTAATGGAGAAACACATAGTTCCACCACTTATGCGAGAGTAGGTTACAAAGCCCTCAACATCAATATTGGTATTGCCGAAAAAATCAACAAAAATGGTGTGGATACCATTAAATTTACCACTACCAACCTTAATGGAGAGTTTGAAGCTGCGGCAGGAAATGTAAAGATTTGGTCGTTGAAAATGCCTTCCAAAATTTATAAGAATCGCTATTGGAGTAAAGGCGATATTCACTTAATGAACAAAAATGAATTTGAAAAACATTTTCCAATGGATGAATTTGAGGAGGAAAACAATGTGTACAAGTGGGAGAAAAATATCAAAGTTTACGACCATGATTTTAATACTGCCAACAAAAAATCACTTCGTTTGTTTAAGTTGCCAGAATGGAGTTCCGGTTGGTATGTAATGGAAGCTGTTACCAAAGATAAATTTGGTCAGGAAATAAAAGAAATTAAGTATTTCAATGTTTTTGGAGAAAACGAAAAACATCCTTCTACCAATGATATTGCTTGGTTTACTCCGCTAAAAATTAATGGTGAACCGGGTGAAAAAGCCGAATTTCTAATAGCGACAGCAGCTAAAGACATTAGCGTACTTTACGAAATAGAACACAAAGGACAAATTGTTGCTAAAGAACGATTAAAACTGAATAAAGAACAGAAAAAAATTGTCATTCCTATTTTGGAAAAATACAGAGGAAATTTCCATGTACATTTCACTTTTGTTAAGCACAGCAGAAATTTTAGCTACACTTCTACGGTAACTGTTCCGCACACCAACAAACAACTGGATATTGAATTTGAAACTTTCAGAAACAAATTACTACCCGGACAAGAAGAGGAATGGAAACTGAAAATTAAAGGTAAAAAAGGCGAAAAAGTTGCTGCCGAAATGGTGGCGGCTTTGTATGATGCTTCGCTAGATGCTTTCCGTCCGAATTATTGGGGATTAAATGTGCATCATTATGATTACAGTCAGCGTTATTGGCAAAATAACAATGGTTTTAGCGATAAAAACGCACAATTATTAGCCAAAGATTGGAATCCGTATTTATATAATCAAAAAGCCATTTATTACGACCAACTCAATTGGTTTGGTTTTAACTACTATCGATACAACTACGGTTATTACAGTAAAAGTATGCCGGGACTTTCTGTTACAGGAAGTGCAATTGAACAAGAAGAAGTAATGCTAGATGCAGTTACCATCAGTGAAAATTCACCAAAAGGAAAAGTAACATCTAAAAAAGAAAGAGCAGAATCACCCAACAGATCAAGTAAAGATGATGAGGATAAAAATATGGATGCAACAAGTGTTTCACAAACATTGGCAGGTGGAGAAAAATTAGCCGAACAACAAGATAATTCGGGTGGTTTGGATGAGGTAAAAGCCAGAAGTAACTTTAATGAAACCGCTTTTTTCTTTCCTCATTTGGAAACCAACGAAAAAGGCGAAATCATCATTAAATTTACTATTCCTGAAGCGTTAACCAAATGGAAGTTTATGGGATTGGCTCACACTAAAGATTTGAAAACAGGAATGATTTACGAAGAAACGGTTACTCAAAAAGACCTGATGGTTTACCCGAATGCTCCTCGTTTTTTCAGAGAAAATGATAAAATGACTTTTAGCACAAAAATTACCAACCTTTCTGAAAAAGACTTGACAGGAGAAGCTAAAATTTATTTCTATGATGCCCTTACTATGAAACCAATTTCAGATAAATTGCTAACGAGTAAAGAAACCAATACCTTCTCCGTTAAAAAAGGAAAAAGCACATCTGTAAGCTGGGAAATTAATATCCCAGAAGGTTATGGAGCTATTACTTATAAAGTTATTGCTAAATCGGGCAACTTTACCGATGGGGAAGAAATGGCTATTCCTGTATTAACCAACAGAATGTTAGTAACAGAATCACTTCCACTTCCTGTTAGAGGCAAAGGAACAACAAACTTTAGATTTGAGAAACTAATCAACTCCTCCCCTTCGGGGAGGTCGGGAGGGGCTTCTACCCTAAAAAATCATCGGTTAACCTTAGAGTTTACTTCTAATCCGGCTTGGTATGCCATACAAGCATTGCCTTACTTAATGGAATATCCGTATGAATGTGCCGAGCAAACGTTTAGTCGCTTTTATGCGAATTCTATTGCTACACATATTGCCAACTCCAATCCTAAAATTAAAAATGTATTTGAAAGCTGGAAAAATAGTACGCCCGAAGCATTTTTATCTAATTTGGAGAAAAATCAGGAATTAAAAGCTTTGTTGTTGGAAGAAACCCCTTGGGTATTAAATGCTCAAAATGAAGGAGAACGCAAAAAACGTGTAGGCTTATTATTCGATTTAAACAGAATGAGCAACGAGTTGGGCAGAGCAGAAATGAAATTGCAACAATTGCAAGTTTCTAATGGCGGTTGGACATGGTTTAAAGGAATGCCCGAAAGCAGATACATTACCCAACACATTGTAACAGGAATGGGACATTTAGACCATTTGGGTGTGAAAAACATTCGTGAAGATTACAAAACTTGGAACATGATTCAAAAAGCAGTATTGTATTTGGATAACCGAGTGAGAGAAGATTATGAATGGCTGAAAAAACACAATGTGGATATGGCTAAAGACCATTTGAATTATGAAATCATTCAGTATTTGTATGCTAGAAGTTATTTCTTATCTGATGTAGAAATCAGCTCTCGCAATAAAGAAGCATATAATTATTACCTGAAACAAGCCAATGATTTTTGGTTGACTAAAAGTCGCTACATGCAAGGAATGATAGCATTAGCTTTACATAGAAATGGCCAGCCAAAAACAGGTATTCACACCGAACAGAAAATTATTGCTTCATTAAAAGATAATGCGATACAACATGATGAGTTAGGCATGTATTGGAAAGATAATATTAGCGGTTATTATTGGTATCAAGCTCCAATTGAAACACAAGCCTTATTGATTGAAGCTTTTGATGAAGTAACTAATGATGCCCAAAGTGTTGAAGCTATGAAAATTTGGTTGTTAAAACAAAAACAAACGCAAGATTGGCGAACTACCAAAGCTACTACAGAAGCTTGTTACGCTTTATTGCTAAGAGGAACTGATTTATTAGCAAGTGATGAATTGGTGGAAATAAAAGTAGGAAATACCGTTATAGATCCTAAAAAAATGGACGATGTAAAAGTAGAAGCTGGAACGGGCTATTTTAAAACTTCGTGGAGTAAAACGGAAATTAAACCCGAAATGGGCAACATTACCGTTACCAAAAAAGATGAAGGGGTAGCTTGGGGAGCCATGTATTGGCAATATTTTGAGCAGTTGGATAAAATTACCACGCACGAAACACCGTTAAAGTTAACTAAAAAACTGTTTGTACAACGCAATACCGATGCAGGTCCTGTAATAGAACTGATTAAAGAAGCTACTACGTTAAAACCCGGTGATAAAATTAAAGTTCGCATTGAGTTACGTGTTGATAGAAATATGGAATATGTTCACATGAAAGACATGAGAGCAGCAGGTTTTGAACCAATTAATGTGTTCTCTGGTTATCGTTATCAGGATGGATTGGGTTATTATGAAAGTACCAAAGATGCAGCTACCAACTTCTTTTTTGATTATTTGCCTAAAGGAACTTATGTATTTGAGTATCCTTTAAGAGTAAATATGAGCGGAGATTTTTCTAACGGAATTACAAGTATTCAATGCATGTACGCTCCCGAGTTTACTTCTCATTCGGAAGGAATTAGGGTGGTGGTAGCCCCCTAATCCCCCGAAGGGGGACTTTACCAACGCAATGCCCAATCATTTCGTCATTCCTGTGCAGCGTAGCGAATACAGGAATCTATTTTATTTGCAATAGTTGTTCAAATAAATTACATTTGGTTTTAAATAAATTAAATAAAAATGAACCAAATTAAACGTACTTGGGAACGATTGTCGGACGAAGAGAAAAACTTGGCTAAAGAGGAGCTGATTCTATTCTTCGAAAATGAAAGAAATGAGAAAATTGGTGTTGTTGCAGCGGAAGAAATCATAAACTTTTTTCTTCAGTCTATTGGAAGTAAGCTTTATAACAAAGGTATTAATGATGCAAAAAAAGTACTTAGAAATCGTATGGATGAACTTAATTATGATTTAGATGACCTTATAGATATTTAGTATATTGTGAAAAAGAAAATAAAATAAAAAACTGTATTTAATACCTCCTTCATCGTCATTCCTGTGCAGCGTAGCGGAAACAGGAATCTATTTTTTGCAATAGTTGGTCAAATAAATTACATTTGATTTAAAATTAAATTACCACAACAATGCAAACCCAATTTATCCTTTACGTTGCCGACCAAGAAAAAAGCAAGTGTTTTTATGAGCAATTATTAAACATAAAACCATCTTTGCATGTGCCGGGCATGACTGAATTTCAACTTTCGGAAAGCACTAAATTAGGGTTGATGCCTGAAAACGGCATTGCTACAATTTTAGAAAACGCAACACCTCATCCTAATACAGGAAATGGAATACCACGTTGCGAGTTGTATTTAAAAGTAAAAAATGCCAACGAACATATGGAAAGAGGAATACAGCTTGGAGCAAAATTGATTAGTCCGATGCAACAAAGAGATTGGGGAGATAAAGCAGGTTATATTGCCGATAAAGATGGACACATCATAGCGTTTGCAGAAAAGTAACTATTGTATTTAATGTAAAAATTTTTCTGATGGGTGGTAATCTTACAAATTCCCAGACAGTATTACCACTTTCCTTAAATAATCTATTTTAATCATACCTTTGTTACGATGGATCAACTTTTTAAAATATTTAAAGTGGATGAAGCGGAAGCTACTAAAATAAGTGCTTCGCCCGATGCACCACATCACCATAATTTTGAAGAACTGATTATTGGGATGGAAGGTCAATTAGAACATTTTATTGATTTTAAAACAACTACTCTCGATGCTCCCTTAGTAAGTTTTGTAACCAAAGGAAAAGTGCACCGAGTTATTCCAAAACTGAAAAATGGTAAATGCAATATGTGGGTACTTCGTTTTAAAAGCGAATTTATTCCCGAAATTACTTTCCAACTTTACACTACTTATCACGATCATGCTACTTTAAAACTCCAATCAGGAAATTGTTTTAACCGTTTAGTGTTCCTTTGCGAAATTATTCACGAAGAAATGCAACAAGAACATCCTGACCTTAGTGTAATAAAACATTTATTAAGTGCTTTGTTTATTATGATTGAATCAGAAAAAAACAAATTATCCCCAAAAGAAAATGAACTCAGCATTTCTCAAAACAGTACCCTTCAAAGTTTTCTAAAAATCTTGGAAGAAAACTATCACAGACCTGTAGGTGTTGATTTTTATGCCGAAAAACTATTCATGTCTGCAAGAAATCTTAACCTTATTTGTAAACAGATACTTCAGCAAACGGTTACCGAAATTATTGAAACTCGCAAATTGATAGAAGCCAAAAATCAATTAACACATTCCGATAAAAATATTTCTGAAATAGGATTTGATTTGGGGTTTAATGAAAAAGCCTACTTTACCAATGTGTTTAAAAAACGTACCGGACAAACACCAAGCGAGTTTCGTAAAGAAATGAAACAACTACTTTCCTGATTTTACAACTTTTCTTCGAAATTCTGTTACCCACTGCCTTTAAATTAGTTGCAACTTTGTATTGTTAATTCAATTATTCATTAAAACTAATAAAACATGGAAACAGCAACTAAAACAACTACAAAATGGGTATTAGACCCTACCCATAGCGAACTTACTTTTAAAGTAAAACACATGATGATTACTAACGTAAAAGGAGCGTTCAAAAACTTTTCAATTGAGGTGGATGGAGAAGATATTTTTAAATCAAATGTAAACGTAATAATTGATGTATCTTCTATCAACACTAATAACGAAGATAGAGATAACCATTTAAAATCAGCCGATTTTTTTGATGTGGAAAATCACCAAGAACTCTCTTTTAAAAGCACTTCATTTACACAAGAAGATGATGATGAATACGAATTAAAAGGTATATTAACCATAAAAGATGTAAGTAAAGAAGTAACGTTAGATGTTGAATTTGGCGGCATTAGTAAAGATCCTTGGGGAAATGAAAAAGCCGGACTTTCCATTAGTGGAAAAATCAATCGAAAAGATTGGGGCTTAAACTGGAATGCTGCTTTAGAAACAGGCGGAGTGTTAGTAAGCGAAGATGTGAGAATATCTGGAGAAATACAATTTGTAAAACAATCTTAAAAATTTAAAACCATGAAACGATTAGAAAATAAAGTAGCCATTATTACCGGAGCAGCTTCCGGAATAGGCAAAGAAACAGCACTACTGTTTGCAAAAGAAGGAGCAAAAGTTACTGTGAGCGATATTAACGAAGAAGCAGGAAATAAAGTAGTGGAAGAAATAAAAAACCTTGGCGGAGCAGCCATTTTTGTAAAAGCAAATACAGCTAACCCAAGCGACAGCGAAAATTTGGTAAAAGAAACTGTAAAAGCGTTTGGTGGACTACATATTGCTGTAAACAACGCAGGTGTAGGTAGCGATTTTAGCAAAGTGGCTGATGTAAAACTAGAAGACTGGCAACGTGTTATCGACATTAACCTATCCGGTGTATTTTACGGAATGAAATACCAAATTCCGGCAATGATAAACACTAAAGGAGGCAGCGTAATTAATATCTCATCCATATTGGGACAAGCAGCTTTTCATGGCTCATCGGCTTATGTAGCTGCAAAGCATGGAGTGGTAGGATTAACCAAAACCGGAGCCTTAGATTATGCTACTGAAAATGTACGTGTAAACGCCATTGGACCAGGATTTATCTATACCGGATTGGTAAACGAAGAAACCATGGGCAAAGAAGCTATACAAGCATTAGAAACCAAACACGCTATGAACCGATTAGGACAGCCCAAAGAAATTGCTGCCATGATACTTTTCTTAGCCTCTGATGAAGCCTCGTTTGTAACAGGTGCTTATTACCCTGTTGATGGCGGATACTTGGCCATGTAAGAACTAAAAAAATAAGTTAGTGTTTTTGAAAAAAAATGCTAACTTTATTAATCATTCAAAAATAAAATTATGAAACGAGCCTTTCTTAAAGTTTCTAAATTTTAGAAAGATAATGGGCGAGTTACATTTATCGTATAACAAACAATAAATATATAATCACATGAAACAATTATTCCATTCAGAAAATTACCCAAACAAAATCAATATAGCACTGTTTATTTTACGAATAAGTGCGGGTGCGTTTATGCTAACACATGGTTGGGGCAAGTTTTTAAAACTAATTGGAGACGACCCTATTCAGTTTGCCGACCCGCTTGGGGTGGGTGTTACTGCATCCTTACTGCTTACTGTGTTTGCAGAAGTATTTTGTTCTATTTTACTTATTTTGGGATTAACTACTCGGTTAGCAGCAATTCCGTCATTAATTACCATGCTAGTAGCAGCATTTGTTGTGCATGCCAATGATGGATTTGGTAAAATGGAAATGGCGTTACTTTATGGCGTAATGTATTTGGTAATTGCCATTGCAGGAGCCGGAAAATATTCATTGGATCATTTAATTTACAATAAGTTAAATAAATAAACGCATAAGCAATTGAAAAACAATGAACAGGAAATCTTTTTTAAAATCATTGGTAATTTTACCATTAACAGCAGCAGCTATGAAACTAAACGACTTAAATAAAATCACCTCTACTTTTGATAATACTGTAAAAATGCCTGTATTATTTCTGGGGCACGGTAGCCCTATGAATGCCATTGAAGAAAATGAATTTGTAACAGGTTTTAGAAATATTGCTAAATCAATTCCCAAACCCAATGCTATTTTATGTATTTCGGCACATTGGGAAACAAAAGGAACATTTGTAACCGCCATGCAAAACCCAAGTACCATCCACGATTTTGGAGGTTTTCCTAAGGAGTTGTTTGAAGTACAATACCCTGCACCTGGAAGCCCGGAATTAGCAAAAGAAACCAAATCACTCATCACCAAAACAGAAGTAGGTTTGGATGATAAGTGGGGATTGGATC
Organism: uncultured Flavobacteriales bacterium; assembly: GCA_937901255.1. Lineage (GTDB taxonomy): Bacteria > Bacteroidota > Bacteroidia > Flavobacteriales_E > Vicingaceae > BRH-c54. The sequence goes on along the minus strand of CALCHN010000075.1, from coordinate 18,900 downwards.
ACGGAGCTTGGAGTGTGATAAAACATTTGTATCCCAATGCTGATATACCGGTAATTCAGTTGAGTTTAGATTACTCTCAAACTCCGCAATACCATTATGAATTGTCACAGCAAATTAATTCGCTTCGTAAAAAAGGGGTGCTAATTATTGGTAGTGGAAACATGGTGCATAATTTAAGAATGGTTGAATGGAAGCGACTAAATGAAACTTTTGGTTACGATTGGGCAATGGAAGCCAACGACAAAATGAAACAGCACATTCTTAGCGGCAATCACCAACAATTAATTAATTTTCGATCGCAAGGCAAGGCGTTTGATTTAGCTATACCAACACCAGAACATTATTTGCCCTTGCTTTATACATTAGCTTTGCAAGAAAAAAATGAAGACGTAAAATTATTTAACGATAAAGCTGTTGCCGGCTCATTAACCATGACTTCTTTAAAAATTGGGTAGAAAATTTATTAGTATGCTTACAGTAAAGGAACTATTTCACTTGAATATTACTATTTAAATTTACTTTCGTTTTTATTGAATTAGAAATTAAACAAGCGGCTTCCGATTTTTCTAGAATACGTTCAGCACGTTCTTTTATCGATGCGTCATCTATTACTAAACGAGCTTTTAGGTTTACTTCAGTCATTAAAAATTTACCTTCTACTTTATCTAAAACACCTTCTGCATCGCAATCGAAACTTTTAAATTCTAATTTAGAAAATTCAGCTATCGCCAAAAAGGTAGTCATAAAACAACTTAATACTGCTGCAGTATAAAGGTGTTCCGGACTCCAAATTCCGGGAATGCCTTTATCAAATTCTGGTGGCGTTGCTACTTCAATTTTAGTAGGCAATTCTGGAGATTCCATGATGCCTTTTCTGCCTTCGTTCCATTTTAGGGAAACATTATAACTGTGTTTGTCCATATATTATATATTTATTTTTTATCCATTTCAACTACAAAAATTCCTCGAATTTCGCCTTCAGCATAACTTGTGGCTTTATCGTTAGGATATAATTTTTTGATGTTGGCTAAAGTTTCAGTATTTATTTGTTTTTCGGGAATACCATGGCATTTTAAGCATGTTTGATTAATTTCTATAGGATAATACCCAACCATTTTATTCTCTATTTCTGTAACTTTTGGAGGGTATTTTTCACCATTGGCTTTGGCTTTTCTCCAGCCTTCAATGTAGGCTATTTCTTCCGAGTTTGCAGCATTTATGGGGTTTCTTGGTTTGTCTGAAACACGTTTTACTTTCGTATTTAATACTACAGCCATACTATCAGTAATAGGAATTGCTCTTGTGTTACAAAACTCTACCGCTCCTGCTGCACCTCTCTCTTTTACAGCTTTCATTAAATTTTTGCCAATGTTGGATTTGGTTTCGTTTACAATATTTCTACCTAAATCTTCATAACTCAAATCCGTTTGAACGCTAGCTGGAGATTTCTTAAATTCTTCCCACTTGGCATACCATTCGTCAGAGGAAACATCGTTGTTATATAAGTACTCAGCTATTAATTGTATATCTTCCTCTTTAAAACTCATTTTAGGCATTAACCCAAAATTTCTAACTGCTCCCGGCATTATAGAATTTTCCTCGGTGGGATTATTAATAAAGTTACTAATTGCCGCAACAAATTCTTCTTTGGTGGTTTCCTCATCATAATAATGTTCTCGTACTTTAAATAATGGAGGTGCAACACGACTTTCTCCCATATCGGGATTATGACAATTGAAACAATTTGTTTTTAAAAGAGCAAGAGCTTTATTGTTATTGTCAGTTGTTGCTTGAGCATTCTCGTTTCCGTCAGCTACTTCTGCTTTTGTTTCTGATTGTGAGCAAGATATAAAAATCCCCAAAACAACTAGTGATAACAGAAATAGTTTGGTGTTTAAATTTTTCATTCAAAGTAGGTGTTATATTCAACGAACATTTTTTTAAATTTCTGATAAATTTTTTCTTGATTTTCTTTTTCAGTAGCCACATCAAATTCTTCAGAAAGTTCTATAAAAGGCAATAACCACTTGTGTAATTCATCATGAGCTTGTCCTTCCATCGTACAATTTTCTGTTAATGCTCTAATATTTTCATCTATGGTTTTTGCTAAGGCTGTATAATCTTCTCCTTCAAATTCATTTACTGCCTTTTCCATATTGCGAATGTAGCCAGACATATTTTCTACTACTTTCCATTTTTCACCATCATTTAACACAATGGCTTCCGATTCATGATTATGATGATCTTCTTCATGAGTTACAGTTTCTTCATTATGTTCATGTTCATCATAGTTTTCGTGGCTTCCTTCATTTTTACAAGCAATAAAAGAAATGGCAATAGTGGTAATTAAAAATATTTTTTTCATGTGTGTTAAATTTTATTGTTATTATTAATTGTATAAAAAGATAATAAGGTAAATCCTATTGTAATTCCTATTCTAAAAAGCATTGCTCCTATTGTTTTTTCTTCATGAATCCCTCCTGAATTTACATAAAACGAAAGAGCTATAAACGCTGCTAACAAAACACCTATTGCTACTGTTAATAGTAGATATGTTTTCTTGAATTTTATAAAATTGGCATAAGCTGCTATTAAATATATTATTCCACAAATTAGATTCGCATACACAATAAACAATACATAATTCCCTTCTTTTTCTCTAATGCCTAACCAATCGAAAATAATTGAAAGCGTTAGAAAAACAGATAGCCCTCCAAAAAATGTAAGTGCAATTGAGTTGATTATTCTTAATATATTTTGCATCCTAATTTGTTTGCTGTTTAAACAAGAGCTTGTTTTCTTTCCATCATTTTTAAAATACCATTTAACATGGTTTGTCCATCTTTTACTAAATTGGATTTGTTTCCCGAAAGTTTCCATTTTAGCACTACCATTCGCATACTTCCCATAATCATAGTTGCTGCTACACCTGGACTTAACACTTTTTTAAAACTACCTTCTTCCTGTCCATTTTTAATAATTCCTGTAATGTTATTATGCATTAAATCCATCATCTCACTAAGTTTACTACTCAACTCATTGTTGAATTGAAAAATGCCTTCAGAAAAAATAACACTTACAATGGCTGGGTTTTGAACAAAGGTGTTTAATTGATTATTAAATACATCCCTAAGAATTTCGCAAGGAATTTTAGAATCATTAGCTATAATTTTATTTATTTTTTCTTTCATTCCAATAATAAAATAGGAAAGCATCCCCATCATAATTTCATTTTTACTATTAAAATGACGATATAATGCTGCCTCCGATAATGCTAAATCATTTGCTAAATTTTTTATGGTAAGTTCTTGAATTCCATACTTATCTATTCTTTTAGTTGCAGCTTCAATAATCTGTATTTGTCTATCTGAAAAATTCATCATTTAAATTTTCGTAAGTTAGTGTTCACTTACAAAATTAATTATTTTATTAAAACAAAAAACATTTATGTTATTTATTTTAAATCTCTTTCTGATAAGAAATTACATCCAACGTTCTGCCGAATTTAATTCCTATGTTTTTAAGATGTCCGCATTTAAAATAGCCGCAACGTTCAAACAATTTTAGGCTTCCTGCATTTTCTGAGGTAATTACTCCAACTAGGTTTTTTAACCCTAAGTTTTTGGCAGTTTTTTCCATAAAAGAAAGTACCTCAACACCAATTTGTTTACCTGTAAATGCTGGCTTAATGTACAAGGTTACTTCGGCAGAAATATCGTACGCTTCTTTTTTACGAAACTGCCCCAAATAACAAAAACCAGCAATTATATTATCACATAGAATAACAAATGATAGATAAACAGAATGTCCTAAACAAAGTGTTTGCTCCATTTCTTGCTCTGTAACTGCCTGTAAGTGAAAAGTGGCTGTAGAATTTTCTACATAATAATTATAAATAGCAGTAACTTCCGATAAATCAGATTTTTCTATGGGCTTAAAGGTTATATTCATTTGTAGTAGCTATTTATATATGAAGTTGTTTAAAGTCAAAAGTAATAATTCTTATTTACCGCTTTTATTTGTTTAATAAATTTAGTTTCCTTTATTAATTTTATATATTTGTCAAAAGTTAAAAATCAATTTATTATGAAAAAACTTTTAATACTTAGTTCATTTGTAGCTATTTTCTTAGCTTCTTGTGGAGAAGCCAACAATAGTAAAAAATGTGATGCGTCTGATCTAATGAGTGCAACAAATTGTCTTTGCGACTTATACAACCAACTAGATAATTCAGATCATTTATCTGATGCAGATTATGATGCACTAAATGATGAAATAGACAAGTTTAATGATGCTGTTGACAAAGCTATCGATGAAGGAAAATACACTAACGATCAATTATTAGATGAAGGAGATAAAATGGGTTGCAAATTTTAACCATTAACCTCATCAAAAACTTTACTAAAAAAGCATCAAGCATGTAATTATATGCTTGATGCTTTTTTTTATTTCAAAATCTCAACAAAAAACTGCTGACCAACAATTAATTTTTCCTCATCTTTATCATTATCAAAATGCCCATGAACCCTAACGGTATTATCTTCATTAATTAAATCATTAATTAAATAAACATGTCCTTTAATGGTATCTTGGTTGTGTAATAAAAAGAAAGGCTGATTAATTTTTACACCCTGAATATCAGCAGCTGCTATTTTCATTTCAATGTGTAGGTGTGATTTATCTAATATGGTAAATAAATGTGTGTCAGCCGAAATTTTCGCACCGTTTTTGGTGTTTATTTTTACCACCGTTCCGTGAGCAATACTTCTTATTTGTAATTTAACATTGCTATTATTAATTAATTGATTTTCTGAAAACCCAATAGCTGCAAGCTGGTCTTTCCATCCTTGATAGGTGGATTTTGCCAACAAATAATCTTTTTCGATTTGCTGAAACTCTTTATCAGAGATGGCTTTGTTGTCATACAACTGCTTGTTTCTATCAAAATGCTGTTTTTGCCAGTTGTAATTGGCTTTTGCCGATAACATCTCTTTTTGCCACTGAGCAAATTCAGGTGATTCTATTTCTGCTAACACTTGTCCTTTTTCTACGTGCTCCCCTTCTAACAAACTTAATTTGGTAATAAACCCTTCGGCTTTGGCATAAACTTCATAAATAGCTGATGGTGGAACATCTATCGTTCCAAAACATTCAATATTTTTATTGGTGGGCACTACCATTTTTTCGGTGGTTTCCACCACTGTTTCTTCTGGTGCCTCAGTTGTTTCTTGTGTTTTGTTGTCGCCACACGCAACTATTAACATGGCAACGGTGATGTATATTAAATTTTTCATAGGTTTAAATTTTTGTTTTTTTATTGATGACCTATCAGTCATCTCTATTAAATTACGCTCCGTTGGAGCTTTTTTAATTAGTTGTTGTTAAAAATTGATGTTTTATAACTGCCTGATTAAAGCTGTTAATCATTTCCATTTCGCTTAAAGCTCCTTCAATAATAATATTGGTGAGCTGAACAAATTCGTAGTGATTTATTTCTCCAACAGTTAATTGTTGTTGCAGCTGCTGTAGCCCTAAAAGTGTATCATCAAAATATTGCTGATTGTTACCCACATTTTGCTGCATAAACGCAATGTTTTTAGTAAGTGTTTGCAACTCGCTTTCCAACAATTTTTTTAGGTTATCATTTTCGGTTTTAGCAGCTTCGATTTGTAAACGATTTTTGGCTAACTCATTACGTTTTCCTCCAAAAACCAAAGGAATAGCCAACCCTGCTTTAAACCCTTGAAATCCTTGAACATGATTTAAACTCTGACGAAAATATCCTGCCTGAAAAGTAGGTTGAAAGTCTGACTTTATCACTTTTTGTTGCTGCTCCAATTGAGCAATTTTAAGCTGATTTTCAGCGTACAAACTAGTACTTAATGTTGATACCGTTTGAAATGAAATTTTCTCATAAAGCGTATCTTTAATCGTTCCATCTAATCCAGAGAAAAATAACAATTCTTGCTCTTGCTGATTCTTACCCGAATAATATTGTTGCATTTTCTGTTTTACAGCATTATTTAATTGTTGTACCATTAAATAATCGGTATGACTTATTTCTCCGGCTTCTAACTTCAGTTTTAAACTTTTTTCAGCTTGAAGCATGGCCATTTTTACCTCGTTTAATAATTCATAAGCCTTATTGTAAAACAACCAATTGTAGTATGCAGCAGTAATGTTATACCGAATTTCTTGTTGGATGGTTTGTGCTTTTTGTTCGGTAAAATCAATGCCTAATTTGGCAGCATTCTTCCTTCTTTTTATCGTCCATGGAGCTCCAAAATCTTGCATCACCTCCCAATAAGTATCCGTCAGTTCACCATCATTTTGTCCGTGTTGTACACCAATTTGCAATGGCTGAATTTGATACGCATTTTTGCTTTCACTTTCCCAAACTTGTTTTTCTAACTCGTTTAGTTTTATGTTAACATGATTTTGTTGGGCTGCTGTAACTAATTCTTCTAACCCCAATTGTTTTTCTTGAGCATTTAAAGAAACTGATGTCCCTAATAATCCAATTAACAATACCATTGAAGCTGGGATTTTGATTTTTTTACGCTTATCAAAAAGAAGGTATAAAGCCGGCAACACCAATAAAGTTAATAAGGTAGAGGTGATTAATCCGCCAATAACTACCGTTGCCAATGGACGCTGAACCTCAGCACCACTAGAGGTTGCTAACGCCATAGGAATAAACCCTAATGAAGCAACTAAGGCAGTCATTAATACTGGACGTAACCTAGAGTTAGCGGCTTCAATAATTAAATCTTTTAACGCCATATTGGTTTGTTTTAATTTTACAATTTCGTTTACTAATACAATTCCGTTAAGCACTGCTACGCCAAACAAAGCAATAAAGCCAATACCAGCAGAAATACTAAAAGGCATACCACGCAACCAAAGTGCTAAAATTCCACCAATAGAAGCCAACGGAACTGCCATAAAAATAATGATGGATTCTTTAAATGTTCCAAATGCTAAATACAATAAAAATAGAATGAGCATTAATGCAACTGGAACAACAATCATTAATCGATTGAGGGCATTTTCTAAATTCTCAAACTGACCTCCATATTTGATGGTATAACCAGCCGGTAACTTTAATCTTTTATCAATTGTTCCTTGAAGTTCTTCTACCAAAGAAGCAATGTCTCTATCTCTTACATTTACGCCAATGGTAATTCTTCGTTTGGCATCTTCACGAGAAATTTGCATTGGAGCTATTTTTTCTTCTACTTTTGCCAACTGGTTTAGCGAAACCATTTCTCCCTGAGCATTTTTCACAAAAAGTTTGTTGAGCGATAATTGCTGAATGTTTTGTTCATCCAAACGAACTACCAAATCAAAATGACGTTCGTTTTCGTAAATCACTCCTGTTTTTACTCCGGCATAAGCGGCTTTAATGGTTTGGTTTACTTCTTCTACATTCACTTCGTGGATGGCTAATTTTTTTCTATCAATTACCACACTTAACTGACGTAAGCCTTCGGTTTGTTCTACTTTTACATCTCCAACACCATTTACATCTTTAATGGTTAAAGCGGTTTTGTCTGCCAATGTTTTCAAAGTGGCTGGGTCTTCACCAAAAATCTGAATGGCAATATCTGTTTTAGCTCCTGTCATTAATTCATTAAACCGTAATTGTATAGGCTGTGTAAACTCAAAAGAAGCATCTGTAATCACACTCAGTTTTTCTTTCATCAATTCAATTAAATCTTCACGATTATCGGCATTTTCCCATTCATCTTTTTCTTTTAATAAAATCATGATGTCGGCATCTTCAATAGCCATAGGGTCTGTTGGCACCTCGGCTGTTCCAATTTTAGAAACAACATGATTAATTTCAGAGAAATTATCTTTTAAAATCTTTTCTGCACGAGTGGATGTAGCTATACTTTTCTCTAAAGAACTTCCCGGTTCTATTGCCATTTGCATTGCCAAATCGCCTTCTTCCAAGGTAGGAATAAACTCAGAACCCATGGTACTAAATAACAAAAAAGCTCCTATTAATCCTGCTAACGCAAAAGCAACTACTTTTTTAGGTTGCTCTAATACTTTGCTCAATAAAGGCTTGTATCTTTTCTGAAGAGCAATTACCAATTTGTCAGAAAAAGTGTCTTTATCACTTATGTGTTTCTTTAAAAATAAAGCAGAAGCTACTGGAACATAAGTTAGAGAAAGTAGTAACGAACCTAAAATAGCGAAGCTTACGGTTTGTGCCATGGGTAAAAAAGTTTTTCCTTCAACCCCTTCTAACGAAAAAATGGGAACAAAAACTACCAAAATAATTAACACACCAAAAGCTGCTGAACGGTAAATTTGTCCGGTAGCCGACTGAATTTCGGTATTCATTTGCACAGTGGTTAACGTTTTTCCTCTATGTTTTTGATGCAAAACATGCAACACTCCTTCTACAATAATTACCGCTCCATCTACCACAATTCCAAAATCTATTGCACCAAGCGACATTAAATTAGCAGAAACATTAAAGTATCGCATTAAAATAAAAGCAAACAACATGGAAAGTGGAATAACCGAAGAAACAATTAATCCGGCTCGGAAATTCCCTAAAAATAATACCAGTACAAAAATCACTATCAATCCACCTTCAATAAGGTTTTTGGTAACCGTGTTAATGGTTTTACCTACCAATACCGACCTATCTAAATAAGGATAAACTTCCAAGCCTTCTGGTAATGCTTTTTGAACCAATTCCATTCGGTTTTGAACGTTTTCAACTGCTTCGGAAGAGTTGGCTCCTTTCAACATTAATGTAATTCCACCTACCACTTCTCCTTTCCCATCCATAGTCATGGCTCCATAGCGTTTAGGGCTTCCAAAACCCACTTTTGCCACATCTTTAATTCTAACAGGTGACCCCTCATTTTTAATGATGATGTTTTCAATATCTTCAAAATTGGAAGCCCTACCTTCTGTTCTCAGATAAAACGCATTTTCGCCCGATTCGATGTAGCTACCACCACTGTTGCTATTGTTTTTGGCTAAAGCAGCTTCTACTTCGTTGATAGAAATGTTATACGACAATAATTTTTCAGGGAAAACACTTACTTCGTATTGCTTAACTAAACCACCAAAGCTACTCACTTCAATAATACCGGGCATTCCGGCTAATTGTCTTTTTACTATCCAATCCTGAATAGTACGGATTTTCATAATATCAAATTGGTTTTCGTAGCCTGGTTTTACTTGTAAAATATATTGGTAAATTTCTCCCAATCCTGTAGTGATGGGCATCATTTCCGGTGAACCAAAAGCTTCAGGAATTTCATCTTTAACAATGGTAAGTTGTTCGTTAACAAATTGACGAGCCAGCATCATATCTACCTCTTCTTCAAAAACAATGGTAATAACCGACAAACCGTAACGAGAGATACTTCTCACTTCAATTACATTAGGAATATTGGCTACCGCCATTTCTATGGGCAAGGTAATAAATTGCTCCACCTCTTCGGCAGCAAGTGTGGGCGATGAAGTTACTACCTGCACTTGGTTATTGGTAATATCAGGTACGGCATCAACCGCCAAATGCTGCATGGAATAAATTCCTCCAAGAATTAGTGCTAAAACTAGCAGTAGTACGATGAGCTTATTTTTTAGCGAATAAGCAATAATTTTTTCAAACATGATGATTTTTTTCGTTTAAACTTAATGAGTTAACATGCCTTTAAAGGCAAAAAAACATTAAGCAAACGGAGGAGGACGAATACCCCAAGAAGATTGTATTCCTGAAACAACGGGCTGTTTTTCAGGAATAAAAAAAGTAGTGGTAACGATTGGTTGATTGGTTTCCAACAACTCTAATCCAAAAGGAATAAGTGGTATAACATCTTGTGAAACTGCAAAATTTGCATCATCTTGCTGACGAAGCACAATTTCTTCCATCTCCCCTTCATCGGTAAACTCATGGAAAATAAGGGCTAACACATCAACAAAATCGGAAGCTTCATTTTCGTGTATGAGTTGATGTTCTTGCTCATTTAATTGGCTCTCGTGTACATGAGGAACCAAGTTGTGCAACAGCACAATAAATGCTGCTAAGTAAACGAAAGTGTATTTTATTGCTTTGAACATCAGTACAAAGTTAGTCATTTTTGAAGTAGAAATGATTTTTTTAGCTCTCTGTTTTAGATGCTCTTTTTCTTCTCACGACTCTCCCAAAGTCATCTTGTGATAACCTCCCACCCTCTCTTCGAAGAGAGGGGGTTAGGGGGAGAGTTGAGATAACCCGTAGTGCATTTGGAAGAGTTTTCAATAAAAATAGTGTCAGTTCGAGTTTTTTTTCTTACAAAAAAGTATCGAGAACACACTATTTTGATTGAAAATTTGTGTTCTCGATACTAATTTCATTCATTGTCAATCATGAAATTAACTCGAACTGACAAATTTTCTTCCAAATGCACCATGGTTTTAAAATAATTTATTTCCATCTAACAATATTTTAACAAAAGTTAAGTTTTTTGTTTGGTATTTCACACAATAATTTCTCGGCTTATGAAAAATTACCTAACATTATTTGGGATTATATGCTTTTTATTTCAAGTTAGCAACGCTCAAAAAAACACCATTAACGATTTAGATAACATTCTAAAAGAAATTGAGAATGACACCATTGCCAAAATAGAACGTTTGGCAGCTTTTGAGTTTCACCATTTACTGAATAACTACCGAAAACAACAACGAAAACAAGCCCTTGATTTTGATGAAATTATGTGGATAGCTGCCAGAAATCATAATTTATACATGAAGGCTGCCGGAGATTTAACGCATAGAGAAAACATGAATCAATCGAACTTATCTCGGTTTACTACAGGTAATTACCCAAGCGAAAGAGTAGATTTTGCTGCCGCAGATAAAGAAGTATATATTAGTTCGGGTGGAGAAAATTGTTTGTACAACTACAGTTTTTATGGCAACAACTATGTAGAAATTGCCAAAAATATGGCGTTAGCAGCTTTTAATCAATGGAAAGGCTCCAAAGGACACCACGAAAATATGCTTACTGCCGACTATAAAAAACATGGCATTGCTTTTACTTACGACCAAGGAACTGTTTGGGCAACCAACGTTTTTTCCAGAGGTATTTTTTACAAAGGAAACGAGGTAGTTGCTGATACAAAAGTTCCTACTCCGGCAACTTCAACCAAAACAACTGCTAAACCTAAACGCATTCACATTTATAAAGTAAAAAATGAATTGCAACACACACTTGAACAACAAGTTTTAGCGACTACTTCTTCCAAATCTTCTAAAAAATTGAAGGAACAAGCCAACATAGCAGCACGAAAATTAGCCTATAACAAAAAATTGAAAGCCGAAAGTGATGAACCTGTTTTGCTGAACGAACTACAAACACATACCGTTACCAAGTGGTGGGGATTAATAAAAAAACAAGTATCGGTGTACAGCTTGGTTTTAGAAACTACTCCCGAAGCTTTTGATATGGAACAAATACAACAAGAAATCCAAGATTATTTAATAGAAAACCAATTGTTTACCCAAAGGAAAAAACACGGTACAGGTATAATGGTAAGCAAACGCAAAAACATTTTACGCATTACACTTGTAAGTTTAACCGTGTAAAACCTTTATCAGCAACTAACCTATATATTAATCCCTAAAACCTTTAAATTATGAAAACACTAGCAAAAACTTTCGCAATCTTTTTAGTAGTCGCCTTAGCATCATTAAGTGTTAATGCTCAAAAATACGAACACAAAATAGATAGTATTTCTTTTAGTAAAGGTGTAAATTTTGAATTATATGAAAAAATAAGTCTTGACAATCCCCCTCCAATAAATAGTGTTTATGGAGGTGAATTATTTGTAAAAAATATAGCACTTGAATTTGTTGATTGTATAGATTCTTATGGTTATGCTTGTATAGAAATTGAAATAAATACCAATAATCAAAACCCTCGTGAAGGATGGTATAAAGAAAGGATAATTATTTATTCATGGGATGAAAATGAATACCAAACTTTTGGTGAAGGAACTTATGATATTATTGGAGAAAGGGATAATGGAGAGTGGTTTGGGTATTCTTACAACGCAGAAAAAAATGAATGTTCTTTTCATTTTATTGATTTAGACAAAGAAAAAGAGATTATAATTTACGCTACAAAGAAATAATAAATTATAGTTCGGTAAAGCTATAAAACACAAAAATTTAAACACCACCTTTCCGAAAGTTTAAAACTTTCGCAAAGATAATTTTAACCCACAATACGCTTCATTTTAAAAGATATTCCAAGCAAATGCTTGAAATAGATGGGGTGTAATTTATTTACAATATTTCTCTATTATATTTTCAGCCTCTTTATCACCCATGCTTTTAGCTTTCTTCCAATCATAACATGCTTTTTCTATATTATTCATTTTATAATAACTTATCCCTCTATTAAAATAAGCATCTACATTACGACTATAGTTTTCTATTGCTACTGAAAAATACTCTATGGCTTTATTATAATCTCCAGATTTATAAAATCTCAATCCTTTTTTATAATTATCTGTTGAAATTCTTAAATTGTTTTGACTCAACAATACAAAACTTATAGGCAAATTAATAGATACATTCACGGCTTCTTTCTCTTTATAACCTGGAGTCCATTTAGGCATACTATTTATAAGCCTTAACGCCTCTTTGTCTAAAGAAGAAGAAACTCCTTTTATAACTTTTGCATTATGAATACATCCATCTTTACCAACAATAAAATTCACATAAACTTTTCCTTGTTCGTCATTTGCTTTTGCTTCAATTGGATAAAATATATTTTTACCCATATATTTATACATTTCTTGGTCTCCTCCTGGAAATTTTGGCATACTATCTACAATTGTAAACACTTGTTCTTCATCTATATTATTGACACACGGATACTTGAATTCACAATAATCAAAATATCCAGTCAACGAATCAAAACATATTATCAATGTCTTTATCTTCAAAGAATCACTATTCTTTTTTAGTACTAAAGATGTGTTAAACTCCCACCCATATTTTCCATTTTCTTCATTCTCATCACTCATCTCAGTATTTATATCAAAAACAAATGTTTCAAAACTCTCTTTGCTTACTATTAATTTATATCTATTTTGAATATATAAATTTAATTTTAAACCACTTTCTGTAGAGGTTAGATGAGACTGAATTAAAGAGTCTTCATAGTAAATCTTTACTTGAGCATCTTTTAAATTATTTGACAGCGTATCTAAAATTTCAATATTAAACTCTAATATAGACGAGCTTTTATTCTCGATAATTTTGTCTTGTGCCTGCACTTTTGAACAATTAAAACAAACAATCCATACAATTAATACTATAAACTTTCTTTTCATTGCTTACTATCAATTCTTAATTTCATAAAATTTTCCACAACAAATATAATCAATCTCACTAACACCAAAATAACTCATTCTTTTTTTATGAAGTTTTATACGCTTTTCTTACACTATAAATATTAATTTTGCCCTCCTCTCCTCCAAGTATAACTAATTCTCTGTTTCAAGCATTTGCTTGGAACAACTAACCCCAAATCATTAATTCAACATTGACTTTTCCTTTACCATTACAGCACACTCCTCCAACAATATTTTTAAAGATATTCCAAGCGAATGCTTGAAATAGATGTTACTTGTAAGAGAGGAGTTTACCTCAGCTTACAACTCTTTTTTAGTATTGATTGTTTTACTTATTCCAATATTAAAATAATGTCGCATCGTTCTAGCTTCTGACACTTTGAATTCTTTAGACATCCCATAGTAAAAATGGTATTGAGGTAATAAAGCAAGATTTTCAGATAATTTAATTTGATACGCTATGCGTGTTTGAAAACCTATCATTCCTCTGTTGCTGTATCTTTTGCTATTATCAAGAGGATAAGACCAGGCTCCTCTGTTCATTACCCACCCGTAATTAGTGCCTTCTAAATTTTCATCTACCATTCTTGAAAGAACTATCCCAAAATTTATACATAAATTTTTAGTAGCTTTTATATTAAGAGGGTATAACCCTAATACTATTGTGGATTTGTCAAATATAGCAGTCGTGGTATAATTTCCTCCCATACCACCATCACTATTAGTAAACTCTCCATTATATTTTTCAAAATGAAAGGTAAAACGCCATTTTATCCAATCTGTTCTAATTTCTTCTATCGCTCCACCTATCACAAAACCATTTCCATTTTTATATTCAGACCAATAATGCCCTTCAAGTTCTCCTCTTTCAAATAAATGATTATAACTTCCCCCACCAAAAACCTCAACAGTTTTTTGTCCTAACAACGTTATATTGCTAACAACCATTAAAACAAGTGCTATAAATGATTTTGGGTTCATTATTTATTTTTTAACTTTCCAAAAGTTCCACAACAAATATAATCAATCTCACTAACACCAAAATAACTCATTCTTTTTTTATGAAGTTTTATACGCTTTTCTTACACTATAAATATTAATTTTGCCCCTTAAATTTTTAGCCAAATGGAAAGAAAAGTTAGAGTAAGATTTGCCCCAAGTCCGACAGGACCTTTACACATTGGAGGTGTTAGAACAGCATTGTATAACTATTTATTTGCCAAAAAACACGGTGGCGATTTTTTATTACGTATTGAAGATACCGACCAAACCCGTTATGTAAAAGGTGCAGAAGATTATATTATTGAAGCGCTGAAATGGAGTGGCTTAACTATAGATGAAGGCGTTGGTGTTGGTGGAGAATACGGTCCTTACCGCCAATCTGAAAGAAAAGAAGCAGGAATTTATAAAAAATATGTTGATCAATTACTTGCATCGGGTCATGCTTATTACGCTTTTGATACACCTGAAGAATTGGAAGAAATGCGTGAAAACCTTAAAAAAGCTGGTGTTGCTGCTCCACAATACAACATCAACACCCGAAATTCCATGAAAAACTCGCTTTCTCTTTCTGCTGAGGAAGTACAAAAACGATTAGACAACAACGAGCCTTATGTGGTTAGAATTAAAATTCCAAGAAACGAAGAGGTAAAATTTAAAGATTTAATTAGAGGTTGGGTAGTGGTTTCTACTTCCAATTTGGATGATAAGGTGTTGTACAAATCTGATGGCATGCCCACCTACCACATGGCAAACATTGTGGATGATTATTTGATGAAAATTACACACGTTATTAGAGGAGAAGAATGGTTACCATCCGGTCCTTTGCACGTGTTGTTATACCAATATTTAGGTTGGGAAGATGTAATGCCTCAATTTGCTCACTTACCATTAATTTTAAAACCTGATGGCAATGGTAAATTAAGCAAACGAGATGGTGATAGACTTGGTTTTCCTGTTTTCCCTATTCAGTGGACATCTCCTGAGGGAGAAATTTCTTCAGGCTACAGAGAAAGTGGTTATTTCCCTGATGCTTTTATTAATATGTTGGCATTATTAGGATGGAATCCTGGAACTACTCAAGAGATTTTTTCTATGGAAGAATTAATTCAAGCTTTCTCATTAGAAAAAGTAGGTAAATCGGGTTCAAAATTCGACCCTGAAAAAACAAGGTGGTTCAATGCTCAATATTTAAGAAGTAAATCTAATGAAGAATTGGCAGCATTTGTTAAGCCATTGGTTGCAGAAAAAGGTTTTGCTATGCCTAGCGATAGCTTTTTAACGCAGTATTGCGGATTAATGAAAGAAAGAGCGGTTTTCATCAATGATTTGTTAGCTGAAGATTACTTATTTGTTGCACCCACTAACTATGATGAGCAAACTGTAAATAAAAAATGGAAAGCGGAAACACCTGCCATTATTAAAGAATTAAGAAGTGTTTTAGAAAATATTGTGGATTTTAATGCCGCTAATATTGAAGTAGCTTTTAAAAGCTTTATAGAAGAAAAAGGATTGGGTTTTGGAGCAGTATTACCTAACTTTAGAGTATTGGTAACCGGAATGGGAATGGGTCCTTCTATGTTTGAAATTTGTGCCTTATTAGGAAAAGAAGAAACCTTGAGAAGGATGGATGTTGGTTTACAAGCGATTGCAAATTAGAAATTAGAGATTTGAAATTGTGCGAATATTAGGTGTGTTAACGCCTAAATACTCAAGGCACTTAAAAGTACTTTTAACTAAAAAACTATGGGAAAAATATTTGTTGAAGGAATAAAAATTTACGCGTATCATGGTTGTTTTAAGGAAGAAACGGCTATTGGCACCAATTTTTTGGTAAATGTAGAGTTGGATGTAGATTTAACAACTCCTTCGCAAACCGATAATATTTTTGACACTGTAAATTATCAAGCCGTTTTTCAGGTTATCAAACAACAAATGGCTATTCCGTCTAAAATTTTGGAACATGTTTCTCAACGGTGTATCAATGCACTCTTTGCGGAGTTTCCTACCATAGAAAAAATCAAAATAAAAGTTTCTAAACTCAATGTTCCCCTTGGTGGACATATTGATAGCGTAAGTGTGCAATTGGAGCAGGAAAGGAAATAAATAGCTAACTTATTTGAAATTCTTGGCTAATAATTCTTTCTTAAATATTTTAGAAATGTTTTTACAAAACACCTATTTTATTATCCATTAATCGCTTCTACCGATTGTACTTCGGGCAACATGTTTTTAAGCATTTGCTCAATTCCTGCTTTTAATGTCATAGTTGATGACGGACAACCGCTGCATGAGCCTTTTAAAACTACTTTTACAACGCCATTGCTATAAGAATCTAATTCTATAGCTCCACCATCGCTTTCAACTGCAGGTTTAATGTATTCATCCAAAATTTCAACAATTTTTTGCTCAAAGTCGGTAAAGTTTTTATTTTCAGATGTTTGTGCTGTATTGTCTAACGATGTTTCAGTAATAACTTCCTCTTTTGCGGGATTTAAAAATTCTTCGCGAATAACAACACCATCTTCACTATTCAAATAATCGGTAATAAAATCTCTTAATTCCATCACCACATCTTGCCATTCAATAATATCGCTTTTGGTAAGGGTAACAAAATTGGCAGCTATAAAAACACCATTAATAAAGGGAAAATTAAATAACTTTTCTGCTAACGGAGAGGGCCCTCCAACTCGTTGGTTCGCTAAAATTTCATAACTTTTATCGTTGGTAACTAGCCATCTGTTCGATACAAATTTCATGGTGTTTGGATTCGGAGTCATTTCCGCATAAACTGTATAAGGTGATAATGTTTTTGTAGTTTCCATAAATTTAAATTTGTTTGTGCAAAGTTAGTGAATTATTGCAAGAATGGGATGATGAAGTTAATTAAACAACTTCTAATATGGTTCTGAATGCAACAAACTTCCCATCATATCTATCCAAGTGTTCTTTTTGCAATTTGGGAGCAAATTCTTCTTGGTATTTATTTAATTGTGTTTCATTTTCGCAAGTATATTGAATAGCATAAGTATGCCCTTGCTCATCATGTTGCACCGATAAAACTTTACAAATTTTATGTTCTATAAAGCAACCTGTATTCATCACATCTGGAATATGAACTTCCTTCATCCAAGTCAGCCAATCGCCATGTATTTGATCTTCAATATTAATAGTAACGTTGTAAATTATCATATTTTTTTACTTTTTATTAGCAACTGTTATTACTTCTGAAAATAATTCTTTTAGAGAAATTCCTTCATAAGCTGCCATTTGAGGAATTAAACTTTGAGCGGATAAACCAGGAACGGTATTCACTTCAATTACATGAGGGGAATTTCCAACCAAAATATAATCTACTCTACACATTCCTTTTAATCCCAAAAGTTGATATACTTTGTGTGTTATTTCTTTTATTTTAGTTGTCATATCCGCATCTAGCTCTGCTGGAGTAATTTCTTGCGATTCGCCTAAATATTTGGCTTCAAAATCGAAAAATTCGTTTTGAGTAATAATTTCGGTTATGGGGAGCACTTTAATTCCATTTTCAGAAAGATAAACTCCATTAGTAAACTCTCTACCTTCCATAAAGGCTTCTACCAATACTTCTGTGCCATGTTCTTGTGCTTTTTGGATGGCAGGCAATAATGCATTAAGTTCTTTAACTTTTGACACTCCAAAACTACTTCCTCCATCAGCAGGCTTTACAAAACAAGGCAATCCAACAATTTTAAAAACGTTTTCCGCTTCAATTATTTCATTTTTTCTTACTAAAACTGCATTTGCAACAGTTATTCCTAAACTTTTAAGAAATTGGTTGCATACATATTTATTAAAGGTAAGTGTGGCGGCCAAATGGTTACAAGTGGAGTAAGGAATAGAAAGCATATCAAAATAGGCTTGTAATTTTCCATCTTCACCAGGAGTACCATGAATAACGATAAATGCAAAATCGAATTTTATTTTTTGGTTGTTTATCGATACAGAAAAATCATCTCTGTTTACGGGTGTTTTACTCCCATCAACAAAAGCAAACCAACCTTCTTCATCAATTCTTACTTTTATTGGTGTATATTTTTCTATATCAATATTTTCATAAACGGTAGCGGCACTTTTTAGTGAGATTACCTTTTCGTGGCTATAGCCGCCTTCAATTATTGCGATAGTTGGTTTCATCTAGCATAAATATATACGGACAAAATTAGTCTTATAATTTTATGAAACGATTAGGATAATCATCTTTTTCGAACAAAGCTATGTTTACAGGAAGTTTTGTATAAGAGATTGTTTAAACCCCCCTCTATAAACTAAAAAAGCTGCAACAAATTAATGCTGCAGCTTTTCTAAAACCAAGATTATGATTGTTTATTGAACAATAATCTTTTTAGTAATTACTTCGTTGTTAGTAATGATATTTACAAAGTAAACACCTTTAACATTTCCAATATTAATTTCTTCATTAATTATATTAATATTATCGAAGTTGTTTTTCACAAATACTTCCTGACCTTGAATATTAGTG
>CALCHN010000074.1 GCA_937901255.1 uncultured Flavobacteriales bacterium | reverse complement strand
TTGCCATTCTTTTAAAACCCTTATCCTAACAGATAAGGGTTTTTTTGTTTTATATTTGTACTCTTTTATTATGAGTAAAAACTATATTCTTTTATATATTATTTTTATTGTTTGTTCCTCCTCTATAGTAGTGGGACAAAATAATGATTCCTTATTATCTAATAATAATCTATTTGATTCTTTAATCCACTCTGAACACAATGATGTTAATACCTTGTTTTATAAACACAATAATGATGTGTTGTTAAACAATTTGGGTGTTTATACTTCATCATCTTATTTTCCTACTGCAGATGGAATTTTTGTTCCTAGTTTTCTTCAGCAAAAGCGTTATGAAAAGATGATAGATATAGACGGTATTAAACCATTATCGAGGATTACTTATATTAATGCGAGTAGGAGGGAGCAGATTTTTTCGTTAAAGCATCAAAATAATTTTGGAAAAGGTATTGAGTTTTTTGTGGATTTAGAAAAGATTAGTTCGCCAGGAGTATATATAAATCAAGAGGCTGGAATTAGTGATTTTGGCTCTATGCTTAGGTATATAAGCAAATCTGATAAGTATGCTATTTCTTTTTCAGGGGAATATTTTCGTAAGAAACAACAAGAAAATGGAGGTTTAGTAGATAAGGTTCAGTTTGAAGAAAATTTAGCTGAAGATCCATTGAGTATTGGTGTTAACTTATCTAATTCTAATTATCAGTTTACTAATTATACTTATAAACTTGCTCAACGAATAGATTTAACCTCACTTAATGAGCAACGATTATATTTTTTTCTAAAAAACTCCTACGCTATCAACGAAAATTTATATAGCGATAATGATGTGTTGTCGCCTATATTTAATGCCATACGCTTAGATTCTATTGCTTGGTTGGATTCTATTTCTTATCATACTATTGGTAATAAAGGAGGAATTGGCATTCGAAATAAAAAATATGACTTTGGTGTTTTTGCAGTACATGAGTATAATACTTATTTTCAGACTTCGGGATTGGATACTAATTATAATAATATTTTTTCAGGGGCTCAATTTACTTATAAGAATCAGCGTTTAAAGGTTGAGGCAGAAGGAAAGTATGGTGTGAGTGGATATAGACAAAATGATTTGTTGGTGATGGCTAATGCATCTTACTTAAGTAAGAAAGATATCTTGTTGAAGTTAAATTTATTTAGTCAGCAAGAAGAGGCTGATTTGAAATATGTGAATTTTAGTTCGAATCATTTTTCTTGGCAAAATTATGCTTTAAAAAAACAGTTAGTTAATGGTTTTAACGCTAGTGTAAATTTTCAAAAGTATAGGTTAGAGTTATTAGCTAATTCTAGAATGATGGGTAACTATATTTATTTTGATGAACAGGTTAATTTGACACAGAACAATAAACAAGCGTTATTAAATACTTTTTCGTTAGCTAAGAATTATAGCTTATATAAATTTCATTTTAGGACTGCGGTTATTTACCAAACAACTAGTGATAAATATTTATTTCCTTTGCCTGATTTTATTGGTAGGCAGTTGGTTTATTTTCAGACAAATGCTTTTAAGAAAGCGGTTAAATTGCAAATAGGATTTAATGTTTCGTACAAAACAGGTTTTTATGGATATGCTTATATGCCTGAAATTGCTCAATTTTATGTTCAAAAAGAGCAAAAAATTGGAGAATACCCATATGTGGATGTATTCTTGAATATGCATGTTAAAAGAGCTCAGGTGTTTTTGAAATATGAGCATTTTAATGCCGGGTGGAATAGTTATGATTTTTATGCGACAGCTAACTACCCTGCTTTAGGGAGATCCTTAAAGTTTGGAATTGTTTGGAATTTGGTTGATTAGTTTAGTTGCTTATTTAGAGTGGATTTCATTTTTTAGATTTAAATGATGTTAAAACGACTGCTTTTTATTATTATATTTTCTTCTGTAACATTTTTAGAAGTTGTTGCCCAATCGTTTAATGTAAATAGTTTTTTTAATGCTGGAGCTAATCTTGGTGTTGATTATCCTACTCCAGGAGCAATTGATGATTCTACAGATTTTCAGATGACAAAATACAAGTTTCAGTTTGTTAAACCTTTGAGGACTAGGCTTGGTGTAGCATTAAAAGATTTTAATATGAAGAAAGCTGACGCTAAAGCTAGTCAGATTTTTTTGGCGACAAAGTTTAGTGTAGCTCAACCTTCCATTACAAATGCACAATTAGATAATATTTATAAAGGTGAGATTGAATTTACAGCTATAACAGCAAGCATGAGAAATGGTATTTGGGTGTACGCTGCCAATTTTTACGCTGAAGAAAGTAATGCTTCACTCAACCAAAGTTTTACACCAAATTTTAGGGCTTATACCGCTTATATTAATATTAAAAACTTAAAGATGGTGCATTTTTACGGTGCTACGTTAGTAATTAACCAAGGAAGGATTGTTCCTTTACCTTTGGTAGGTTTTAGAGCTAAGTTTAATGCAAGGACAAAATTGGAGTTTATTGTTCCTGTGCATCTAAAATTGAACTATGCTTTAAACAGAAAAGTTAATTTTGATTTAGCAGGTTATTTTAGTGGTATTAATGCTGTAAGTAGAGAAGGTTCTGTTTTACAAAATGACGACAATACGGTTAATTTAAGAGAGTTAAAAACCTATTTTGCAGTAAATGCTAAGTTCGGAAGGCATTATAAGCTTAAAGTAGAAACAGGTTATGCTTTTTTACGAAGATTACATGGAATTAATACTGATTTTAAGCAAGATGTTGCTTCGGCTCCTTATATTAGTTTTTCTTTAAATTATAATTTCGGACATTCTGTTTTTGGAAGTTTTATTAATGGTGTGCAGTGAAATTAGAGATTAGAAAATTGAAATTGCAGAGCATTTTGGTTTTTGCGTTTAAAATAACTTTCTTTGTAAGAAATTAACTTTATTAGCATTATGAAATACATTTTTCTTTTACTTTCTTTGGCTTTTGCATTAAATGGTTTTTCTCAGGCTGAAGATGAAAATTTTTATTTAAACGATAGTAAAATAACGTGGCAAAAGGCTTATGCTACTAAAAAAACACAAGAAGAAGTTTTTGCTTATTTCGAAAAATCGAAAAAGTTTGATTCTTTTAAGATAGAGAACAATCAACTTTTTGCAAAATTAAAACCTCATGCTACTGACCCTAAAAATACAGGTGTTGCAGCAGTTCCAGCAATTGTAAATAAAAACGATTTTAAAGGAATGGTGGTTATCCAATACAGAGCGAAAGAAAAAGATTATTTGGTTACCATGACAGATATGCTACTTGTTGGTAGAGGAGATTTTTTTAAGAAAAATGAAGAACAAACTTTTGAAGACCATTACTTAAAAAAAGGAGTGAGTGAATACCGTCCGTATTTTGTGAAACAAGTAAAATCGGTTTATAACACTACTTTTTCTGCTATTTTTAAGATGAAGTAATTTATTTATTACTTTACCACAAGCGTGGACGCTTGCGGCAGCGGGGGTATTATTGTTTTTGTTTTGCTTTTTTTGAAATAATATTCATTTGTTCAAAAACTTCAATCGTATTATCCACATATAATCTAGGTTTACCATCAACATAATAATACAACTCTTCTATGCTTGACTTGCTAAAATCGCTTGATAATAGAGAGACATTGCGTGCTTGCGATTTATATCCTTTCATTGGTGTTGGTAATGAAAAAATTAATGAATCATATTTTTCTTCATCTTTGTATTTGTCTATATCTCTTTCAACTTCTCTATTTGCAATAACTCCATAATAAAACAATTCTTCTTGCAAATTAAATGCGTCTATTAATGGTTGTCCCATAAAAATATTTCTGTCAAAATTTGCAGTAAAAAGTCCTTTTGAAATTGCACCTTTAATAGGTAGTTTCATTTCAAATGATTTCGTAAATACAAATTTGCATATTAGGATAAGCAAAGTTAAATCTCTTTTATTATTACTACCTGTAGTAATTATTATTGAGTCTGAAAAAGTTATATAACGAATTTCAGTTGGTCCAAAAACTCTTTTGATGCTTTCCTCATTACTTACATCATCACGATACATTTTTAAAATAGAATCTATAAAATTGAAAAATTCTTCAACTTCTTTTACAACTTTAATGTGACCAAGTCTATTAACTCGGTCTTTAAAACCCATTATATCAATAAAACATACGTATCTCTCAGTTGTATTTTTCCACTTTTTCATTTCTAAATTATTAGGTAAAAAACTTAATATGAGTCTTTACTTACAAAAAAAGAGCGGCAAGATTATCTTGCCGCTCTTTTTTGTAAATTTATCAATACCCAAAAATTTCTTCTAAGGTAAGTTCTTTGTATTCGCCTTGTTCTGATAAGGCTTTTTTGTTCACTAATTTTTTGTTTCCAATAACTAAGAACGCATAGTTTTTACCTTTAATGTTGTTATCGAAATAATTTTTAAGGTCGCTCAATTGCATTTCTTTAATTGCAGGGTAAACTTTGGTATTAATGTCGTAATCTCTACCCATTTCTTTAGCACTTAAAAACCTCCAAAACAAGCTGTTTTCTTTCGTTCTAGAAGTTTCAATTTTTTTAAGAGCAGCTAATTTAGCTCCTTCATACTGGTCGTTAACTTCCGGCATATTGTTCATTAACTCTAACATGGCTTTGGTTGCTTCTTTTTGTTTATCTACCTGCGTGCCAATGTAAGCTTGTACATAGTGCGAACGGTCTGGTTTGCTCGGAGTAGTTACAAAAGAATAAGCAGAATAAGCTAATGCTTTAGCTTCTCTTATTTCTTGAAAAACAATAGAAGATAGTCCACTACCAAAATACTCGTTAAACAAGTTAATCATAGGTAAATCTCCTTCAGAATAAGGTTTTTGTTTGGTAAAAAGCAACATTTCAGTTTGTACCATATCATAATCAACAAAAAATACTTGATTTTTATTGATGTCTAGCTCAGGAAATTCTTTAGCAGCAATAAGTGGCTTAAGTGTCTCTGGAGTTTTATGGTGTTTCTCTAAAATGGTTTTAGCTTCGGCTAATTCTTTTTTACCATAGTAATAAACATAATGCTCGTAAGAGGTTAGTTCTTTAATTTTTGCTACCAAGTTGTTTACATCTATCTTTTTTAATTCTTCATTACTAAAGATGTGTTTCATTGGCGAATCTTCTCCATATCTTCCGTAATTGAACATTCCACGGTATAAAATATAGTATTTACTTAATTTGTTATCTTGTCTTTCTTTATAAATACCTTGAACCATGTTGTCGTAAGCTTCTTGGTTAGGCTGAACGTTTGCCAAAATGTGTTCAAATAATTCAACTCCTTCTTCAAAAGATTCTTCCAATCCGCTTAAAGATACATAAACACGTTCGCTAGCAGCATAAACACTGTAGTTCAATCCTTTTTTAAATAGCTCCACTTGAAGCTCGTTGGCAGAATATTTATCGGTGCCTAAGTATTCTAAATATTGAACTGCTAAGGCAATTTCTTTATCGCTATAAGCTCCCATATCTAAAATATAATTTAAACTAAAAGTTTCATTTTTAGTATTTTTCATAAAATAGAAAGGAATTTTACCATTAATTTTTTCTGATTGATTGATTTTTGCGTAATCATCAAAAATAGGTTCTAAGCGGCTAGCATCCATTTTTTCGAACTCTTGAGCAAAAACAGAAGCAGTATCTCTGTTAAGATCCACTTTAGTAATTTGAGGTTTTTCTACTTTCGGGTTGTTCGCCTCTCCATGTTTTTTATAAACTACTACATAATTGTTTTTAAAGTATTTATTAGCGAAATCAACAATTTGTTGTTTGGTAACCTTGCTCATTTTATCGTTTTCCTCAACAACGTCTGCCCAATTTTGTTCTAAAATAAAGGCATTGGTCATTTTGTAAGCTCTGTAGCTATTGTAAAGGTTACGTTGTTGGTCTTGTAGTTTAAAGTTTTTAATAGCAGCAGGCAACATCCAATCTTCAAAATCGCCTGTTTTTAGTTTTTCTATTTGAGAAAGTAATAAATCACGAGCTTCTTCTAGGCTTTGTCCATCTCTTGGATTGGCACTAAGCTGAAAAGTAGAATAATCATAACTCACATCATCGTAAGCATTAGCACTAAGTACTTTTTGGTCTTTCACTAAATTTAAATCAATTAAACCAGCTTGGTAGTTATATAAAAGTGAAGAAACCAGCGGTAAAATATAAGTATCTTCATTTTTTACTCCTGGCAAACGGTAACCAATACTTACCCATTCAGCATCAGGACCAACAACTGTTGTTTCAATTGGTTCGGTAATTTCCTCTTCTGGAGTAAATGTAAATTTAGGAACTTCTTTGTTTTTGTATTCACCAAAATTCTTTTTAATCAAGTCAATTGTTTTGTCAGGGTCAATATCTCCGGCAAGGATAATAGCCATGTTGTTTGGAACATATCTTTCATTAAAATACTCATGGATTTTTTCCATAGAAGGATTTTTAAGATGTTCGCCTGTTCCAATAGTAGTTTGCGTTCCGTAAGGATGATTTTTAAATAAGTTGGCAGACATTGCCTCATAGGCTAACCAATAATCATTATCTCTACTTCTGTTATATTCTTCGTAAACAGTTTCTAACTCTGTATGGAATAAACGTAAAACCAGTTCTTTAAATCTTTCAGATTCAACAGTTAACCATTTTTCAAATTCGTTAGAAGGAATATCGTTAATGTAAACTGTTCTTTCGGTAGAAGTGTAAGCATTAGTACCTTTTGCACCTAGGGAACTAATCATTTTATCGTATTCGTTTGGTACAGCAAATTTTGCAGCAACACCTGAAAGACTGTCAATTTGTTTGTAAATAGCATTTCTTTCTGTTTCGTCTGTTGTGTTTCTTCTTTTTTCGTATAAATCAGAAATTTGTTGTAAAACCTTTTTTTCCTTTTCCCAGTTTACAGTAGCAATTTTTGAAGTTCCTTTAAACAACATGTGTTCTAAATAATGCGCTAATCCTGTTGCATCAGAAGGGTCTTGTTTGCTTCCTGTTTTAACTGCAATGTTGGTTTGGATACGAGGTTCGTCTTTATTGATAGACATGTAAACTTTTAAACCATTGTCGAGCGTGTAAATTAAGGTGTTTAAACCATCGTTTTCAACGCTTTCGTATTCATATTTATAAGCAGATTTTGTTTGTTCTTCTTTTTCTTTACAAGAAAATTGAAAAAGTAATATTGCTAATACAATAATTGAGATTGATTTTTTCATAGGAGTTAGTTTTAGGTTTTTGATTGATGCTTTATAAGTGTTTAAATTAATATGGATTATTTAAATATTTTAGTCTCAACTCACCCCTAACCCCTCTATTTCAAGAGAGGGGAAAAGTTATCGCAAGATAACTAGGGGTGAGTCAATGGTTACAATCATTTACATATATTTTTATTAGGCGTTAATTACTAATTTACTGTTCGGAACCATTTTTTATCGGCATAAAAAGTCCCAAAAGGAACCAGAGATGCAACAAATGCCCAAAAAGATTGTGATAGCTTCCATTTGTATTCAACATGAACAATTAAAAGAACTACTACATACGCAACAAATAAAACTCCGTGAGCCATTCCTGTATGTTTAACAGCATCGGGTTTGTTGTATAAGTATTTGAGTGGCATAGCGATAAAAAGAAGTGCAAGATAAGACAAGCCCTCCAAAAAAGCAATTATTCTTAATAAAAAAAGTGAATTCATCATTTTGTTTATAGTTAAAAGTTTATAGTTTGTCCCACCCCAACCCTCCTTTGGAGGGGTTAGGGGAGGATTTTATTTTTTTCGTGCTATTAATAAGCCGTCTCTTACTGGGAAGATAACTTGTTGTACACGATTGTCGTTGGCTAAATGTTGGGCGTAATCCACCAATGTTTTGGTGTCTTTATCCATTTTTTCAATTGGTTCGGTAACTTTTCCACTCCACAACACATTGTCGGCAATGATATATCCACCAGGATTAATCATATCTAATACTAAATTATAATAGTTGACGTAGTTGCTTTTATCGGCATCAATAAAAACAATATCATACTTTTTATTTAAGGTAGGAATGATGTCTAGAGCGTTGCCAATATGTTGCTTAATGGTGTTTTTAAGTCCTGCCTTATCGAAATATTTTTTCGCAAAATTTTCTAATTCTTCATTAATATCAATGGTATCAATGCTACCATTCTCTTTTAATCCTTCAGCTAAACAAAGAGCAGAATATCCGGTGTAAGTACCTATTTCTAATATGTTTGTAGGTTGAATCATGTGTGAAAGCATACTTAAAACTCTGCCTTGTAAATGCCCGGAAAGCATTCTTGGGGTTAGTATTTTTTCCCAAGTTTCGTGATTTAGTTCTTGTAACAGTTCACTTTCTTGTTCAGAATATTTTTCTACATAATTTGAAATAGTTTCAGGTAAAAAATCCATATAGTTAAGTTTTAATTTTCTGGTTGATATAATAATGTACTTAGTTGGTTTTCGTCAAAAATTTCGTTGGCAACATCAAGAATGTCGTTTTGTGTAATGGCATTAATTTTTTCGTAAACAGTAGCCAAATCCTCAACTTTATTATAAAGTAATAAGCTTTTTCCTTGTCCGAGCATTACGTTGCAGTTGTTTTCTTCGGCAATGGTAGTTTGTCCTAAAAACTGACGTTTAGCATTTTTTAGTTGAGAAGAAGATAGTTGGTTGTTTTTTAGTTTTTTCATTTCTTTTTTTACCAAATGTATCGATTTATCAATGTGTTTAATGTCTGTACCTAAGTAAACAGAAAACAAACCAACATCGCTATAAAGGTTGTAAGAAGATTCAATATTGTAGGTAAGTCCGTATTTTTCTCTCAACCCCATGTTAAGTTTGCTGTTCATTGCCGGACCACCAAGTATGTTGTTCAGCAGCATAAATATGTTTCTTTTTTCGTGAAAAGAACCATAAGCAATGTTGCCAATAATGCAATGAGCTTGATGTGTGTCTTTTAAAATTGAATTGCTTTGTGGGGTATAGTTAGTAAAATGTTCTCTTACAGTGGATATTGGTTTTTGAGTGATAGTTCCAATATATTTTTCGACAATTCGCTGTACTTTTTTAAGTGGAATATTGCCAACTATGCTAAAAACAATATTTTCGGTTGCATAATGTTTGACGAAGAAAGCAATAACATCTTCTCTTTTAAGATTAGAAATGCTTTCAATACTTCCCAAAATATTCATTCCTAGTGGATGGTTTTTGAAAATTTGCTCTTCAAAATCATCATATATTTGCTCGTAAGGAGTGTCTTGGTAAGAATAAATTTCATCAATAATAACTTCTTTTTCCTTAGTTAATTCTTTGTCGGGAAAAGTAGAGTTAAAAATAATATCGGTAAGTAAATCGGTAGCTCTTTCAAAATATTCTGTGGTAAAAGAAGCATAAATATTTGTGTTTTCTTTAGTAGTAAAGGCATTTATTTCGCCACCAACGCTATCAATTCTATTTAGGATATGGTGTGTTTTACGTTTTAAAGTACCTTTAAAAATGGCATGTTCAATAAAATGAGCCAATCCACTTTCTGCTAGTGTTTCATCGCGAGAACCAGTATTGATAATGAAACCACAATGAGCAACATTGCCTGTTGTGGGTTTGAAAATCACTCTTATTCCATTAGAAAGTTCAAATATAAATTCCTCCATAATTCGTACAAAATTAACATCTAAAAAATGAATAAATGAACAATTAACAATATTTAAATTGTTGTTAATAACTCCGTTGATAAGTGAAAAGTTTGTTTTCAAACAGGTTTCTTAATTTACTATATTTTAGCATAGTAATAATTCCATAAATTAGGAAAAATGAATATGGTAGGTAAAATCATTAGTATTTGTGTCTTTATGTTCTTTCTGCATAGTAGTTTATTTGCTCAAGAAAAATTAAGTTCAAAAGAAGAGAAAAAACTTATTGAGAATGCAGAACTCTATTTTGAGGAAGGAGATTTGCAAAATATTCCACAAGCAACAGCATTATTTGAAAAATTAGAGGCGAATAAACCT
Organism: uncultured Flavobacteriales bacterium; assembly: GCA_937901255.1. Taxonomy (GTDB): domain Bacteria; phylum Bacteroidota; class Bacteroidia; order Flavobacteriales_E; family Vicingaceae; genus BRH-c54. The sequence goes on along the minus strand of CALCHN010000074.1, from coordinate 50,797 downwards.
GAAGATCCATATTTTAAATTAATGGTAGGAATTTGTTATACTTATTTTAAAGATAAAAAAGAATTAGCCATTCAAAAGCTAGAAGAAGTTCATAAAATGAATCCTGAATTTAATTTGGTAAACAATTATTTAGGAAGAGCTTATGCAGCAAATCATCAATTTGACAAAGCAAAAGAATATTTTGAGAAATTTTTAAAATCTGAGGATATTGATGAACAGTCAGCGGCAATGGCAAAGCAAAATATAATTTATTGCGATAATGCTAAAGTTTATGTAAAAGATAGTATAAAGGTGGAGATAAAAGATATAGGTTCGCCTATAAATACTGAATATTCTGAATATGTTCCTGTAATTACACCAGATGAGTCGATGTTGATATTTACTTATAGAGGGAGTAGAAGTAAAGGTGGTTTGCAAGATGCAACAGGCAAATCGGATCCTTACGGACAGTATTATGAAGATATTATGATTGCACATAAATTAGGAGATAGATGGTTAGAGCCAGAAAGTATTGGAGAAAATATTAATACAAATGGGCATGATGCTTCGGTTGGACTTTCTGTAGATGGGCAACAATTGTTTATTTATAAACAGACAAAAAAAGACAATGGAGATATCTATTTAAGTAACTTAGAAGGAGAAACTTGGTCGAAACCAGTTAAGCTTAGAGGAGAGGTAAATACAGAGGCTTGGGAAGGAAGTGCAACAATGACAAGTGATGGAAAAACGCTTTATTTTTCTAGTAGTAGAGAAGGTGGTATGGGAGGTAGAGATTTGTATTCTGCCACAATACAACCAGATGGTTCGTGGGGGAATGTTAGAAATTTAGGAGCAGAAATAAATACAAAATTTGATGAAGACGCACCATTTATTCATCCAGATGGAAGAACTTTATACTTTAGTTCTAAAGGTGGTTTAAGCATGGGTGGATATGATATTTTTTACACCTACTTAACGGATGATGGTTGGGAAGTTCCTACCAATGTTGGTTATCCAGTAAATACTATTGATGATGATAGGTTTTATGTGCTTTCTGCAGATGCAAAAACAGGATACTACTCATCATCTGGAAGAACAGAAAATGGCACACATAATATTTATACAGTTTCTCCTGGTCACTTTGGTAAAAGACCAATTTTGGCATTGGTAGTTGGGGTTACAAAAGCTAACGGAGATCCTGTTGAAGCAGATATTACCGTTACGAATGATAAAACTGGAGAATTGGCAGGGAAATACAAATCAAATTCAAGTACAGGTAAGTATATGTTAGCTTTAACTCCAGGTAATAAATACAAAATTGCAATAGAAGTTGAAGGTTATGAAACCAAAATAGATTATTTAGATATTGAAGATTTAGAAACCTACGTTCAGGTAGAGCATGATTTTGAGTTGTATTCTAAAGAAGAAGTAGAAGGAGTAACTGTAACAGATGATGAAAATGAGCTGCAAGGAAAAATTGACACTCAAATAGAAAAATATAAATATGAAAACACTAAAGAAGGGTATATTGAAACAGCCTTTAAAAAAGTATTGAATAATAAAGGTAGTGACGAAGTTGAAGGTGTGGGATATTATATTGAGCCAACAGATTTTGAGAAAGTTAAAGATGTAAAAGGAGTGGCACAACGTTCAGTGGTGAAAACAGGGACAGATGAAGTGGTTATAGGTCCGTTTAAGACCCTGTTAGAAGCTGAATTGTTTAGAACTAGATTGTCTCAACAAGATTCAACCATTACATCAATGAATATAAAAGTAGATGATGATGGCGTGGAAAAATCGCTTTACCAACATTTTCCAAACGAATTTCATAGAAATGATTACAATGAGGAAATTTCTTTGCATGAAAAAATAACGCAAAAAGATAAGGTGGAAGAAGAAATTGCTATGACAGAAGAAGAGAAAAAAGCGAAAGAGTTAACAGAAGATGGAGAGGTGGATTTAAAAAGTGAAGACCTAGTAAATGCAAGAGAAAAAACTATTGCCGGTTTATCTTTTAAAGTTGAAATTGGTGCAGTAAAAGATCCTGCTGATTTTAAATTAGGATACCTTGAAAAGTATGGGAATATTACTGCTAAAACTTATCCTGATGGAACTACCAGATATACCTTTGGACCGTTTGAAACATTGGCAGATGCAGAGAGTTTTAGACAAATGTTAATTGAAAAAGAAAAAGAAGCCGAAGATGCTTTTGTAACAGTATTTGTTTTCGGACAAAGAAAAACCCTAGAAGAATACCAAAAAACTACTCCTTGTGGCGATGGATTGGAGTTTATAGATTTCTCTGATTTTATTGGTAAAGACTTAAATGATAAAGCAATTTATGATAAGTTAATAAAATTAGCAGGAAATATTTGTGCTGACGGATTAATCTTTAAAGTGCAAATAGCAGCTTATCGTTTTCCTGACAACTATAAATGGAATCATTTAAAACAATTTGGTAAGCCTGAAATTAACAATTATCCTGATGGAATTACCAGATTTACTCAAGGTAACTTTAATAAGATTGGCGAAGCAGAAGGGTTGAGACAAAAAATTATTCAAGCAGGACAAAAAGATGCATGGATTACTCCATTTTATAATGGTAAAAGAATGTTGTTAGAAGAATTAATTGAACAAAATTTTTATCAAAAGAAAATTAATTAATAGCTTATTTGATTAAAGATCCAAGAGAAAGGTCGCCTTCGGGCGGCTTTTTCTTTTTGTTACTATTTTGTCTTACAGTAAAATATAAACTCGTTTTGTGAAAACAAATGGAAATTTGTAATTTCGGAACAAAATTTGAACGTATATTTAAAATGAATTTTAAAAAAATACATATGAAAAAAATAGCAAGTTTATTAAGTTTGATAGGAATGGTAGGAACAGGTTTTGCTCAAGAAAACTTAGTTCCCAATCATGATTTTCAACAAGTAGAAAAGAAAGTAAAAGAAGAAGGACAAATAAACATGGCAACCCCATGGGTTTCTCCAACTTTGGCACCAGCAGATTTATATACTAAAGATACTAAAAACGGAAATGTTGGTGCTCCTGAAAATGCTTATGGTGAAGAAAAGCCTATGGAAGGCGACAATTATGCAGGTTTTCTTGCTTATAGCTATAAGAATAAAGAACCAAGAAGTTATTTACAAGTTCAGTTAAAACAAAAGTTAGAAACTGGAAAAAAATACTGCGTAACGATGAATGTTAGTTTGGCAGATTTGTCAAAGTATGCAACTAGTCATATTGGTATGGCAATTACTAAAAATGCAATTTCTGCAAACAATACAGATATTCTTAAAGTTGAAAAACAAATTATAAGTAAGAAACTTAAAATGTACGAACAACAATATTATTGGGTGCCTGTTTGCGGTGTTTTTACTGCCGAAGGAGATGAGGAGTTTTTAACCATTGGTAATTTCACTCCAGATGAAAACTTAAAGCTTGAAAAAGTTAAAAGACCAAGAGGTTTTTCTAAGCCCCAATTGTATGATGCGTATTATTATGTAGATAATATTTCTGTTGTTGAAACTACTACTCCGCAAGAATGTGATTGTGATACTGATCCAGCAATGAAAAATGTTGAGACAGTAAGTAGAAACTTTAGTAGCGACAACGATCCTTCTGCTAATAAGGTTAAAATTGTTGGTACACATGGAGATGAGGTAAGTGCTAATACACCTTCAATTTCAGGTAAAATAGAAAATTTGAACGATGTGAACATAACGTTTTTAGCTAATTCTTATGCTATTGATGAAAGTGCAGCGTTTATAGATAAAATCATCGCTTACTTAAAAACTAATAAAAGTGTTAAAATAAAGATGGTTGGTCATAATGATGCGTCTGAAAAAGAAGATAGGTTAGACGGCAAACGATTGGCTGCAGTTTATAAATATTTCATTTCTAAAGGAATTGCTAAAGAACGTATAGAGAGAGAAATGAAGGGTGCAGAAGCTCCATTAGATAAAAATGACCCTTTAAAAAATATGAGGGTAGAAATTCAAGAGATTAAATGATATTGATTCACAAGAAAAATTAAGTAAAAGAGGGTTGAAACATTTCAACCCTCTTTTTTTAGGGTTGTTTTGTTGAAAAAGGTATTTATTTTTGTTGTTGAATAAAAAATATAGGGGTGTTGATAAAAAAAATAGGTAAAAAATAAATTGTAGGTCTAAAAAAGTAATACTTTTGTCAGCATAACTATAAAAATTCAAACAAATGCTTCGATTTAATGCTTTAAATGATGTTTTGAAAAGAACACCAAAACATGTTGAATATCCATCGGATAAAATTTCAGAGTTTTATGCTACCAATGTGTTTACACAGGAAAAAATGAGAGAATTTCTTCCAAAAGAAGCTTATGATAGTGTGATGGCTTCTATTAACGAAGGAACAAGAATAGATAGAAACATAGCTAGTCAGGTAGCTTCTTCTATGAAAGATTGGGCATTAACAAAAAAGGTTACGCATTATACACATTGGTTTCAGCCATTAACAGGAGCTACAGCAGAAAAGCACGATTCATTTTTTACACCAATTAGTGGAGGTAGAGCAATAGAAAGATTTGATGGAGATAACCTTATTCAGCAAGAGCCAGATGCATCAAGCTTTCCTAATGGAGGAATAAGAAATACATTTGAAGCAAGAGGTTATACAGCATGGGATCCAACATCTCCGGCTTTTATTATAGGAAGAACCTTGTGTATTCCAACCGTATTTATTGCTTATACAGGAGAAGCATTGGATTACAAAATGCCTTTATTAAAAGCTTTGCACGCAGTAGATAAGGCAGCTACGGCTGTTTGTCAGTATTTTGATAAAGATGTAAACAAAGTAAATGCAAGTTTAGGATGGGAGCAAGAGTATTTTTTAATAGATTCTTCCTTATTTAATGCTCGCCCGGATATTATGATGGCTGGAAGAGCTTTGGTGGGACATAATCCTGCTAAAGGACAACAGTTGGACGATCATTATTTTGGTTCAATTAGCGAGCGTGTAGTAGCGTTTATGAAAGAATTTGAAATAGAATCTTTAAAATTAGGGATTCCTGTAACAACAAGACATAATGAGGTTGCTCCAAATCAATTTGAGTGTGCTCCAATGTTTGAAGAGACCAACTTGGCAAACGATCATAACTTGTTGTTGATGGACATTATGGAGAAAATTGCCAGAAAGCACGATTTTAGAATTTTATTCCACGAAAAACCATTCAAATCTGTAAATGGTTCAGGAAAACACAACAACTGGTCGTTAAGTACCAATACTGGTGTAAACTTACTTTCTCCAGGAAAAAACCCTAAAACTAATTTAAGGTTTTTAACTTTTTTCGTGAATACGATTAAAGCAATTTATGATAATGCGGATATATTAAGAGCAAGTATTGCCACAGCCGGTAATGACCATAGGTTAGGAGCAAATGAAGCACCTCCGGCAATTATGTCTGTATTTATAGGTTCTCAGCTAACGCAAATGTTAGATAATATTGAGAAAAACGTAAAAGCAGGAAAAATGACCCCAGAGGACAAAACGGAATTGAAGTTGAGCATTGGAAAAATTCCTCAAATATTATTAGATAATACCGATAGAAATAGAACTTCTCCATTTGCATTTACAGGAAATAAATTTGAATTTAGAGCGGTTGGTTCATCTGCAAACTGTGCAAGTTCAATGATAGCACTTAATGCAATTGTAGCAAAACAGCTTAATGAGTTTAAAAAATCTGTAGATGTTGCTATTGAAAAAGGCGTAAAAAAAGATGAGGCTATAATTAAGGAATTACAACGATTAATTAAAGAGTCTAAGGCAATTCGATTTGAAGGTAATGGTTATGGCGATGAATGGGTGAAAGAAGCTGAAAAAAGAGGTTTGTCTAACTTTAAAGATACACCAAGAGCGATTAAAACAATGGTGGATAAAAACACTAAAAAATTGTTTGCCGAATTAGAAGTCTTTACAGAGAAAGAATTAGATGCAAGGTATGAAATCGAATTGGAAAACTATATTTTAAAGCTTCAAATAGAATCAAGAGTATTGGGCGATATTGCCAGAAATCATATCTTACCAACAGCATTTAAATACCAAAATGTATTGTTACAAAATATAAAAGGTATGGATGATGTTTTTGGTAAAGAAAATAAGGAAATGACTTCAACACAAAGAGATGTGCTAAAACAATTGTCGTTGCATGTTAATACTATTAAGCAAAAAACGGATGAAATGTTGGAAGAAAGAAAACTAGCTAATAAAATAGAAAGTCCGGAAAAGAAAGCCTTGGCTTATTGCGACAAGGTAAAACCTTACTTTGACGATATAAAATATCACTCAGATAAGTTAGAATTATTGATAGATGACACCATGTGGCCGTTGCCTAAACTAAGAGAAATGTTGTTTACTAAGTAGTTTTTAATAATTTAACTACATGTTATTTTTTAAAAAAAATGATGGAAATGATGGAAAAAATAAAAAATAATATATTTTTGTCGAACATATTTTGATTTATACTAATATATTTTATATTTTAGCGAATTCAAAGGAAACTAAAACTATCAACATGAAAAAGATTTTATTTACTCTATTAACTGTCATTTTATTTAGTGCAGCAGCTAGTGCCCAAAAGGATTACAAGAAAGAGGCTGATGTTGCATTTAGTGGTTACAAATACTATCAAGCAATTGAGATGTATAAAAAAGCCTATACTAAAGAAAGTAAAAATGAGGTAAAAGCAGAGATTTTATTTCAAATTGCAGAATGTTACAGATTAAAAGAAGATGGAAAACAAGCAGCAGTATGGTACGATAAATCAATTAAAGCTAAACATGATAATCCATTGGCTTATTATTATATAGCTAATATTTACAAATCTGAAGGTAGATATGAAGACGCTATTGTTGAATATGAAAAATATAAAGCAGCAGCTCCTAGCGATAAAAGAGCTGACATAGGTATTCAATCATGCGAAGAAGCTAAAAAATGGATGGATAACCCAACTAGAACGATTGTTAATCCTATGCCTCAGATAAACTCTGAAGATTATGATTTTGCACCAACTTACGCTGATAGAAAAAATGAAGAAATTTATTTCACATCAACAAGACAAGGTTCTGCAGGAGTGGAAGTTTCTCAAGTTACAGGAATGAATTTTTCTGATATTTACAGTACAAAAAGAGATAAAAACGGAAAATGGAGTGAGCCTACACCATTAAACGAAACAGTAAACTCTCCTGCTAGTGAAGGAGCGTCTGTTTTAAACGAAAAAAGAAATACCATTTATTTTACAAGATGTGGTGTAGAAAAGAATGGTATTATGGGATGTGGAATTTATGTAGCTAAAAAAGCAGGACAAAAATGGGGAGAGCCAGAATTAATTCCTATTGGAACAGATACTTTTGCTATTGGTCATCCAGCTATTTCTATAGATGAAAACACCTTAGTTTTTGCATCTGATATGCCAGGTGGACAAGGTGGAAAGGATTTATGGTACATTACTTATGATAAAAAAGGAAGAACATGGTCTGAGCCAACCAATTTAGGTGGTGAAATCAATACACCAGGTGATGAAATGTTTCCTTATTTAAAAGAGAATGGAGATTTGTATTTTTCATCTACAGGACATATAGGAATGGGTGGTTTAGATATGTTTAAAGCTGCAAACAAAGGAGTAAACCAATGGGGAAATATTGAAAATTTAAAATACCCTATGAACTCATCAGCTCACGATTTTGGGATTACTTTTGATGGAGATAAAGAAAGAGGTTTCTTTACTTCTAGTAGAGAAGGCGGAAAAGGTGGAGATGATATTTGGGAATTCTACTTACCACCATTATTATTTGCTATTGAAGGAACAGTTAAGGATTTAGAAACTTCAGAAGCTTTAGCTAATGCTACTATTAAATTAGTTGGAACTGATGGAAGTAGTGCTGAAGTTACAACTGATGCAGCAGGATTCTTTACTTTTGCTGAAAATGGTGCAGATAGATACATCAATCCAAACACATCTTACTCTTTAGTGGTAACACAAAAAGATTACTTGATTGCTAAAGGAAAAGAAACTACTGTAGGCTTAAATGACTCAAGAACTTTTGTTCATGAGTATTTATTACAGCCTGTTAAAAATACAGTTATCAAACTTCCTTTAATTGAGTATGAGTATAATAAAGCTGATTTAAAATCTAACTCAAAAGATTCGTTGAATTATTTATATGATATTATGGTTGAAAATCCAAACATTGTAATTCAATTACGTTCTCATACGGATTTTAGAGGTAGTGCAAAATATAACCAAGCACTTTCTCAAAGAAGAGCTCAATCTTGTGTGGATTACTTAGTAAAAGAAAAAGGAATTGATCCAGACAGAATTAAAGCTAAAGGTATGGGTGAAGATGAACCATTAAAAATGGCAGATGGAACTTTGTTAGATGAGAAGTACATTAATGCTTTAAAAACTAACGAAGAAAAAGAAGAGGCACATCAAAGAAACAGAAGGACTGACTTTAAAGTAATAAGCACAGACTTCGTTCCTAAAAATGCTACTCCAAAAGAAAATTAGTTTTACTAAATAATTTTAAAAGCATCCTCCCTTAAAAAGGTGGATGCTTTTTTTATATCTAATAGTTTGAAAATGACAGACGACAATAAATCAGAAAGATACATGGAAAGAGGTGTTTCTGCCTCTAAAGAAGATGTGCATAATGCAATAAAAAACATTGATAAAGGATTGTTTCCTAAAGCGTTTTGCAAAATTGTAGCTGATACGTTAACAGGAAGCGAAAATCATTGTGTGGTAATGCATGCAGATGGTGCTGGGACTAAATCGTCTTTAGCTTATGCCTATTGGAAAGAAACGGGAGATATTTCTGTTTGGAAGGGTATAGCTCAAGATGCGTTAATAATGAATATTGATGATTTATTGTGTGTGGGTGCAATTGATAATATTTTGCTTTCATCCACTATTGGAAGAAATAAAAATTTAATTCCAGGCAAAGTACTTTCCGAAATTATTAATGGAACAGAAGAATTGTTAGAAGATTTAAGGGCTAATGGAATTGGCATTTATTCTACAGGTGGAGAAACAGCTGATGTTGGCGATTTGGTAAGAACTATTATTGTCGATTCTACAGTAGTTTGTAGAATGAAAAAAGAAGACGTTATTGATAATGCGAATATTCAAGTTGGAGATGTAATTGTTGGTTTGGCTTCATACGGACAAGCAACTTATGAAAAAGAATATAACGGAGGAATGGGAAGTAATGGATTAACTTCCGCCAGACATGATGTTTTTAATAAGTCTGTTGCTGAAAAATACCCTGAAACTTATGATAATAAAGTGCCGGAAAACCTAGTTTATTCGGGTTCTAAAAAACTCACTGATAAAGTAGAAGGTGTTGATATTGATGCAGGAAAATTAGTACTTTCTCCCACCAGAACCTATGCTCCTATTATTAAAAAAGTGTTAGAAAAATACAGAAAACAAATTCACGGAATGGTGCATTGCAGCGGAGGTGCTCAAACTAAAATTTTACATTTTGTAGATGATTTACATATTGTAAAAGATAATTTATTTGAAACTCCACCATTGTTTCAGTTAATTAAAGAGCAATCTGGAACAAGTTGGGAAGAAATGTATAAAGTCTTTAATATGGGACACCGAATGGAGTTATATGTTCCGCAAGCTATTGCTGATGAAATTATAGCTATTTCTCAATCATTTAGTGTTGATGCCCAAATTATTGGGAAAGTAGTTGAAAAAGGAGAGAAAAAACTGACCATAAAGAGTGCTTATGGAGAATTTATTTATCATTAAATTATAGAAATGAGTACGTTATTAAAAAAATTAGAAGCCATTAACATCCGTTTTATGGAAATTGGGGAACAAATTGTTGACCCTGAGATTATTTCCGACATGAAACGCTATGTGAAGTTGAATAAAGAATACAAAGATTTAGAAGAAATTGTAAAAACGTACAAAAGGTATAAATCTGTGATAGATAACATTACATCATCTAAAGAACTGCTTAAAACTGAAAAAGACAGAGATTTTATTGAGATGGCAAAAGCCGAGATAGAAGAGCTGAATGATGAAAAAGATAAGTTAGAAGAGGAAATTAAACTCATGCTTGTTCCCAAAGATGAAGAAGATAGCAAAAACTCTATTGTGGAGATAAGAGCCGGAACAGGAGGAGATGAAGCATCTATTTTTGTTGGCGATTTATTTAGGATGTATTCTAAATACATTGAAAGAAAAGGTTGGAAAATGGAAATATTGTCTATGAGTGAAGGTACATCTGGAGGGTTTAAGGAAGTATCTTTCTCTGTTGAAGGAGATGATGTTTACGGAATATTAAAATTTGAGTCAGGCGTGCACCGTGTGCAACGTGTTCCGCAAACAGAAACACAAGGAAGAGTGCATACTTCGGCAGTTACTGTAGCCGTTTTGCCAGAAGCAGAAGAGGTGGATATAGAAATTAGAAAAGACGATATTAAAAGAGATACTTATCGTTCGGGCGGTGCTGGTGGACAAAATGTAAATAAAGTAGAAACAGCAGTTAGGTTAACACATATTCCAACAGGAATTGTAATTGAAAGACAAGTGGCTCGTTCTCAGTTAAAAAACTATGAAATGGCAATGACTGCCTTGCGTACTAAATTGTATGAAGCTGAGGTGATTAAAAGAGAACAAGCACGAGCAGCAGAGCGAAAATCTCAGGTTTCTACAGGAGATAGGTCTGCCAAAATTAGAACTTATAATTATTCTCAAGGTAGAGTTACCGACCATCGAATTGGATTGACTTTGTATAACTTAGATGCCATAATTGCAGGAGATATTGATGAAATAATTCAAGCATTAAAATTGGCAGAAAACGCAGAAAAACTCCAAGCCGGAATTGAGTGATAGAAAACTAATTTAAGCTCCAACGGAGCGAACTTTAATAGAGATGACTGCAGATCATCGTAAAAAAATACGCATATCAAAAGAAGCTAATGTGGAATAAAAAACTTTATACTTCTCTAATTTGTTTATTGCTTGTTTTATGTAGTGTAGCACAATCCAACAAATCGAATTTAGTTAGCTTTACGGGAACGCTTTTGGATGAAAACACCAATGCCCCATTACCCTATGCAAATATTGTTATTGTAGGGCAAAATAAAGTTATTCCTACCAATGAAAAAGGTTATTTTCTTATTAAAAATGTAGATAAAACAGATTCTCTAAATTTCAATTACATTGGCTACGAGCAAAAAACAATTTGCGTTTGCGATTTACAACAAGGTTCAACAGTTTATTTAAAAGAAGCAATAATTAGTTTAAATGAGTTTTTTGTTTTCTCAAAAGATTATAACGCTAAAAACATCATTAAAAATGTTTTAGTAAATAAAGATAAAAACTACAAAAGTACCTTAGCAAAAAAGCGATTGTTTATCCGTCAACGATATATTTCCAATATAGATAAGATTGATGTTCATTTTAAAAAAAGCTCATTTAGTCATTTAGATGAAAAAATGACCAAGATGTTGGAAAAGAAAGTCCCAAAACAATCGCTTTCTTATACCGACTTTTTAGGAGATATTTACACTTCAGATAATACAAATGACACCTTAAAAGTTAGTCCAATAAAGTTAGTTCGTCTTAAAGATAAAAATGTAACGGATTTAGAGCAACTCGAAAAAGTGTTTACTAACCTTTTTTCTGATACTAAAGAAGATGAATATTGGAAGGTTAGAAGTGGGGTTGTGGGTGGAAAAATTGATGTGAATGGTGCTGGTTCAATGGCCGATTTAGACTCATTGAACGAATTTTATAAAAATAATTTAAATTTAAAATACTATGCAAAACGCTTACAAAAACGGTTTAATAATTTATTGAATGATAAAAAAGAGTGGGATTTTTTGTATAGCACAGGCAATTACGAATACACCTTAGTTGGAGGGACTAAAGTAAATGGAGAAGACGTTTTTATTATAGATTTTAAACCTAAAAATAGTGGCGAATTAGTTGGTAAAGTATATGTAACTACAGAAACTTACGCTTTGGTAAAAGCAGATTTTAGCTATGATGAAGGAAAAACTGGCACCAACATCCAATTGTTTGGAGTTGGTTATACTGCTAATGTATTAGATGTTTCTGTTTATTTTGAGAAAAAAGAAGGTACTTACCAATTAAAATATTATGCTCAAAAATCAGGAGAAAGAGTTAGTTTTGACAGAAATGTTTCCTTAGTGAAAAAGAAAAAAAGATTTTTAATCGATAAAAAACTAAATGAAATTAAAGTCGGTTTAAATATGGTTTCTAGAGAAGAAGGTTCTTTCGAGGCTATAGTTATTGAGCAAGCCGCTATTAGCAAACAAGCTTATACAAACTTTAAACAAAAAAATACTTTTAACATCATAACAGTAGATCAGTTTAATGATAATATCTGGAAAGGTTACGACATTATTGAACCCACCAAACAAATGCGTGATTATAAAATAATAGAATATTAATTAGAAATAAAATATACATGAACAAACAAGCACTCATTCAGCAAATTAAATCCAAACAATCTTTTTTATGTGTTGGTTTAGATACTGATATTACAAAAATTCCCAAGCACTTATTAAAAGAAAACGACCCTGTTTTTGAATTTAACAAGCAAATTATTGATGCTACACACGATTTATGTGTATCTTATAAATTAAATACTGCGTTTTACGAAAGCATGGGATTGAAAGGCTGGGAAGCCATGCAAAAAACTTTGGAATACATCCCTAAAGAACAATTTACCATAGCAGATGCAAAAAGAGGAGATATTGGCAATACTTCCGCCATGTACGCCAAAGCATTTTTTGAAAATATGGATTTCGATTCGGTTACCGTTGCTCCTTATATGGGCGAAGATTCTGTAAAACCATTTTTAACTTTTGACAATAAATGGGTGATTCTATTAGCATTAACTTCAAACAAAGGAGCAGATGATTTTCAGTTTTTTAAGCAAGATGAAGAATTTTTGTTTGAAAAAGTATTGAAAACATCCAAACAATGGGGTAACGATGAACAATTAATGTATGTAGTTGGTGCTACACGTCCACAAATGTTAGAAAGCATCAGAAAAATAGTTCCGTCCAGTTTTTTATTAGTTCCGGGAGTTGGAGCTCAAGGAGGTTCTTTGGCAGAGGTTTGTAAATACGGAATGAATGATGATATTGGCTTATTAATTAATTCTTCCAGAGCAATAATTTATGCCGGAAACGAAAAAGATTTTGTTCAAAAATCGAGAAATGAAGCAGCAAAAATTCAAAAAGAAATGAGTATCTTGCTGTCAAATAAATAATTAATTAATTTAAACTATTAACATTATGAATATAGAAGCATTTTCAATTACTCCAATCATTTATATCGTATTGGGTATTCTATTTATTTCGGGTTCGTTTTTTATTGTAAAGCAAAAAACAGCTACCATTATTGAACGATTTGGAAAGTTCCAACGAGTTGCCACAGCAGGTTTTAACTTAAAAATTCCTATAATAGATAAAAAAGCCGGAAGTGTTAACCTAAAAGTAATGGAATTACCTGTAGATGTGGAGACTAAAACACAAGATGATGTATTTGTACGTTTAATTGTTTCTGTACAATATTTTGTAGTGGAATCTAAAGAAGGTATTCAAACTTCTTTTTACAAATTTGATGATCCTGCTCGTCAAATTCAATCTTATGTTTTTGATTCCATTCGCTCCGAAGTGCCTAATATGCTGCTAGATGATGTTTTTAGTGAAAAAGATAAAATTGCAAAAGCAGTGCAACTGGAATTAGCCGATGTTATGGAAGAATACGGTTTTAGAATTATCAAAGCATTGATTACTGATATTGACCCTGACTCTAAAGTAAAACATGCTATGAATGAAATTAATGCTGCCAAACGCTTAAAAGAGGCAGCAAAAGAATACGCAGAAGCAGAAAAAATTAAAGTAGTAAAAGCTGCTGAAGCAGAAGCGGAAAGTAAAAAGCTTCAAGGAAAGGGTATAGCCGACCAACGAATAGCTATTGCTAATGGGATGAAACAGTCTGTTGAAGAAGTTCGTGGAGCAATGGAAGATGGGGTTACCGGACAACAAGTTATGAATATGTTATTTATGACACAACATTATGATACCGTTGGGAAGCTTTCAGAGCAAGGTGTTAATACTATTTTTATGCCTTACTCTCCAACTACAGTTGGAGATTTACAAACTCAAATTCAAGCAAGTTTATTAGCAGCAGATACAATTACTAAAAAAGCTCCAGCTAAAAATGTTAAGCCTTCTAAAACAGATAGAAATCAAGGGTTTAAAGCTGATGATTTTGATGATGCTTAAATTTAACATAACAAAATAGTTGTTTTGTCGATGTTTTCTTTAATTTTGTCGGTGGAGGGTATATTAATTTAATATTTTTATCATGAAAAATTTATTTAAAACATTAATTGTTGTTTTAGCTTTAACAACATCAGTAGATTCTTTTTCTCAAATTAGAATTACAGGGGTAGATCCTAATCAAAACTTAGTATTTATTAGAAATTTTGGACCAACTAATGTAGATGTTAGGTCATATATTTTATCGAGTAAACTATCCAACTTTACTATCGGTTCGATGCATCTTCATGCTGGAAATGATTCATCTTTAGCACCTATGCAATCAATATGGGTTATAGGTGGGCCTTTAGATGCAACTGGTGCTGATTTAGCATTATATGCTCCGAACACAACAGACTTTAATAATACTAGTAATCTTTTGGATTTTGTTCAATGGAAGTCTGGCGGACATGGTAGAGAGTCTGTTGCGGTTAGCAAAGGCATATGGACGGCAGGAGATTTTGTTTGTGGAGATCCTTCATATACTTATACAGGTAATGGAGGAACTGTAGATTATGGTGTTAACCATTGGAATGGTGTGAACTGCACTACTTCTATTGATGAGGTTAATGGTGGTGAAAAACTAACCATATATCCAAACCCTGCCAAAGATGTGTTGAATGTGACAATAGCTTCAAATGTTACTGTTTTATCTTACAGATTAGTAAATATATTAGGAGAAGTTGTTATTGAGTCTAATCAAAATTATTCGAATGAAAAATTATCGTTAGATATTTCAGGTTTCCCTAAAGGACAGTATGCATTGGTTGTTAATACGGCTACAGAAGTAATTACCAAGAAAGTGCTTATTACACAATAAAATTATATTACTTAGAGAAAAAGAATTTAAAGCTAAAAAAAAAGTCCGATAGAAATTTCTATCGGACTTTTTTATATTGATTAAGTTTGTAGTTATTGTTTAAATATCTTTGTAGAGTAGTGGTTTTTCTCTCCTACAATGTTGAGCATATATATACCTGAACAAAGTCTATTATTTTCAAGGTTAATTTGATTCACTCCAGTATTCAAGAAGGTTTTGAAAGTTTTAATTAATTGTCCTTGGGCATTTAACAATTGTATATTTGCCTCTTGGTTTTGTGAAGTAGTAATGTTAAAGTTCAATTGGTTATCGTTAAATAGTAGTTGATTTACTTCAAAACTAGGGTTTACACTACATGAAGCAGGAATAATATCAAACACCTCTGTTTGACCGTCAAAATCTATCTGTTTTAAACGATAATACACTGTTTTGTTGGAAGATTCATAATCGGTATATTGGTATTCTTTCATTTGATGACTATTACCACCGCCTTTAATTGTTCCTAAACTAACAAAATTGATAGCATCATCACTTTTTTCCAACTCAAAATAGTCGTTGTTTATTTCTGTGGCAGTAGTCCATGAAACTTTGGTGAAATTATCTTTACATTCGGCACTAAAATCTAATAACACAATAGGTAAAGGCGTACAACTAATGGATGCAGAGCCATAAAAATTCAGTGGGACCGAAGTTGTCGTACTACTATAATTAGAGAAACAAACAATAAATTGATCTCCGGAAGTTACATTAAGATTGGGTTCAAAATTACCAGGATCTCCACCAGGTGGAGGAGGAGAGCCAATTCCTGTAAAAGCTTCGCAAGGAGCATTCCAATTACATCGTACTGGTGCTATCGAATTATTAAATATTTGTGAGCAAGTATTACTATTGTATGGCCACATAATCCAATCATAACAAATGTAACTTGTAGTTAACGTTCCAAAACTAAACTGTAAGGTACCGGTAGTGGCAACATTGATAACCATCCAAGTGCTGTTTAGTTCTCCTGAGAGTAAACAACCACTGTTAGTACTTGCCGGATTTGTGCTAGGATTACTATAACAACCAGTACATAATTCATCTATACTTCCATAGCCGTTAGGGTCTATAGAAAAATTGAGGTTAGTACAAACATCAATTGCATCAGAGCAATCTCCAGCACTAACCGGGCCACCACCACTACATGGAACTCCTCCTAAAGAAAAAGCATTAGATAGTGAAGCAGGTGCTCCACCTGAAGCCAACGTTGTTGCACCATTGGTAATTGTCCAAGAAACTTCAAAAGCAAAACTACCAGCCACAACGTTAACTGAATAACAATCATTGGGTAAACAAATAGTAGTACTACCAGAGCTTCCTGTTGATAAAGTATATGGCCCATAAGCTCCTGTATTTAATCCGTTTATGGTTAGTTGAGCACCATTCCAGCCATCACCCCAAGAGTCAAACATATTAAGTGTAACTTGAGTGCCACTACAGGACGAACCACACGAAGTACAGGTTATAGTGGTAGTACAACAGTTCCAAGCTGTTCCACAAGAAGCATTGGTATTAATGTGAATATAATGAGTACCATTAGCAGTTGCAGTCCAAGTAAGAGGAGCGTTTCCACTTGCTACAACAGGTCCATTATAACCACCACTTCTTACAGTTATATAACCGCCACAACTCGAACCAGATTGGTAGGTATTTCCTGCAACAATATTGTTTATTATATCATATTCATCTTGCCATGTACATGTACTTATAGTAGTTGAACCTGTTCCTGAAGGTGCGTTTACAGTAGCATTAGACCAAGTGTTTGTACATTGGGAAAATCCATTTAAATGAATAAAAGAAAACGATAAAAATAAAAATATGGAGAGTAGATAAGTTTTCATAGTTGAGTTAGTTTAGCAAAGTAAAATATTACAGGTTTTTAGAAAGAATGACATAAAGTTGAGGATGGTCAATAATATGTTGTACTCTGTCTGTTGGAAAATCAATTAATTCTTCTACCTCAAAAACTTTCTTTTTATTGGCTTTTAAATTGTAATATGCAATCGGATTATATTTTGCCCATTCTTTTAATTGTGTTTTAAAAGTGGCTATATCATTTTCTATGTTGTTAGTTAACGTTAGTGTAGGGTAAGGAGCATTATGAATTGTAGCAAACTTAGTATTATCAGCTGTTACTTTTGGAATAGTTTCATCGGCTATCATTTGTACCAATTGATTTTTGGAAATCAATACAATTTTGGCATTTTTGGTAGAATCAACAAATTCTACGGTAGTATTTTGCAATCTTAAATGTTCGTATTTAGAAACATCAAAAATTTGAGGTAAAAAAGCAGGGCAAGTAGCACAATTCAAATTAGTGAGTATAAAAGAATGAATAAAGTAATATTTTACACGTTTAAATTCTGCATAACTACTTTGTTGTAATTGAGTTAGCTTTTCGGTGCTATAATATTTATTGATAACTCTATTTTGGAAAGGATTGGTTTCTTGTGCTTTGCTTATTGTTGAAACCATAATAGATATAAACGCCACTAATAGTAAGGGTTGAAAACGTTTCATAGTAGTAGTTTTGGTTGGTAAAATAATAATTATCAGCCAAATATATAACATCCTATTTTAAAAACCAAATATTTGAAATGTAAATTATTGTGATATTTTTTCAGGCTTTGTTAATTATCTATCGCAACATGCAAAAAACATTGATGTTACCTTAATAATAACAAAAAAGTCGGCATTTTGCCGACTTTTTTGTTAACGTATGTAAATCAATTTATTGCTTAAGCACTTTGGTAGAAAAATGATTTTTCTCTCCTACTATGTTTAGCATATAGATACCATCACTTAAATGAGGTTTTGATAACGAAATAGGGTTATTTCCTTTGTTCACCACAATGGTTTCTTGACTAATAATTCTTCCTCTGTAATCGTATAGATAAACGGTTAATTTTTCACTACTTGAAGTGTTGATAGTAAATCCAAATACATTATCGTTCAATTGCAATTGATTTACATTAAAGTTTTCATCAGCCGTACAAGTAGAAACTACCACATTAAAATATTCGAATTTACCATCAAAATCGACTTGTTTTAATCGATAATAGGTGGTAGCGTAATTAGGCGTTTCATCGGTATAAGTATAACTTAAAACTGTATTACTGTTTCCATTTCCTTGTACAGTAGCAATAGGGAAGAAGTTAATAGCATCTGTACTTTTTTCAATAACAAAATAATCGTTGTTTATTTCAGCAGTAGTTGACCAGTTAAGTACTACAAGTCCATTTTCACAAGCTGCTTCAAAATTCAATAAGGTAACAGGTAGTGGAGTAGAGTTATCTACTAGTATCCAGTCTTTAAAAAAATCAGCCGAGCTAACTATAGCATTGTTTACTCTATTGTTTGTTGTATTTACAACTCCAAACAATAAGCCTTCCCAATGACCTCCAGGACCGGGAGGTGGAGCAGGGAACGGACAAGTGTTAACGCCAGAGCCTTGTGTGGGATTAAATCGTTGAGCTTGTAAATTGGCTTCATTAATGGTGTTTGCACCACCAGCTTCGTTGGCAAAATCGTAACCAAAACTAAGTGTAGCAGCAGGCTTGGTAGCATAGGAGTTGCCGTCTATTCTCCAAAAACGATCTATAACAAATAATGAAGCATCTGCTTGAATTACAGGAGAACACATATTGGTAACCGCAGGAGCTACAACTGGCCAAGGAGTGTTCATGTTAGTGGTTCTGTAGGTAGAAAGCAACAAACTACCTCCTGCACTACCGGCAGCAGTAATGTTAATTTCAACGGGCACCTTCACTCCGTTGGTATTAGTAAAAGGTACAATATGGTTACCGGTAGCATTTCCAACATTCCATTTTACTAAATCAGTTTCGTTTTCAGATAAGATATTACCACCGGTTCCTAATAAAGTAACTGCATTGGCAGCACCATTATCAATCACCAAATAAGCATTGTTTTCAATATTGATGTAGCCGTTATTATTAAACACCAACCGAGCTTGAGAAAAAAGCATTCCCGGCAGCAATAAGAATATGAAAAGTAGTTTTTTCATGGGGGTTATTTGTTTTCTATAGCTTTTTGTAATTCTAATACCATTTTTTCTAATGCTTCTATTTTAGCATTTTGAGCTTCAATAATGGTTTGTTGTTCCTTGATGGCTTGAACTGTGATTGGGATTAGCTTTGTATAATCAACGGCTAAAAATTTTTGATATTCAATACTTGAAGCATTAGTAGATGTCAAGGATTTGGTGGCATTAATGGCGATATTTTTTTCAGAAACTGCGTTAGGTACAACTTTTTTAAGTTCTTGAGCTATAAAGCCTATTTCTGTTTTATTAGAAAAGCCAATATTGGGATATTTTTCAATATCAAAATCATATGTTACAGGGTTTAATTCCATTATCGTTAAAATGCCATTTTGCATTGGGGATATATTTTTTTTAAATTTTGAGTCGGAGGGAGAATAAAATCCACCAGATGTAAAGACATCACCAGCAAAATAACCTGCCCATCCATAGGCTCTTATTGAGGGAGCTTGAGATACTTGAATAGACCCCATAACACCAATTCCATTTCTTCCATTAGCAGCACCTCTTACTCCTATTGCTCTATGTGTTAAAGTTCCGTTTATTGCTAAGCCAAAAACACCAGCAGGTGAGTAAGCAGTGCCACTATAGTTAGTAATTCCTTCTATTGCATTGTATCCACTTGTAGTTGATTGGTTATATCCACTTAAGGATACACCATCTATTCCTAAGTTGTCAAACGAAGCCATGGCATTTGCACCAACATTAACCCCCCCGTTGGTCATTTGTAACATATTTGCTGGAGTATTTGTTCTTATTCCAATTCGATCTAAGCCTCCATCAATAAAAAAAATATTTGCCTGATTATTACTTTCAACTCTAAAGTCATAATTATAACTATTTTCATTAAAAACCACGCTACTTGCATTTAATCTAAAACGCTCCAAGTTTGCCCTCCTAATAGAAAAATCTATATTATCGGTAGTTCCTAAAAAATTGTTAGTAGCATTTGTTCCCGCATTTCCAGTAAGTTGCCAAGCATCACCTGTAGATAACCTTACCCATTGAGCTCCATTCCAATAATAATAACCTTGCCCAGTAGTGGCATTCGTATTATATACCAACATACTTACGGTAGCACTTCCTGTTATGGGAGCAATTGTATTTAGGTTAGTTATGTTTACACGGGGTATTAATAAGCCTTTATTAGTAGATGAAATATCTAGCATGGCTCCGGCATCCGGTGCCGCACCGTTGCCATTAATACCAATGTTTTGAGCTGTTAAAGTTGGGGTTGTTAAAAATGCTAGAGATAGCATTACAACAGAAGAAAAAACGTAATTCTTTTTCATACAAACAGGGTTTTAAGTATTTTTACTTATAGATAAGTTTCAGATTTTAAGACAAATATAAACTTAATTTTTAGTTTGAAATGTTAATTATAAGTATTTTTTTCTTTGACGAAAATAAAACTACTTAGGTTGCTTGGTTGAGAGGCAAATTTGAGGTTTGAAGTCGGGAGACTTAAATTTGAAATTAACGAATAAATAACTATTAACCATTAACCATTAACCATTAACTTTTTACCTAAGTCTATCTGCAGAACGAACTAACTCATCGTCTTTTTTTATAAAACGAATAGTTAAGTAAGCGAAAACTATTGAAATAATTGGGATAACAACACCAATCTTGTAATTAATAGCAACTTGGTCTTCAGTTGGTGTACTTAAAAATGACTTGGCAGCATCGCTGTAAAAAAACAATGCAGCAAGCTCAAGAGCTAAAAGCAGGATTAAAAATTTTGAAAGCTTTATTTGCAACGGTCTGTTTTTGTATAGAAAAATAATAATTCCCGAAAGTAAGGTGATAATGATACTCATAACAGCCAAACCAATATTGCTTTTTAATGGGTTTTTTGCATTGTTTTCCATTTCAAACACATTAAAAGCATCCATGGTGTAAAAACTTTCGTAGTTAATAATTTCTAGAATTGGTGTAAAAAGAAAAATCACTCCCGATAAGGCTATAACTAACAAAAACAAAGATTGAATGCGCTGTATCATAATTTTTTAAGTTTCGACAAAACTACATATTTTTTTAAATTAATGCTAAATGATGGCTAATCGATAATTGAATGGAGTTTTTAATTTATCAATACTAGAAAAATGGTGTGATTGGTTGTGGTTTTTGCTTAAAATAATTCGAAACTCCTTAGATGATGGTAGTAAATAAATATGTACACTTATGCGTTTTATAACATTTTAAATTTTTGGCTACATTAGCCGAATAATTTAAAATCGAAAAAGTGGACTTAATTCAAGGTGTAATAGGAGTTATTTTAGGATATTTGATAACAACAAGTAAGAAAATATTATTTTTAATACAAATTATATTAAGCGGTATTGCTTCTTATATTCCTTTGAGCCTTTATTATGATAATATTAGGCAATTTGGATTTTATGATTATACTAGTGAAAATATTTGGTTATTCATAACATCAGAAATAGGGCGTTGGGGTATTTTATCTACTCTTGCAATATATGCGTTGTTTTTTTTAGTGATAGTACCCTATTTAAGAAAATATATACTAGTTAAGAGAAAGTCTCAAATTATTAAATACATAGAAGAATTAAAAATATCAGAGAAAATAAATTTTTTAAAAACATCAGAACCCGTACTTAGAAAAGTAATGAAGTTTTATTGTAGAATTAATCCTCCCACAAAAAAAACATCAATAGAAGAGTCTTTAGTTACAAATAATTTTTTTGCAGACAGTTTTTCTAATGGACTATGTTTGATATTATTAAGTATTATTAATTCCATATTTGTTTTTGATTTTAATCTAACTTATACTATTTTAATAGGTTTATTACTTACAGCTTTAATGATTATAATAATAATAGTTACTCCTGTTCTTTTTTTTATTAAAAAATGGATAGCTAAAATAGGAGTAGAAGTACAGAATAGTTTTATAGACGAATGAACCTAACCCAATTACATAAAAAATTCGGAACACAAGAAAAGTGTATAACCTATCTCGAAAAAACAAGTGGCTACCATTATCTAAGGAGTTCCGAAATAATTTGAATTAATACAGTGTCTGTGTTTAGCTAGTAAGCAGATAATCAGTAATTTACATAGTGAAAAACCATAGTGTCTTTTTACTTAAAGAAATTATATGCCAAGTTGTTTTTTTAGTTCGTCAAAGGAATTTTGATAGCTAAAATCTTTTTCCAAAAGTAATATGTTGTCTTTATCATAAATAAATGGGTATGAATTTTTTACAATTTCCATTTTAAATTCATCGTACTCAAACAAAATTATTATACTTCTTAGCTGCTCAATGGTGATGCAAAAATCTAATTTAGATAACCTAAAATCGTTATAAACATCTATTTTTCTATCGTCAATGCTTAGGTTGTTAATTTTTAATTTAACTTCATTTAACTCTTCATCTTTAAGCGGCCACGGACAACCAATTTCTCCTTCATAATCAGGCATTCTATAATAATCATCAAAAGGAACTTTTTGTGTTAAGGTATCTTCTTCAATTACTAAAGAATCTTTTGTTTCGGGAATTATAGCTACTAACTTTTGGGTTAGCGGAATGGTAAAAACCGAACTATCCGCTTGCTGTTGATGCGGAGGAAACAACACTTTTAGCAACTCCAATTTATTGTTTTTTAATAGATAATGTTGTGAAACGCCATCCTCCAAAACATAAATAGTAGTGGTAAGTTGAAGGGTGTCCTCCTTAAAATTGAAAGTGAGTTTATAATTTTGCTGCTTATTTAGTCCAATTAACTGAACTTCTGAAAAATAGTCTTCAGTTTGTTTTTTATCATTTACCGACAATTGAAAAAATACCTTCTCTTCCGCTTCTATAAAAGCTGTTGCTTCTTGCGAAAACAATTGAGAACACAATATATTCGTTAAAAAAACAAGTGCAATTGTTGTTATATTTCTAGCTAAAAAGCTCATCAAACCTGAAAGTTTCTTTTAAACGTACACCTTTTTCGGTATGCTGAACGGTGCAACATTCATTTACTGAATCGTGCTCTAAAAATAAGATGTATTCTTTGTCGGCAGCTTCTTTTAAAAACTTAGCTTTTTCATCTAAAGTCAATAACGGACGAGTATCGTAACCCATTACATACGGCAAAGGAATATGTCCGACAGAAGGTAATAAATCCGCCATAAAAACTACTTTTTTTCCTTGATAATTAATGTGTGGAATCATTTGGGCATCAGTATGTCCGTCTGCTAATAAAATATCAAAATAATTAAAACCTTCTTTATCGATAAACTTCAGCTGACCAAATTCCATCATAGGAGTAATATTTTCTTTCAGAAAAGAAGCTTTTTCTCGTTGGTTGGGAACTGTTGCCCACTCCCAGTGGCGACTATTACTCCAATAAATAGCATTTTTAAAAGTAGCTTCGTATTTGGTTCTGTCAGCATTCCATTTTACTCCACCACCGCAGTGGTCGAAATGCAAATGGGTAAGAAAAACATCTGTAACATCATCAGGATGAAAACCTAATTTTTTAAGGTTTCCTTCTAACGAATCGTTTCCATGCAAATAATAATGTCCGAAAAACTTATCATCTTGCTTGTTGCCCATGCCGTTGTCAATTATCATTAGTCTATCGCCATCTTCTATCAACATACAACGCATGCTCCAGCTACACATGTTGTTTTCATCTGCCGGATTGGTTCTTTGCCACAACGATTTTGGCACCACTCCAAACATAGCACCGCCATCTAACTTAAAATTCCCTGTGTTTAATGGATAAATTTTCATAGGTATAGAATTTAATAAGCCCCCTCTAACTCCCCCTAAGGGGGAGAACTTCCAACGCACAAATCCAACAGTTATCTTCTTAGTAAGTTAGTACGTTTATTTTGGGGCTTTTTATCTGTTTATTTTTTATTATTTGAAAGGATAAAATTAGTCAATTGATTTTGAAATTAAATTTTGACGGATTAGAAAATCCAATATAGTTTTTTTCTTTATCGGAAAAATCTAATTTTACACTACTATATGTTACTTACATTTCAAAATCATATTAAAGACAATCAACTGTTTGAACCAACAGACAAAATTTTATTGGCAGTTAGTGGCGGAAAAGATTCTATGGCAATGTTGCATTTCTTTGTAGCTGTTAAAATGAGTATTGGTGTGGCTCATTGTAATTTTCAATTGAGAGAAAAAGCTGCTGATGAGGACGAACTTTTTGTTCAGCAAACGTGTCAACAACTCAATATTCCATTTCATTCTATAAGATTCAATACAGCCGAATATGCCGAAAAAAATAAAATTTCAACGCAAATGGCTGCCCGAGAATTGCGTTACAACTGGTTTGAAGAAATTAAAAACACACATCACTACCATTCTATTGCAACCGCTCATCATCAAAATGATGTAGCAGAAACCATGTTAATCAACTTAACCAAAGGCTCGGGATTGAGCGGACTTCATGGCATAAAAGCTAAAAATAATAATGTTGTTCGTCCCTTACTTTGTTTTACTTCTGATGAAATTCAACAATACATTAAAAACAATAACATTGTATTTAGAGAAGACCAAAGCAATGCTTCTGTAAAATATGTCCGCAATAAAATAAGACATGAAGTATTGCCCAAACTTGCAGAAATTAATCCTAACATTATTGAAACTCTCAATAAAGCCGCAACGCATTTTTCGGCTACCGAAAACATTTTAAACCAGAAAATTGAAGCAGAAAAAAAGCATTGTTTTACTTTTGAAAATGAGTTGGTTAAAATTAATATCAAACAATTAAGAGAGCTAAATCCATTAACTACTTACTTGTATTATTTTTTATCTCCTTATCATTTTAATTTTGATGATTGCGAACAAATTGCCCAATCGTTAAATGGATATTCCGGCAAGCAATTTTTCTCCACTACCCATCAACTTATTAAAGACAGAGATTTTTTATTGCTTTCTCCCAAAACAGAAAAACAACCCGAACCAATTATTATTCACACCATCAATGATTTTGCCGGAATCCCTATAAACATTAAGTTTGAATTGATTGAAAATAAAAATATTTGCTTTAAAACAGCTAAAAACATTGCTTATTTAAATGCCGATAAAATTGATTTTCCTTTGTGTTTTAGAAAATGGAAAGAAGGTGATAGCTTTACTCCGTTTGGTATGAAAGGCAAAAAGAAATTAAGCGATTATTTTATTGATGAGAAATTTTCTCTCCCAGAAAAAGAAGCAACTTGGCTACTAACCGACAAAAACGATAACATTATTTGGGTAGTAAACTCTAGAACAGACGATAATTTTAAAGTTAATTCAACCACCAAAACAATTTTGATTTTAGAAACATTTTAATATGATATTTTTTAATGAATTAAACATGAAAATTTTCCCCTTTCCCCCTCTCTTCGAAGAGAGGGGGAGAAGTTATCGTTAGATAACTAGGGGGTGAGTTAAATAAAAAGAAACAACAAATACTCCGAAGGAGCGATATTTAATAGAGATGAGTGAAGCCTGTCGCTACAAATTAAAAAACAAAACATTTAACCACATAGCTGTTATATAATTAATCTTTCAAACTTATTTTGATTAAAAAAATTCAAAACCTTTATGTTTTTTACCGATCAGATTAACCATACTATTGAAATCCCAAATACTCCTAAAAGAATTATTAGTGTAGTACCTTCGCAAACAGAATTACTTTACGATTTAGGGTTAGAAAAAGAAGTAATTGGCATTACTAAATTTTGTATTCACCCCGAAAAATGGTTTAAAAACAAAACGAGAATTGGCGGTACTAAAAATCTGAATATTGAAAAAATAAAAGCACTTAATCCTGATTTAATTATTGCCAACAAAGAGGAAAATACCGAAGCAGAAATCAAAGCTCTTCAACAACTTTTTCCGGTTTGGACAAGCGACATTTCTACACTGGAAGACAGCCTAAATATGATAAAAGCAATTGGAGAAATTACCGATAAATCTATTGCGGCATTATCCTTAATTAAAAAGATAAATCAAGCATTTTCTCAATATAAAGATGAATTTAACACCCAGCACACTGCTCTGTACTTAATTTGGAAAAATCCTTATATGAGTGTAGGAAGTGACACGATTATTCATCACTTAATGGAGTATTGTGGTTTTACCAATGTATTGAGCAGCAAAACACGCTACCCTGAAATTAGCGAAGCAGAAATAAAACAACTACAACCTGAATTTATTTTACTATCGTCAGAACCTTATCCTTTTAAAGAAAAACATATTGCTGAGTTGCAAAATATCTGTCCGAACAGTAAAATTATATTAGTGGATGGCGAAATGTTTTCGTGGTATGGCTCTCGTTTACAATATACTCCTAAATATTTTTTTGATTTATGGAATGGAATAAAAATTGCTAACAAAAAAATCTTTAAACAACTATAATTTATTAACTTAAAAATTAAAATAATGAAAAAAAATTTAATCATTGCAAGTTTAGTCGGTGCATTTATTGCCGCAGGTTTATTCAGTTTTACTCCAAAAGCTCAGGATGGAGCAACAGGAACACAGTTTAAAATTGTTACCAGTATCGAATCTATTGTTCCTATGGGATTAGGTCGTTCTAGAATTATTGAAAACCTTACAGAGGTAAATCATCATCATTTTACTACCGGAAGATCTGATGGTAAAGACAGCGAACAGGGTAAAGTAAAAAGAAGTGACGCTAAAGTAGATGAATTAGCTGAAACAAAAATGCTTAACTTTTATAGTGGTGTTGGTTTAAATTTCCAAAATGTTGCTTCAAATGATGCAATGATTACTTCAAAACTAAATGAAATGGCTGCTAATGGCTGGGAATTAGTTAATGTGGTTAGCGGTGTAGAAGCCGATGCAGGAAAAGAAGATGGTAATGGAATTTTTATTACTAGATATATTTTTAAAAAATAAATATTTTCAAGTATTCTGCTTGCCGTTTCAGGAAAAACAGCTACTTCAATTAAAGTGGCTGTTTTTGTTTTATATTTGTTGTAGTTAAAGATTTATGCTACACAAAATGGTAGTTGAGGAAATAAGCTATACTGTATTAAAATGAAAATCTTAGTTACAATATTTTTAATCTTGATATGTTCTACTAAATTTTATGGGCAGAATAAAGAATACATAGCGGTATTTATTTGGGTGGCTGAATCGGATTTCCGCTTAAGGTGATAAAATAATTGTAAGACAATGAAGCTTGCTTTCGCAATCGCACTGCTTGTTAAATTAATGAGTTAGTAACTAAATTAAAACAATGAAACTAAATTTGTTTATATGGGCGATTCTTTTTGTATTAGTATCTTGTTCTAGTGCTATTGTAGGCTTCCCATTTTTAGTACGGTTCTAAATTACAAATTATTTTCATTTAATAAAGCTTCTTGGCTGAAGTGAAGCGTAGCGGAACTGAAGCCAAGAAGCTTTTGTTTTTTATACATTATTGGACTCAAGCCACCTAAAGCATCATGTGGTCTTTCTTCGTTGTAATCTTTTACCCAGTTGTCAGTTTGTTTTCTAACATCATCAAGTGTTTCAAAGAGGTAACAATCTAGTACTCCATCTCTATACGACTTATTAAATCGTTCAATAAAGGCATTTTGAGTCGGTTTACCTGGTTGTATATACTTAAACTCTATTTGGTTCATTTCACTCCATTCTTTAGATAATTTTGCAATAAATTCAGGTCCGTTATCCATTCTTATTTTTTTAGGTTTCCCATGCTTATTAACTAAGTGTTTTAATACCCAAACAACCCTGCTGCTTTTTATTGAGTAGTCTGTTTCTATAAAAAGTACTTCTCTGTTAAAATCATCTATTACATTAAAGGATCGGAACTTTCTTCCATTCTCTAACACATCGTGTACAAAATCTATACTCCAAGTGTGGTTGAACTTGCTTGGGTTAATTAATGGTTCTTTTACTCTTGCCGGCAATCGCTTTTTCACTTTACGCCTTAATGGCATCCCTATTTGTTTATAAACTCTATGTAAGCGTTTGTGATTAACTTTTATAGATTTATTGCGCAAGCGATTGTAACACTTCCAAAATCCTTCTCTTGGATGTTCAACACTCAGTTTGGTTAACTGATCTATCAAAAATGAATCATCTTTAATACTGCGATACTTTAAGCTACTTCTACTGGTTTTTAACAGTCGGCACGCCTTGCTTGTACCATTGGGGTAGATAGCTTGTAACTCATTAACAATCGCTCTTTTTTGGCAAGGCTTTAAAGCTTTTTTTCAATAATGTATTTTGCCATATCAAGCTCTAATGCCAGTTCTGTGTACATCCTTTTTAACTTGGCGTTTTCTTCCTCAAGCTTTTTTACTTTCTTCAGCTCACTTGCTTCCATGCCACCATAACGCTGTCGCCATTTATAAAAAGTCGCTTTGGAAACTCCATATTCTCTAGATATGGTCTCTACATCTTTGCCTAAATCAAATTCCTTTAGAATTTTGGCAATTTGGGTCGGGGAAAATTTACTCTTTTTCATAATTACAGTTTTAAAATTAATGTTTTTTCTACTTTTAAACTGTACTATTTTTGGGGAAGCTTACACTATAAAGGAAAGTGATTTGATTACAAGTGATTATCAAATTAGGACAGCCTCTCCTGCAATGGATACAAGTATTTCTTTTAAAGAAGTGCAAGAAAAATATGACACTTTAATTCCAATTTTTAATAACTATTTTATAACTCATAATAAATTGAAATGGGGTGTAATTGATAGTGGTGGAAAAGAGATTGTAAAATTTATAGGTGATGGTGTTAAATCTATATCAGATACTATGGGGATAGTTTCTGTATATAGAACTAGCCATTCATTAAATACAGGAATGCCACGTTACCAATATTCTGGAGATTATTTCTTCTTTACAAAAAAAGGATTGATTTCTAAAAAAGGAGATAGCTTTGGAATTTTAATACAAGGTCGTTCAGACTATCATAAAGAAAGTTTTATTATTGAAAGTGGACCATATTATTTTTTACCTGATATAAAAAATGACACAATTCAAAAGCGTTCATTTCGTTGGGGTATTATTAAGTAGGTTTGTTCTAGAAAAACAGCTACTGTATAAATCAGAACAAGCTCAACAACAAATTCGAAAAAAAGCTAATCCTAATCATAAATTCAATTAATTTCGCACATTAACTTTGAAGATATTTTTTAGTGTAAGATGAATTTTAATGATACAGAAATAGCGTTTGCCGGAAAATCAAATGCAGATTTGAAAAGAAGTTATTGGTTGTTTAAAATCATAGCATGGAATTGGTTGATAAAAATTGGTCCTACAATGCTTAAAATTTTTATGCCTTTATATTTTCCAATCCCAATTATTAGAGCTACCATTTTTAAACACTTTTGTGGAGGCGAAAGTATTGAAGAAACCGTCTCTACTACTCAGGAATTGGCTAAGTTAAATGTAAAAACCATTTTAGATTACTCCGTTGAGGGAGAACAGCTAGATAGCGTTTTTGATGCCAATATTAAAGAAACATTAACAAGTATTGAGAAAGCATCCGTTAACAAAAACATACCTTTTGCAGTTTTTAAACCTACGGGTTTTGGTAGGTTTGAATTGCTAGAAAAAGTAAATGCGAAAAAACAACTGACTGTTCAAGAAAAAGATGAGTTTGAACGATTTAAAAACAGAGTAGATACACTTTGTGAAGCTGCTTTTAAGGCTGGTGTTCCTGTTTTTATAGATGCAGAAGAAACCTGGATTCAAAATCCGGTAGATGAGTTAGCGTTGGAAATGATGCGTAAGTACAATAAAGAAAAAGCCATTGTTTACAATACAGCTCAGCTTTACAGATGGGATAGAATTGCCTATATTAAAGAACTAATAGCTATTGCGAAAAATGAGGGTTTTATTATTGGATTAAAACTGGTAAGAGGTGCGTACATTGAGAAAGAAAGAGAAAGAGCTGCTGCAATGAATTACGAAGATCCTATGCAAAAAACCAAAGAAGATACCGATAGAGATTATGACCTCGCTCAAAAAATTTGTATCCAAAATATAGATATTATCTCTTTTTGCAGCGGTACACACAATGAAAAAAGTGCCTTGTATTTATTGGAGTTAATGAAAGAACATAACATTGCTAAAGACGATACACGTATTTATTTCGCTCAATTATTAGGAATGAGCAATCACATTAGTAATAACTTAGCGAAAGCATCCTATAATGTTGCTAAATATGTGCCTTATGGCCCTGTAAAAGATGTAACACCCTACCTTATTAGAAGAGCAGAAGAAAACACTTCCATTTCCGGACAAACAGGAAGAGAACTCCAACTTATCCAAAAAGAATTGGAGAGAAGGAGTGGGAAGGTTTGAAATTATCCTCCCCTAACCCTTCCAAAGGGAGGGAGTTTAACTCTTTTGGAGAGGATAGAGGAGGATTTGAAGTTTCAATATTTTTACTACCAAGCTCCAACGGAGCGTGATTTTCTTAAATCAGACTGATAGGTCTGATATTCAGGGCAATATCTTTTAAAGAAAACACACCTTTGATGTTGTAATCTCACTGCTGTCGCAACCTCGAACAACATCTGCTCCTCTCAAGAGGAGAAAAGTACAACACAAATTGGCATTGTGCGTTGGGAAACTCCCTCTTCGGGGGATTTAGGGGGCTTCTTTTCGGGATTATGGCATTTAATCAACAAACAATTTCTCATAAATCAATTTAAATAATCAATTTTTTATGAGATAGAATAGTATCTTTGTTACATCTTTTTTTTAAAGATAACTAGAGACAATATGTTCAATTTGCTGAAAATAATGCAATGAACTTTTAAATATAACGTAACAAATTAATATATATGGGGTGTAGTGGATGTAGCACAGGGAGAGGTTGTGGAACTTCTTCATCTGGCTGTAGCAGTAAGTCGGGAGGTTGTAATAAATTAAATGTAACCAATTGGCTTAACGACATAGAATTACCTTTCGGACAAGAACCATTTGATTGTGTTGAGGTTCGATTTAAAAATAATCGTAAAGAATTTTTTAGAAATACTGATAAACTGAGTTTAAATGTTGGTGATGTGGTTGCTGTTGAAGCAGCTTCTGGTCATGATATTGGAACGATTTCTTTAGCCGGTGAATTGGTAAAAAAACAAATGCGTAAGCACAAAGTAGATTTAGATTCTAAAGAAATTCTTAAAATTTACCGCTTGGCAAATGATGGCGATATTAAAAAATGGATAACTGCTCAAAAAAGAGAAGAAGATACCATGTTTAAAGCCAGAACCATTGCTATTGCTTTTGGTTTACAAATGAAAATTAGCGATGTAGAATATCAAGGAGATAATTCAAAAGCTATTTTTTATTATACAGCAGAAACAAGAGTTGATTTTAGAGAACTAATTAAAAAGTTAGCCGAAGAGTTTAAAATCCGTATTGAAATGAAACAAATTGGTGTTCGTCAGGAAGCCAGTAGGTTAGGAGGGATTGGCTCTTGCGGAAGAGAATTATGTTGCTCTACTTGGTTAACAGATTTTAGGTCTGTTTCTACTTCTGCAGCACGTTATCAGCAACTTTCGTTAAATCCAGAGAAATTGGCAGGACAATGCGGGAAGCTTAAATGTTGCTTAAATTATGAGTTAGATGCTTATACCGATGCACTAAAATCATTTCCAGATACCAGCATTAACTTAAAGACTAAAAAAGGCGAGGCTTTTTACAGAAAGATGGACATTTTTAGCAATACACTTTGGTATTCTTACAAAGATGACCCTGTTCGTTTTATTGAGATGAAACTCGATAGGGTAAACGAAATTATTGCGATGAACAAAAAAAATGAGTTTCCTGAGGATTTAGCCATGTATATGGAAATTAAAGAGGAAGTTAAAAAACCTGATTACGAAAATGTTGTCGGACAAGATTCTTTAACTCGTTTCGATAAGCCAAAAGGCAATAACAACAGAAACAAAAACAAACGAAGAAAAAAAGGTGGGAAGCCCAACAATCAACAACATACTAATAAACGACCTAATAATAAAAAAGAGTAACAATTTTCATGTCGAATTTATTTAAAATAGTCTTTGTAATTAGTTTGATTTTTTTAATGGCTTCGTGTAGCGATAATACGGTGTATGATGAGTATATCGCTATAGATAACGCCAATTGGAAAAAAGAAAATATAGCCACTTTTGAGTTTGACGCCAAAGACACCTTACATCCTCATAATATTTACATCAACATCAGAAATAAAGGCGATTATGCGTATAGCAATTTGTATTTGTTTGTTACGATTAATGGACCAAGTGGAGATTTTTCTAAAGATACCGTAAATTGCGTTATTGCCGATAACAGAGGTAAATGGAAAGGCAAAGGTATTGGAGATTTATGGGATTATCAGCAGCCTTATTTGGGAAATGTAAAGTTTGCCAAAAAAGGAATTTATACCGTTTACCTCGAACAAGCCATGCGTGTTGAAGATGGATTGAATGGAATATCAGATATTGGTTTGAAAGTTGAAAAAGTTGAAACGAGTCATGAGTAAAATTTCTCTCATACAATATTGAAAATTTGAAATTAGAGATTAGAAATTGGTTTAGAAGGGTTGAAGTTTGAGGTTAGTTGAGAAGTTGATGAGTTTAAAAGTTTAGAGGATTTCCAAACTGATGAAGCTCGACCTTTGATTAATTTAACTAGTTTTTATCTGAAATTTTTATTGTTTTTTAAATGTCAGATATAACTGCTTTTTAGTAAATAATTAAATTTATAGTACTTTAAGTCGTTTCTTGTGGTTATAATTTAGGAAGGGCTTTGTGTAAGCAATCCTTGAACTACAAAAACTAAAAAAAAAGGATAGGCTTTGTGTGATGGGGGAAGTCCCCCTTCGGGGGATTTAGGGGGCTTTAATAAAATAGAAAAAATAACCAGATGAAACCGATAAATAGGTATTTTGTAAGTCCATGAACGTTTTTTTTAAACATATTTTCATTATTCTTTCCTTGTTGTTTTTATCGACTAAGTTAGTCGCTCAAAAAAAGCAAAAAGAAACTATTTATAAATCAGAATATGAAGATGTTACCAGAAATACTTATAATAAAAAACTGCTTTCACTTTCTGAAAAACAAGCTCCTAAACATATTGATTATAAAGGTCCTGAAATAACAACTGGAGCAACTTTTTTGTTTGGAGAAATACCATTAGAAAGAGCTTTTCCCACAGCTTATCCTGAAAATCATTATTTGCCCTATTATTTCTCGTCAAAAGCATATAAATGTCCAACAGCGTTGAGTTTGCTAAACTATTACCAACCCATCATTAATAAAGAATTAGAAAAACATCAATTGCCAAAAGAACTAAATTTAGTGCCTTTGGTTTGTTCGGCTTTTAATCCAACTTCCAAAAATGGCATTGGTGGAGAAGGTTTTTGGCATTTAACTTATCCTCAGGCGGTAAAATACGGTTTACGTGTAGATGAATTAGTTGATGAAAGAAGAGATTTTGAAAAAGCTACTTTTGCTGCGGTAAGCAATATCAAACAATTGTACGAATTGTATCAAAATTGGGAACTTACTTTGGCAGCATATTCATGCGGAGTGGTAAATGTAAATAAGGCAATTTTGCGTTCGGGAAAAAAAGATTATAAATCGCTTTATGAGTTGTTGCCTACAGAAACCAATGAGTTTGTAAATGCTTTTACAGCTATGGTTTATATTGTTAATTATGATGATTACGAGACGGTTAAGCTAAAGCCTAAATTCGATAAAGATACCTTAGTTTTAGAAAGAAAACTTCAGGCAAAAGCGTTGGAAGATGTTATAGGTTTTGATATAAATCAGTTTGAGTTTTTAAATCCAGTTTTAAATTTTGATAAAGCCATTTTGCCGGCAAATTATCCCTTATATTTTGCTAAAGCAGATAAAAAGAAAATCATTCAAATGAAGGATAGTATTTACTTCTATCAGGATTCGATATTGAATAAACCAAAACCTATTGAAATTCAAAAAGACACAGAATACATTCCGGATTTTGATGGAGAACCTATTGTTTATGTGGTAAAATCGGGAGATGTGTTGGGCTTAATTGCCGAAAGACATAAAGTTTCTGTTGCTGAATTACAAAGCTGGAATAACCTTAGAGGAACAAGAATAGATATCGGACAAAAATTAAGTATTTACGGAGAACGACAAGCAGCTCCGGAACCTGTGGCTGAAGAAAAGCAGGAAGCAAAACAAGAAACACCTAAAAACACTAATTTTTCAAGTGGAAGCTATACCATTTACACTGTAAAATCAGGCGATAATTTATGGCTAATTGCTAAAAACTATCCGGGTATTTCTGCTGATGACATTATGAAATTCAATAATATTGATGCAAATTTAAACGTTGGTCAACAATTAAAGATTCCGAAGAAATAACACCAAAAGAAACAACTCCAAAAGCTAAAATTGTTTCGCCACTAACAACGTTGACAACGTTGGTAGCGGTATTTCTTTTGCTTTTTTTGGTCATGTTTGTTTTTCCAGCTGATGGAATTAAAGTAGGAAAATACGAATTGCAATTTCCTACTCCCAACGAGTTTTTTGGTATAGAAAATAAATCTGACAGCATAGAAAATTATGAAAAAGATTTAGCCATATTGTTTGATGATTCTACCATGGTGAAAGAAAAAATATCGCAAATAGATTCTACCATTATCAAACAAAAATTAGATTCATTAGCAGCATATAGAAAAAAATTGCAAGTTACTGATAAGTCTATACCTGCTTTGCATCGTTTTTTTGAAGCCTTAGAAAATGCTCAGAAAAAGAAAGTCCGCATAATGCATTATGGCGATTCTCAAATTGAAGTAGATAGAATAACTTCCTACATCAGAAATGAATTACAAACTAAGTTTGGTGGTATTGGAGTAGGACTTTTTCCTGTGGTTGATATTGCTCCAAAAATGAGTGTGAACATTAGTTATTCAGAAAACTGGCAACGTTATGCTGGTTATGGAGCAAAAGATTCTACTATTACACATCAACGATACGGGCCACTAATTAGTTTTTGTAGGTTTGCTCCAATTCCTCAGACCACTTTTTTAGACGAACTTCCTGATAATGAAGCATGGATTAAGATTAATAAACCCAGAGCATCTTACGGAAAAACAAAACAATATACTCAACTAAAAATAATGCTCAGCAATATGGTAACGTATGTAGATTACGAAATTATTGTTGATGGAACAGTGGCAAAAGAAGGAAAATTAGCTCCTAATTCACCTTTTGAGGTTATTACTGCTAATTTTAATACTACTCCCGAAGAAATTTTAATCAACTTTAAAGGTAAAGATAGTCCTGATGTTTATGCACTTTCGTTAGAAGGAAATACCGGAGTAATAATGGATAATATTCCGCTAAGAGGTTCTTCAGGAACAATTTTTACTAAGCTTGATAAAACCTTAATGGCAAACGCTTTTGCACATCTTTCACCAGATTTAATTATTCTGCAATTTGGAGGAAATGTAATGCCTTATATCAAATCAGAAAAAGAATGTGAAGATTATGGAAATTGGTTTAAATCTCAAATAAATTTTATTAAAAGAAACAATCCAAAAGCAGCTATAATGGTTATTGGTCCGAGTGATATGTCTATTAAGGAAAAAACAACTTACGTTACTTATCCTATGTTAGAGGGAGTGAGAGACGCCCTAAAAGATGCCGCACTTTCAACAGATTGTATTTTTTGGGATATGTATGAAGTGATGGGTGGTAAAAACTCTATGCCCGATTGGGTAAATGCAGAACCACCGTTGGCAGCTTCCGATTATATCCATTTTACACCTAAAGGAGCAAAAAAGATTGCGGAGGAGTTTTATAATAAACTTACAGAAATGTATGTAGATTATAAACTAGACGAGCCTGTTAATCCGTAATTTTGTTTTTATGAATAACAATCGATTAATAGATACAATTTGTGCTATTTCTACACCTCCAGGTGTTGGAGCCATAGCCATTATACGACTTTCCGGACCAGATGCTATTACTATAGCGAATACTGTTTTTCATGGGAAAGATTTACTAAAAGTGCCATCTCATACCATCCATTTTGGAACGATAAGAGAAAACGATAAAATTATTGATGAGGTATTGGTAGGTATTTTTAAAGATAAAAAATCCTTTACAGGCGAAAATGCTGTGGAAATATCAACTCATGGCTCACCTTATATTCAGCAGCAAGTATTGCAATTATTATTGAAAAAAGGAGCTAAACTCGCTCAACATGGTGAGTTTACCATGCGTGCTTTTCTTAATGGTAAAATGGATTTGTCGCAAGCGGAAGCAGTTGCTGATGTTATTGCTGCCAATTCTGAAACTGCTCATCAATTGGCTATGGAGCAAATGCGTGGAGGTTTTAGTAATGAAATTAAAAAACTGAGAGAAGAGTTGATACATTTTGCATCTTTAATTGAGTTGGAACTCGATTTTAGTGAAGAAGATGTGGAGTTTGCCAACAGAGAACAACTGAAAGATTTAGTAACTAAATTGCACGAAACACTTCATCAACTAATACAATCTTTTAATGTTGGTAATGTAATAAAAACAGGTGTTCCGGTTGCCATTGTTGGCGAACCGAATGTAGGAAAATCTACTTTGTTGAATGCATTGTTGAATGAAGAAAGAGCTATAGTATCAGACATTGCCGGAACCACCAGAGATGTGATTGAAGATGAAATGAATATTAAAGGTATTAATTTTAGGTTTGTAGATACAGCAGGAATTAGAGAAACTACCGACCAAATTGAGTCGTTGGGGATAAAGAAATCGTATGAAAAAATTGATCAAGCCTTAGTGGTATTGCTGATGGTTGATGCCGTAACTATTTCGAAAGAAAAGCTGCAAAGCGATGTAGCAAAAATTAGAGAACGTATTAGCAACAAGCAGA
Organism: uncultured Flavobacteriales bacterium; assembly: GCA_937901255.1. Taxonomy (GTDB): domain Bacteria; phylum Bacteroidota; class Bacteroidia; order Flavobacteriales_E; family Vicingaceae; genus BRH-c54. The sequence continues at coordinate 13,685 of CALCHN010000074.1, read as the reverse complement.
AAAAAATGTTTGTTATCGCTAATAAAATAGACAAAGGCAACGAGCAAGAAGTGTTGCAAAAATTTGAAGGGATAGATGATGTGGTGTTTATTGCAGCTAAAGACAATAAAAATGTAGAAGAAATTACCAATAAATTATATACAAGTGTTGCCGAAGGGTTGGTAAATACTAATGATACGGTAGTTACCAACGCACGTCATCATGAAGCGTTATCTCAAGCAAATGATTATTTGTTAAGAGTTTTAGAAGGCTTAGACCAACAAATTACAGGAGATTTCTTAGCTATGGATATTCGTCAGGCACTTTACCATTTAGGACAAATTACAGGAGAAATATCTACCGATGACTTGCTAGATAACATCTTTAGTAAATTTTGTATCGGAAAGTAATCAACACAAAACAAGCAGAAAGTTACGTATTTTAAAATTTTATTTTGTATTTCAAAACATTGGTGTAAATTTGTATTATATTAATTTAAGTTTAATTTATGCGTATTGTTACCTATAAAAGAATACTTGAGTTTTCAAAAAAGAGTGTAGATGCTGAAAACCCTTTAAACTATTGGTATCATACCGTAACAGCAAAAAAGTGGAACAACCTTAATGATGTTAAACAAACGTTTAATAGTGTAGATTATGTAGGCAATAATCGTTTTGTATTTAATGTTAAAGGCAATGATTACAGATTAGTTGCTATAATTTCATTCAACGCTAAAAAGGTTTATATTCGTTTTATTGGTACACATGCCGAATATGACAAGATTAAAGATATTAAAAACATTTAGTTATGATACAGACAGAAAAAGAGTATAAGGCAATTTTAGAACGAATTGAAGTGCTTCTGCAAGATGCCAATAACATTGAGAATACTGAAGCCAAAGGTTATATTGAGTTAAATATTTTATCAGACCTTGTAGCTGATTATGAAGAGCGTACTTATCCTATTCTGAAACCCTCATTGGTTGAAGTTATAAAATTGCGTATGGCTGAAATGGGGTTGAACCAAAAACGTTTATCTCAACTTTTAGGAGTAAGTACATCAAGAGTAAGTGAGTACCTTAGTGGTAAAAGTGAACCACCTTTGAATGTAGCAAGGGAAATTAGTAGAAAATTGGGTATTGATGCTTCTATAGTTTTAGGGGTTTAAATAAATCCACATTAATGTCAATCAAGAGGAATACGAAGTATCATTAATACAGTAGAATTAAAAAAGCACAAAAAAAGTCCCACCGAAGCAGGACTTAAGATTTTCATCTACGGCATATAGCCTTATTGTGATAAGATTAAAGATTTAAAAGAAAATAATTATCTTTATAGCCTTAAACAATGAACCCTCAGAAAACTGAGGGCTCTAATTTGGTCACCTTTCGGATCATTCCTACGGCTTACGCCTTATTGTGATTTGATTAAGACAAAAGTAGTAAATATTTTTTTAAATAACATTTGATATGAGTAAAATTAAACTTGGACTTGACTTAGGAACTAATAGTATTGGATGGGCGGTATTAGAAAAAAAAGATGGAAAATATGATTTTTTAGAAAAATTTGATGAAAAAGGAAATCTAATTCCAACTAAAGGAAGTTATATTTTTCCAAAAGGAGTAAATGCTGATGAGAATTCTAAAGCAGCTGAAAGGAGAGGATTTAGAGGAGCAAGAAGAAGATTAGAAAGAATAATTTTAAGAAAAATTGCAACATTAAGAGTACTTGATGAATTTGACTTATGCCCACCATTTGAAGAAGGAGAATTAAGTGATTGGAAAAATAAAAAAATATACCCATGTAAAAATGAAAAGTTTATTGAGTGGCAAAGGACTGGAAAAAAGAATGGAAACAGAGAGAGTGAACTACTAAAGCAACCTTATTACCTACGTCATTTGGCAGCTACCAAAGAAGGTTTGATGGATTTTGAACAGGGCAGAATGCAGCTTGGCAGGGCTTTTTATCATTTAGCACAAAGAAGAGGCTACCTTTCTAACGGAGATGATGAACAAAGTGAAGATAAATTAGATTTGTTTAAAGCTGAAGTAACTAAGTTATTAGAAGAAACAAATGACTCCGGAGCCTTTAAAGAACCTTTTCAAGTTTTATTTGATAATCGTAAAAGTGATAAAAAGGTAACTACATTGGGTAATAAAATAACTAAGGAATTAAAAAATGAAATTGAATTTGAAAAAATTAGAAACTTTATAATTACTGAGTTTGATAAACCTGAAAACTTGGGTAAAGTGATGAAGTCTGTTGGTGAACTTTCGGAAGCAATACAAAAAAGTGGTCAGCCAACAATGGGGAGTTATTTTTATTCCATTTATGCCAAAGCTGATAAAAAAACAGGATTAATATCTAAAATAAGAGGAAGATACACACATAGAGAAGAGCATTACTTGAAGGAGTTTAATTATATCTGTGAAAAACAAAATATAAAAGGAGATTTAAGAGATAAACTTCATCATGCTATTTTTTATCAAAGACCATTAAAAAGTCAAAAAGGTTTGGTTGCTATGTGTCCTTTAGAACCAAACCGAAAAAGAATAGCTGTTTCACACCCACTTTTTGAAGAATTTAGAATGTGGGAGTCATTAAATAGAATAAAAATAGGTTATGGAGTAGGTTCAAAACTTGATTTCCTTAATAAAGAACAAAAAGAATTAATAAAGCCTTTGTTTTTACAAAAAACAGATTTTGAATTCAGTAAAATAGCCGAAAAACTTAGTGGAGATAAAACATACTGTTATGCTATGTTTCCTGAAAAAGTGTTTTTTAAGAAAGCAGACAAACCTATAGAAGGTGGTGTCGCTGAAATAGTTTTTAATTTCCCGTTAGATAAAAAGTTTTCAGCTTGTCCTACTACTTCTGCTATAACAAAGTTATTAGGCAAAGAAAGATATAAGGAGTTTCCATTTTTAAATACTGGGTACAAGGAAGAAAAAAATAAAACACAAATAAGTATAGAAGATATTTGGCATTGTTTGTTTTTAGATGATTTAGAAAAGAAAGACAGAAAAACAATTAGAAAAGAATTTGCAGAAAAGCATCTTGAATTAGATGAAAAGAAGATTGAAGATTTTCAAAAAATAAAGCTGGCAAAAGGTTACGGAAACCTAAGCAAATCTGCTTTGAAGAAGATTGTGCCGCATTTAGAAGAAGGGCTCGGATATTCAGATGCTGTATTTCTTGCCAATATTGATAAAGTGTTAGACAGAAAACTATCAGAGCAGGAGATTAAAGATGTCTCTGAACAAATACAAGAATCATTAAAGGAGCATAAATACGAGTTAAAAATTAATGGAATAGTTAATAATTATATTTCAAAATTAAAGACCCCTGATGAAAACAACCAATATGAGCAGATTGGAAACAATTCTCAAAGTATAGAAGCTCATGAAAAATCTTTATTCGATGAAATTATACAATGGGAAGGTATTGAAAAGTTCAATAAAATAAGTCAAAAAGAGCAAGATGAAATAAAAGCAGTTTGTTGGGATAGGCTATCAAATATAGCTTTGGATAAATCCCCTAAAGAATTTTCTTATTTAAAAACAACACCTATACCTGAAATTATCGGAAAGAAACTTTTAGAAAAATTTCCAACTGATACTATTGATGTATCAAAATTATATCATCCTTCTGCTATGGAAGTATATAAACCTGCGGATAAAAAATTAGGAAATCCTGAAATAAGTTCTATTAAAAACCCAGTGTTTAATAGGTCTATGCATCAAATAAAAAGATTGTGTAACGAATTAATTAGAAAGAGTATAGTTGATAAAGATACCGAAGTTAATGTAGAAGTTGCTGGAGAAATAAATAGTGCTAGTTATCGTAAAGCAATTGCTCAATGGCAAAAAGAACAAGAGATTATCAGAGATTGGGCTAGAAATGAAATTGTTAAATCCTATTCAAAAGAATGTCAGCACGAAATAAACCCTACCGATACAGATGTTGTAAAATATATTTTATGGAAAGAGCAAAATCACCAATGTTTATATACAGCAGCACAAATATCTATTTGTGATTTTCTAGGTGGTAAAACAATCTATGATATTGAACATACCATACCAAGAAGTAAGTTTCATGATAATTCAATGTCTAACAAGACACTTGTTAATGATGAATTTAACAGAAAATACAAACAAGAAACACTTCCAGGGCTCCTGAACGTAAATTACAAAGGGAATACAATTAACAAAGAAACCATTCTTCTTAAAAGAAATGCCAATCTTAGGTATTATTCAATAAAGAATAACATTCCTACATGGAACGTAAATTTACAATCATTAAAAAACGAGTATAAAAAATTTAAAAATGCTGCAAAAGCAATATCTGACCCTATCTCTCATGATGAAGTAATGACTAAGGCTCATTATACAAAAATTAAATTAGATTATTTAAGTAAGAAATATAAGAGTTTTGAATGTGAGGAAATAACCAATCAATTCACCAATGCCAATTTGGTTGATACTCGAATAATTGCTAAATATGCAAGAGCATACTTAAATTCTTATTTTAATAAAGTAAATGTTGTTAATGGGAAAATAACGGATACATTACGAAAAATGTGGGGATTAGAACCTGAATATGCAGTAAAAGATAGAAGTAATCATATTCATCATTGTATTGATGCAATTACTGTTGCTTGTGTGGAAAGAAGTACAGCTAATTGGGTTTCAGAAGCATTTCATAAATACGAAAAAGATTATTTCAAGGGAAATGACAATCCAAAGTATCAATTAAAATCACCTATGAGTGATTTTGCCAGCAGAATGCATAATCTTCATAAAGAAGTATTTATTTACCATAGAAAAATAGATAGAATAAAACCTTTATTAGATACGATTGAAAAAGGAAATACTTCTAGACAAAATCTTAGAGGAAAATTAAACAGTCAAAATCCTTATGCACATATTAAGAAAAATGATGATTTTGCTCAAAGAAAACCAATAACATCAATTAGTGGTGGTGATATTGAAAATATTATAGACGAGGGTATAAAAATAAGATTATTGAAATTAGCTGATGAAAAAGGTTGGGAGAAACTAATGGAATTTACAATAAAAGAAGGAGAAGATAGTATAAAAAAAGAAAGGGAACATAAAAAGTCAGTTGCTTTACGTGTATATGAAAAAATTAAGAAAGCAGATAAAAAAAAGGAAATTGTATTTTCAAATATAACTAAAGAAACTATTACTCCCGATTTTTCGGATATAGACGAGTTTATAACTATTCTCTTTAATTCTATTATTAAAAAAGATATTGACGAAAAGAAAAGAGAAAATTATAAAGAAAAGATAATTAAAGAAGCAACAAATCTTACGAGAACTAAAGGCTTGGAAATATTACTAAAAGAGAGTGAAGGGGTTATTATTCTTCCAGAATATTACGATGAAAAGAAGAAAAAACAGATTGGTAGAATGGTAATAAAAAATATAAGATTAAAATCATCAAAATCCAATTTAAAGGACTATAAGGAAATTCGAGCTATTGATAAATCAAGATTAGAACACAAAAGAGATTACTATTTCGATAAAGACAGTTATACCAATTATGAAGCAAGAATTTTTGGAGATTTAATTCCTGACGAAAATGGAAAATTAAAAAATAGAAAGTATAAATTAATCAACCATTATAATATTGTTAAAAATATTTTTGATGAAGAAACAGAGAAGCCTACATTAAGACTTCATCAAGATGATACGTTTTTAGTTTTTGATAAAATTCCAAATGAAGAAATAAATTGGAAGAGTAATGAAGATTTACAAAGCAGACTTTTTAAAATTGTAAAGTTTGACGAAAATGGTATAATAGTGTTGGTAAGACATAATTATGCAAAAGGAAATGTAGATAATTCAAAAGCGATAAAATCGGAAATTAATCTTTCTGATTTATCAGAAGTTGTATTAAGAAGAAGTCCTTCAACATTAAGAGTAATTCCGACAAAAATTGATGCTCTAGGGCAGCTTGATATTAAGTATAGTAAAAGTTTTTTACAATAATAGAAAAATTAAAAGTTCTTTGACATAGTTTGGTCGAACCCTCTTATTGGGCCAAAAATCAAACTACAACGCGAGCGAAGCGAGCGTTGTGGTTTGATTAAAGATTAGGAAGTACGATATTTTGATTACTTCAGAAACTCTCAAACCACAGTTGTGGTTTGATTAAAGATTAGGAAGTACGATATTAAAAGGAATATATTGAAACATCTAAATTAGTTGTGGTTTGATTAAAGATTAGGAAGTACGATATTAACAATATTGATTTAATTAATTAGTATGCTGTTGTGGTTTGATTAAAGATTAGGAAGTACGATATTAGCTAACAAAATAAAATTACTATCTTCTTCGTTGTGGTTTGATTAAAGATTAGGAAGTACGATATTCCTGAGCCTGTTTTTGACGAGCTTCAAATGGTTGTGGTTTGATTAAAGATTAGGAAGTACGATATTAATATTACTTGTCTGCTTAACCTCCGGAGTGTTGTGGTTTGATTAAAGATTAGGAAGTACGATATTGGCAAAAAGTTTGAAACTAAAGGTAAAGGAGTTGTGGTTTGATTAAAGATTAGGAAGTACGATATTAGTAATTCTATTATTCTTTTCGTAGCATCGTTGTGGTTTGATTAAAGATTAGGAAGTACGATATTGCAGATGCTTTAAATGTTCAACTGAAAGAAGTTGTGGTTTGATTAAAGATTAGGAAGTACGATATTTAAAAGAGAACCCAGAAGTGTTAGAAGTATGTTGTGGTTTGATTAAAGATTAGGAAGTACGATATTTGAAACAGTGAAATTTTGTTGCAATTTCCTGTTGTGGTTTGATTAAAGATTAGGAAGTACGATATTCATAACCCAGCGGTGTATTTATTTAACGGAGTTGTGGTTTGATTAAAGATTAGGAAGTACGATATTAGATTACAAAAATACTTAATACTATCTGAGTTGTGGTTTGATTAAAGATTAGGAAGTACGATATTGCTCCATCATTTTAATATTAACTAAAACCAGTTGTGGTTTGATTAAAGATTAGGAAGTACGATATTATGTCGTAATTTCGTATTTTGAACCTGATTGTTGTGGTTTGATTAAAGATTAGGAAGTACGATATTGTGTCTGTAGGGTCAAATACTACAGGGTCTGTTGTGGTTTGATTAAAGATTAGGAAGTACGATATTTCGTTGTATATGCCTTGTTCGCCAATGTGGGTTGTGGTTTGATTAAAGATTAGGAAGTACGATATTCTCTTCATCTTTGTTTATTTCCATGGTGGTGTTGTGGTTTGATTAAAGATTAGGAAGTACGATATTCAAAATATAACATCAAGACAATCACTTTCGTTGTGGTTTGATTAAAGATTAGGAAGTACGATATTAAAATGACAGGAAACCACGGAGTACCATTTGTTGTGGTTTGATTAAAGATTAGGAAGTACGATATTTTTACTGGCCATATTGTGCCAAGCATTACAGTTGTGGTTTGATTAAAGATTAGGAAGTACGATATTTTTGTAAACGTTTGTCAGAGCTATCAACTCGTTGTGGTTTGATTAAAGATTAGGAAGTACGATATTCCTAATTTCATACATATTTGGCTAAAGAATGTTGTGGTTTGATTAAAGATTAGGAAGTACGATATTTATATTGAAGGAGAATTAGTAATACAATCTGTTGTGGTTTGATTAAAGATTAGGAAGTACGATATTGTTTCTTCTGTTTTCCAATCTCCTACCCTTGTTGTGGTTTGATTAAAGATTAGGAAGTACGATATTCAAAATGCTTTACTAACCGCTCAACGTACAGTTGTGGTTTGATTAAAGATTAGGAAGTACGATATTGCATAGTGTTTTTTTTTGTGTTTTGCATAGTTGTGGTTTGATTAAAGATTAGGAAGTACGATATTAAAAATTAGAGCGGTGCCAGATATGAATCAGTTGTGGTTTGATTAAAGATTAGGAAGTACGATATTGATATTGATACAGTTACTTCAGATGGAGAAGTTGTGGTTTGATTAAAGATTAGGAAGTACGATATTAATAATTTTGAAGATGTAGGATGCTGTGAAGTTGTGGTTTGATTAAAGATTAGGAAGTACGATATTAACAATAAATGTGAGTATTGATCCCCACTAGTTGTGGTTTGATTAAAGATTAGGAAGTACGATATTCTTATGTTCTTAATACAGTTTCTTACTTAAGTTGTGGTTTGATTAAAGATTAGGAAGTACGATATTCATAGGAGTATCAACAATAGGTGGTGAGTTGTTGTGGTTTGATTAAAGATTAGGAAGTACGATATTAATGGTTAAAAAGTACAATGTTACATTTGAGTTGTGGTTTGATTAAAGATTAGGAAGTACGATATTTTTACTTCTTCAAGTAATCTAACATACTCCGTTGTGGTTTGATTAAAGATTAGGAAGTACGATATTTGCTTGTTGATTTAGAGCATTGTTTGATAAGTTGTGGTTTGATTAAAGATTAGGAAGTACGATATTTCAGTATTTTTGTAAAAAAAACAAGATTGAGTTGTGGTTTGATTAAAGATTAGGAAGTACGATATTAGTTCGCCCGTTAGCGATGCTTCAAATATTGTTGTGGTTTGATTAAAGATTAGGAAGTACGATATTAAATCAAATTATTTAGCAAATGGATGCAGAGTTGTGGTTTGATTAAAGATTAGGAAGTACGATATTTATTTATTGGTTAATTTTTTATTGATTATGGTTGTGGTTTGATTAAAGATTAGGAAGTACGATATTGGTGTTAATATGTATAAAAGTTACAAAGAAGTTGTGGTTTGATTAAAGATTAGGAAGTACGATATTGCATTGTTCTACTATTAATATATAGGTAAGGTTGTGGTTTGATTAAAGATTAGGAAGTACGATATTAAACTAAATTTTAAAAACATGAGTAAAACAGTTGTGGTTTGATTAAAGATTAGGAAGTACGATATTTCGCCTCATTCCGGTATTATACGTGAGCATGTTGTGGTTTGATTAAAGATTAGGAAGTACGATATTCACAGTGGTGATTTAGAAGAAGAAACGAAAGTTGTGGTTTGATTAAAGATTAGGAAGTACGATATTCATCTACATTATCTATGTCATGGACATAAAGTTGTGGTTTGATTAAAGATTAGGAAGTACGATATTTCCCTGTAAATGTAAGCATCTTAAACCGCTGTTGTGGTTTGATTAAAGATTAGGAAGTACGATATTCATCTACATTATCTATGTCATGGACATAAAGTTGTGGTTTGATTAAAGATTAGGAAGTACGATATTAGTTGCTGCTGAAGCTTCTAATAGCCATAAAGTTAAAAAGAAATATCGTTACTAAAAATGCTCCTTTTAAAGACGGAATTGCTTTAATTGGAGCATTTTTTTAATTCAAAAAGTAGTTGTGGTTTACAAACACGGCTTGTTTATTTTTTATAAGTGTGTTTGTGATTCGTAAAATGTTGCTATTGAATTTTATAGTTGGTGTAGGCAGATTTTCCGAATTGATTACGCTTAGGAAACACGATGTTAGTTGCTGCTGAAGCTTCTAATAGCCATAAAGTTAAAAAGAAATATCGTTACTAAAAATGCTCCTTTTAAAGACGGAATTGCTTTAATTGGAGTATTTTTTTAATTTAAAAAGTAGTTGTGGTTTACAAACACGTTTTGTTTATTTTTTATAAGTGTGTTTGTGATTCGTAAAATGTTGCTATTAAATTTTATAGTTGGTGTAGGCAGATTTTCCGAATTGATTACGCTTAGGAAACACGATGTTAGTTGCTGCTGAAGCTTCTAATAGCCATAAAGTTAAAAAGAAATATCGTTACTAAAAATGCTCCTTTTAAAGACGGAATTGCTTTAATTGGAGCATTTTTTTAATTTAAAAAGTAGTTGTGGTTTACAAACACTACTTGTTTATTTTTTATAAGTGTGTTTGTGATTCGTAAAATGTATTGTTACACATTTTGTGTTACACATTTTGCGTTACACATTTTGCGTTACACATTTTGCGTAATTTATTTTTAATTCTTATTTTTGTTGCATGGAAGATAAAAACAACCCCTTTTATGGGAAAATATATCGTGGACCTAAATTCTTTTGCGATAGAAAAGAAGAAACCAAACAATTAAGCGAATATATTGTTAATGGTGTAAATGTTACTTTATTTGCTAAACGTAGGTTAGGGAAAACAGGTTTATTACACCACCTTTTTTATAAGCACAGAAACAACACCAACATGGTTTGCATCTATGCAGATATTTTAGCTACCAATAATTTAGCAGATTTTACCAACCATATAGCTACGGCAGTTTACAATGCATTTCCTCCACAAAAAACCTTGGGAAAAAAAATAATGGAATTGTTCCAACGCTTTAGACCAGTAATTAGTTTTGATGAACTTACAGGAAGTCCTTCATTAAGTTTAACATTGAGTACTCACGAACAAAAAAATAACACTATAGGTAATATTTTAAGTTTTTTGGATAGTCATAACATTAAAATAGTATTTGCCATTGATGAGTTTCAACAAATATTAACCTATCCCGAAAAAAATACCGAAGCTCTTTTAAGAACGTATATACAGCAGCTTAAAAACACTTCCTTTATTTTTTGTGGAAGCAACCAGAAAATGATGCACGAAATATTTAATTCTGCCAAACGACCTTTTTTTGCAAGCTGTACCAATATGAGTATGGAAGCTATTTCAGAAGTTGAATATAAAAAATTTATCAAAAAACATTTTAATAATGCAGGGAGAACAATTAATGATGAATGTTTAAATTTTATTTGCGATTGGACTCAATTGCATACCTTTTATATCCAGTATTTTTGTTACACCTTATTTGCTCTAAATAAAAATAATAATGGAATAGAAGAAGCAAAAATTGCTGCACAAACAATATTAAAACTCAATGAACCTACTTTTTATCAATACAAAAACTTATTAACCGAATCGCAATGGAAGTTTTTAATTGCTGTAGGTAAAGAAACAAAAGTGTATCAGCCCAATGCAAAAAAATTTATTAATACACATCAATTAGGAACACCATCTACAGTTACCAGAAATTTAGAAGCATTAATCACTAAAGAAATGTTGTTTCATAATACTGGTGTAGCTCAACCTTACTATGAAGTTTATGATAAGTACTTAATGCGTTGGATACAAGCTAAGTATTAAAAAGTAGAGAACAATATGTTTTAGAAATTTTCATGAAGCCTTTATATACAGTATTTTAAAGTTAGTAATAATAACTTTTGGCTGAAAATTATTTTTTGTCAGTTCGAGTAGCCAATACAGAGCAAAAGCGGAGTATTGGGGTATCGAGAACCAAATAATAATTAAAACAATTCCAATTGTGTTGGGGTTTTAATATTATCCTGTTTTACATTACCCCAATAGTTCATAATATTTCCAAATTGCTTATCGGTAATTCGTAAAATGCTAACCTTACCTAATGGCGGCAACATACTTTTTATTCTTTTTTCATGAACATCAGCACTTTCACCACTGGCACAATGCCTTGTGTAAACAGAAAACTGCATCATGCTAAAACCATCTTGAAGCAATTTTTTTCTAAATAAAGAAGCGTTTCTTCTGTCTTTTTTAGTTTCGGTAGGTAAATCAAAGAAAACAAATAGCCACATAACCCTATATGCATTTAGTTCCATAACTTCGGATAAATAATTTTTTTACTACTCCCTGCAAAACATTGTTGAAGCGAGCTGGTGGTTTTGTTTAGAGCCACCATTAGTGGACTAACTTGGTTTTGATAATAAACGTTTTGAGTAAGTATGCTTAGTAATTCTGCTTTAATTTCGGTGGTAAGCTCTGAGGTATCGTAATTATTTATAATTTCAAGTACTTTACTATCAACAAGCGGACGATAAGGTTCCATAATATCATCAGCCAAACAAAAAGCATTGTATTTATTTCTGTGGTGAATACCAATGGTATTTAATAAACCACTTCCGGCTAATGCTCTTGCAACAGCAGCTCTCAAAACAATGTATCCATAATTTAAAAAAGCATTAGGATGTTCGCCATACCGTTCTCTTTTAAAATCAAAATCAAAAATGTGCTTCCAATAATAAGCTGCAGCAGCACCCTCTCTGTTATCACTATCTCCACTTAATACTTTTGAAGCATAATAATTTAGAGGAGTATTAGCTTGTCCAATTTTCTCAAGTAATTGTGCTTGATGTTGGATTTTTGTTTTAACCGTTTGTTGCCACAGTTGTTTTTTTAAGGGGTCGGAAGCATTAATCTGTGCTTTAAAATATTCATGTTGCAAATGATGTCCGTCTAAGTTCATTAACATAGAAGTAGGCATGTGTTTTTCATTACAAAAAATTACAGCAACATTGTTATTAATCAATTTGTTTATTGTTGGCAAAGAGATATAACTTTCTTGATTTTCAATTACAACAAAGCCAATGTCTTCAATTGGAATACTAGCTTCTTTTTCGTCTGTTTTTATAATTAACTGTTCGTTTCTTGTGGTAAGAGAACTTTTGTTTCCAAAAAATAAGGTGCGTTTTATCATAATATTTTTTAGTTTTAAATGTACAAAACATAAATCTGTTTATCAATGAGTTGTATCATATAACTAATTGAGTAAAGTTGCCAAGAAGTTAAATTTTCATTTTTTTCAAACATCTTGTTAAAAAATATTGGTTTTTTTGATTTAATTACTATTTTTACTGCCCAATTGTTAAATAATTGAAAATAATAAAGATGAAACAACCATAAGGGAGTTAACATCTTGACCATAAAAAACAATAAATAGAAAGAATGAAAGCAGTACACGTAGTTGTTGAAGAAATTATAAAAAAATCTCCATTTTTGGAGGAAGCATTAGCAGAAGGATTAATTAACTTGTCATCACTTTCTCGTCAGATAAAAGCAGAAATTGACGAAGAATTAAATAAAGATGTTAAAATTGGAGCAATAGTAATGGCTCTAAAAAGATTGTCGCCAAAGTTTGATCCTACTTTTCAGATTAAAATTAGAAAAGTGGTAAACAAACTAGGAGATATTACTGTTCGTTCAAAAATTACCTATTATACTTTTGAGAATTCTGAATCATTAATAGATTGTCAATCGCAATTACTGAAAAAACTAAAAGGTAAAAAAGATATTTTCTTTGCTTTCTCTCAAGGTGTTTATGAAACTTCTATTATTTTAAGTGATTCTGAAAACAACGATATTAATGATATTTTTAAGAACGAAAAACAACTACAAGCTTCAACAGGGCTTTCTTCATTAACCATTAAATTGCCTAGCGAAAATGCTGATGTTTCGGGGATTTACTACTTTATCTTAAAAAAATTAGCTTGGGAAGGAATTAATATTTTAGATATCATTTCTACCATGCACGAATTTACCATTATTGTAAATGATGAAAACATTGATAGAGCATTTTCAATTCTTAAAAACATTAATAGGTTAGGCTAAGCTATTTCACAGTTAATAAGCCACGAATACACTAATAAAAGTGGCTTAATTAATAGAGTTTAGTAAAGAGTTGTTTTTTATTCCAAGCAAATGCTTGAAATAGAGGGGGTAGAATTAAACTTAAAACACACCACACTCTCAATAGAGGAATCCACCGCACATTTCCGACTTCGAACTTCAAACCTCAAACCTCAAACCTCAAACCTCAAACCTCAAACCTCAAACCTCAAACCTCAAAC
>CALCHN010000073.1 GCA_937901255.1 uncultured Flavobacteriales bacterium | reverse complement strand
GGGGTCGCGGGTTCGAGTCCCGTCCGGACCGCCAACAAAGAAATAGTCTGCATGGCTGTAGACTACAGAAACCCCTAAGGTGTATCAATACCTTAGGGGTTTTGCTTTTTTTACAATTTTATAAGTTTGTTTTAAAATTATTTTTTGTTACAAAAAATCTTATATTTGGTGGAGTTTATCCCGAAGCATTGAGGGAATGCCAACGGAAACAGAATTGCCAAACACCAATACGGAAACATGACACCCAACAGCACCACCATTAATTTTGACCCCGCTATCCCAACCGATTGGGAAAAAAGCACCTACTATGTGCGCGATGCCCAAGGCAACGTAATGGCAATTTACGAATACACCATAGACGATGTTACCCAAGACAACCACTACACCCTTACCGAACGCAACATTTATGGAAGCAGCCGCTTAGGCAACAACAATGCTCCTGTAGAAATGATAGCTATCACACCGCCTAACACTAGCCAATATAGCCACTACATAGGCTACCGACAATACGAGCTAAGCAACCATTTAGGCAACGTTCATGTAGTCATCTCCGACAGAAAGCTGCCAGTGGATGACGGAGTATATGACAGTAACGGCAATCAAACTTCTACCACCCCTGACGGTATTTTTGATTATTACGAACCTGACGTAATTAGTGCGGTTGACCATTATCCGGGGGGATTTCCTATGCCGGGTCGTTCGTTTAACGGTAATAGTTACCGCTACGGATATAATCAAGGTTCTGAAAAAGATGATGAAATTACAGGCGTAACAGGAAGCCATTTTACTACTTATTGGAGAGAAGGAGATACTAGATTATTAAGATGGTGGAGCAATGACCCTAAAGCAAGTGCTTTTCCATGGCAAACTCCTTATTCTTATATGGACGGAAATCCAATCGCAAATAACGACCCGTTAGGGGATGATGTTAAAGTTAAAGGAAAGAAAGAAGATAGGGAAGCTTTTAAAAATGAATTAGAAACACTAACAGGCTTAGATTTAGTCTTTAAAGGAAAAAAATTAATTCTCAATGATAGAACTAGAAAAGGCTTAAATCCCGACAAAGGCTCTTCTACAGCTAGGAATGACTTAATTGGAGCTATTGAAGATGATAGGGTTTTTAAAGTTAAGATAGGTGGTAAAACATCTGGAGGAAACATTAACACCAACTCTTTTAGATTGGGTAGTTCAGACATTAGTAGGCTTATGGGAGAAGCCAGTAGAATAGGCTTAAATCCTTTGACGGTAGGTTATGGCTTAACTTTCTTTCACGAATTAGACCATTTTAGAAATCCACATTTAGACCCAAGTCATCCAGCTTCTGACTATAGAGCTACTTTTGGAGATTTAGCTTCTTTAGAGAAAGGACCAACTGTCGAACATATAAATAATATACGAGCAGAGTTAGATGCTATTGGGCTTGAAGGTGGTTCTTTTGGACAACGTAAGTCGTACTTTATTAGAGTAGGAAATACAAAACAAATTCCTTTTACTAAGAGAATAAATGGGAAAGTTATTGAAGTTGGTCGCTTGATTTACACACCAAACATAAAGAATAAAACTAAGTTTGAACGTTCTTTTGATGGGCAAAGAGATTTTGGAAAATAATGAAACGATTATTTGTTTTTATATCACTATTAATAATATTTGTTCAATATTCTTTTGGATATAATCAAGACAGCTATCCATTAAAAAAGAATTTTTTTCAACTTTCAGAAAATATATTTCTTTCTGAGGGAATATTAAAGTGTAGTAATAAAAAAGAGAAGAATATCGAATTGTTTTCGGATACAATAAAGGTTCAACATTTTTTTGTTAAGTCAAAAATTGCAACAACCTCCTGTGAGTCTTCAATGCTGGGCACTTCATACGTTTATAAAAAATTTGATTTTAATATTTATCTGATTGAGGATAAAGATAGTGTTTATCGAAAAAAAATGCTTAAAGAAATCAATTTATATTATGAAACTAAGCAAGATAGTTTTTTAAAAGCAAATTATAATCAACTTGATGATTTTATTATTAAGAGCTTTGAGTTAAAAAACAATCAAAATTTATTCCCTTATTTTATAGATAATCAGGGAGAAACACAATTTCTATTAGCATCTCTTGGTAATTTTTTAATAAAAATTGAGTTAAAAAATTACAAATATCTTTCCGTTTTAAATTGTAAAGGGAAAGGAGTATTAGAACATTTTGCAGAAAAATTACTCTACAAAATGAAGGACGAAAGTTTACTCCCTGTATTTAAGGGCGGCTTTGCTTACTTATCCCCCAAGAAAAGAGAATTTTATGAAGCAGATAAATTAAGAAGATAGTATTTTGCAAAATCAATAAATCCCAAAAGCGTAGAAAATTCTACGCTTTTTTTATGCTATGCCTATACCCATTGTAAAAGTTACCATGTACCATTGTAAAAGTTACCATAATTCTAACCAACCTATTAAGCAAATACTAAGTTACAAGTATTAGGAGTTATAAGTTTTTTGATAAAAACACCACCATTGTAAAAGTTACCATATACCATTGTAAAAGTTACCATAACCATTGTAAAAGTTACCATAATTCTAACCAACCTACT
Organism: uncultured Flavobacteriales bacterium; assembly: GCA_937901255.1. Lineage (GTDB taxonomy): Bacteria > Bacteroidota > Bacteroidia > Flavobacteriales_E > Vicingaceae > BRH-c54. Next base: position 56,470 of record CALCHN010000073.1, on the reverse strand, counting down.
AGGCAAACACTAAGTTACAAGTATTAGGAGTTATAAGCTTTTTGATAAAAACACCACCATTGTAAAAGTTACCATGTACCATTGTAAAAGTTACCATGTACCATTGTAAATGTTACCATAATTGTATTTAAGATAACCAAAAGAATATACTAAAGTTGAGTAATAAGTCTGGTAGTATTATTTTGAAGAACCTTATGTTGTGTTTTTTGATGTTCCCGAAAAGCTTCATTTATTAGTTTTCCTCTCAACATTTGGTAAACCTCTTGTAGTAAATTGAACTCAGGACTATTAAAAGGAATACTGTAGGTTTTATAAATTTGATTATTAAGAGTAGCAGTAATATGAATAGAATTACCATTAAGCTGTTCAAAATGTATGTTGTCCTGACTAGGTAAGCCAATTGTAAACTCTATAACACCTGGATTGTTGTAATGCAGATAATAAGAAACAAGATTATCTTTTAGATGCTGTAAAAGTTGTTGTATTGTCATTGGTCAATTAAATTTTGTAAATTATCCTTCATTCTTTTATTAGCAATAGCCAAATCAATCATTTTAAAAAGAGCCTGTTGTTCCTCCTTACCAAGCGAATCAATAATTTTAATCTTTTCCATCAGCGGTAAATTAAGCTCTTCCTCCACATCATTTGATTTAAAAAAAGCAGCAATAGACACTTCAAACACCTTAGCCAACTTCTCCAAAGTAGAAACAGCAGGTTCCACCTTACCATTTTCAATACGGCTGTATTGCCCCTGAGGAATCCCCGAAACACCGCACACCTCTTTTTGAGAAAGCTTTTTTTGTTCCCTTAACCGTTTAATGTTGGTAGCTATTAAATCAACTGTTTTGCTCATTTTTCTTTAAAAATATACCTCAAAAGTAATAATATGCTTGATTTAATGCAATTAAATAAAAATATGTTTGCAAGTAATATACATATAAGTATATATTTGCAACTACAAATAATATGCAGAATAACGCAAAAAATAAATTTCAATGCAAACATTAAACACGCACAACCCCGAATACATTACATGGAACTACGAGCAGTTACACATTACCCTGTTAGGCGGAATAAGAATAGAAGGCTTAGACAAACTGCGAGTAACCATAAAAATAGAATTTAAAGGAACAGCTATCCGCCACAACCTAGACCTATACAACGACACCCAAACAGAAAAGCTCATTAGAAAAACAGCAGAAAAACTAAACATAGGCACAAGCTACATTAGCAAAGCCATAGCCCAACTTATTAACCACAGTTCTAAGAGTGTTTAAAGCATTAAAAACAAAAGTTAACTTTAATGTAGAGATAGGTAAAGGACAGCGTTTCGAGTTAGCTTAAATATAAGTAGAAGTTAAGTTACATATATTACTAAAGAAGTACTCTATACCAGTTGTATAGGGTATTTTTTTTGGTAGTATTTCAGAAATGTTGTTTTAGATAAAATAAGAGGTTAAATTATTGATAATGAATAGATAGAAAATAAAAATAGAATTAAAATAAGTGAGGGGTAGCATAAAGCTATCCCTGTACGTCCTAAGTTGTAGAAGTACGAGCTAAGTTTTGCGAGGGCAATGTGGGTAGTTACTTAGGTCGGGTAAAACAATTCCTCTGATGGTACTACAATTCTAAGAACTTCTGAATATAGAAAAATTAGAACTGATGGAAGTAATTTGTTCCTGAGAACCATAAATTAACGGTGCAACCTACATGAGTAAATTACAATTTTTTAGTTCGAATATTCGAAATTTTCCTAAAAACTGCTGTTTGTAGCTTGCAGCTACAAACTGAATAAACTTTCCTATTTTTTTATCTTCAACACTACAAAATTTAATTCATACAATCAACACCACATCAATCAATGCAATTTCACTTCCTGTATGACAAATTCCATACTAAAACATTCGTGCATTCGTGGCATCAGAAAACAATAAACATTACAAATGTAAACAGTAATTCTACTTAAAAAGAATTAAAATAGTATGCCATACATTACAAATGTAACGTAGTAAAATCATCTTCTGCAAATTTGCAATTCTTAAACTTAATAATCAGACATTTAAGATAAGCCACCTAAAGTAATAATACTGATTAAAACAGGGCTTTTATAAATAATTTACATTTGTAACATGGTTGATTCAAAACTTATGTTTACATTTGTAACAAGTTAAATGATTTACAATTGTAACACGCTAAAAAACCATGAATATTACCGAAAGATTGCAATACATTATGAAGCTAAATAATTTATCAGCTTCTGCTTTTGCCGACAAAATTGAAGTGCAACGTTCGAGTATTTCTCATATACTTTCTGGACGAAATAAACCTAGTTTGGAATTTATTCAAAAAGTATTAGCTGCTTTTCCAAAAGTAAGTTCCGATTGGTTACTGACAGGAAATACTGCTGCCAACGAAATTATTCCTTCAAATCAAGTAGAAAGTGAACCAAATCCTACTTACCTCTCCCCTCCTACACCAACTAACCAACAGGTAGGCGATAAAAAAATTCAGAAAATTGTAGTTTTTTACTCCGATAATACTTTTGAAGAGTTTCATCAAGGGTAGCATTACTTTACTCTTTTTCTTGACCCATTCGGCTACGCTCAGGGTAAATTCCAAGAGCCAAAAATCAAGAACAAACACCAAATCCTTCGTAATCTTTACCCAGATGCCACCGCATTTCCTGTTCCAATTACTCAGGATTTCGCACCGTTTGTTCGGTTGCCCTCGCTCAGATACTAGGTATGTTAGTTATTAGTTTAATAACTACTACAAACAACTTCTGAATAATTGAATTCACAATAATTTTCAATACCTTATCATAAACTCATCTATTTTTCAGTACATTTGGTAGTAAAACGTTGTGTAAAACAATCTCATGAGAACATTAATTTTTATTTTATCTGGTATTTTTATCTTCTCAAGCTCTTGCAAAAATAGCTCTGAGTCAAATTTAAAAGAGAAAGATCCTAATAGAAACTATACTACTTGTCAGTTAATTGAAAAAGTATTCATAAACAAAGGTGGAAAAGTAGCTGAATATAAAGAGTTGTACTTACGTTGTTCTATACAGGATTACTTTATAAAAATCTGCGAAAGCAATGTTGATGCAAAAAAGCTAAGAAAATACATCAATAAAAGTATTAGTGTAGAAATGGAAATAAAAAAAGGAAACTGGGACATCTGTACAGACGACCCAGCTTATGCTCAAAGTAGAGGTGGCACTTATGTAGTGATTAAAAAAATAGTAAATTAATACCTCAATTATCTTATCCCAACTTTTGATTTATTAATGCTAATGTTTGTTGTTCAATAGCAATGGTTTGTTGAAATATCACCTCCCCATCAGCCATCAACTTTTCAGCAAAAGGCCTGTCTTTAATGTCTTTAACATTAATTTTAACATTAAAGTAAGCCCCTGCCACAGCTGCTTTAGCACACATAATGCCTACCGCACCATCAGAAAGGGAAGACTGCAAGCCTGACTGCATCATTTCTTGCATCACTTCCATAGACTCGTATGCTGTTTTCATTACTTTAAATGGCACTTCTGCAGCGTATTTAGTAGCATTTTCAATAGCTTCATCTCTTAGCTTAATTTCTTCTGGAGTTTCTTTTGGCATTCTAAAACCATCAATAATTTTATTAAATGCATTGGTATCTTCGTCCACTAAATTCAACAAAGTGGTTTTATACTGCTGTCCTTTTACCGCCCAATCTGAGAAAAACTCCCATTTATCGTCCCAACCTCTTTTATGTCCTGATAAGTTAGCTACCATAGTTCCTAAAGCTACACCCAACGTACCTACATAAGCAGCAATAGAACCACCACCAGGAGCCATAGATTCGGCAGCTGTTTCATCAGCAAAGTCTTTTAACGTTAAGTCAATTAATTTTTTAGGAGCATCTTTTTCTAAGATATATTCTATTATTTTTTCATCAGGATTAAAAGGTTTTAATTCGTCTAGCCCTAAAGATTTAATAGCAATTTTAATTTTTTCTTTTTCAGAACAACCTAATGAACGCTCTTGTTTTATCAAGAAGTAATCTGCAGCATCTAACATCGCTTTTAGCGGAATTAAACCTACTAACTCAGAGCCTGTAACACGCAATCCTCTTTCTTGAGCTGCTTTACAGGTTTCATCAAAAGCTACATGCATAGATGTAATCGAAATATTAGTTAAGTTGTAAGAAATTTGAGCAATACCATATTCATCTATAAACCAACCTATACCTTTTACCGCTTTCAATTTACCTGGAACTCTTTTTTCAACTCCATTTTCTTTTACTAATCTTCCTGCTTCTCTAATATCAAAAGCAATAGCATTAGCTCTTCTGGTAGATGTTGAGTTCAGATTTACATTATAAGCTATTAAAAAATCTCTGGCACTAATAGCTGTTGCTCCACTTTTTTGTACCTGTTCATTAAATGTTGCAGGTCCAAAATCTGGCTTCCAAGCAGCATCATTCAATTTTTCTTTTAGTCCTTCGTATTCTCCTGAACGACAATTAGCTAAATTCTTTCTTTTTTCTTCTTGAGCAGCATTTTCATAACAATAAACAGGAATATTTAACTCTTCTCCTACTCTTTTGGCTAATTTATGAGCATATTTTACCGTTTCTTCCATTGTAATTCCAGAAATTGGTACTAATGGACAAACATCTGTCGCTCCAAAACGTGGGTGCTCTCCTTGGTGACCTCTCATGTCAATTAATTCTGCTGCTTTTTTAATTAATAAAAATGCTGCTTCAATAACTGGTTCTGGTTCTCCTACAAAAGTAATTACTGTTCTGTTAGTGGCTTTTCCCGGATCTACATCTAATAGTTTAACACCTTCAACAGTTTCTACAACAGCAGTAATCGCTTTAATCTTTGCTTCATTTCTTCCTTCGCTAATATTAGGAACACATTCTATTAATTGTTTTGACATAAGTATAATTTATATTGTTAATTTAAAATTTATTCAACCACAAAACTAAGTGTTTACTTAATAACCTGAGTTCGATTATTATTTTAAAATTCAGATTTTCATAAAAGTTAATATACAAGGCATATTTTCAAAGCTTTAGCAGGCTAAAGCAAGAAAAAATAACGCAGTAGATTGATTTTTAGGAAAAAACATTTTTTTTAATCCACTTCTAAACAGCAATTTTCTACCTAAAAATACTTTATAATAACTCGCTATTATTTCATCATTTTTAGTTGAAACTCACTATTTACAAGTGGTCTGAATTCAAAAGAATAATCGACTCAGGTTAATAACTTAAAACTATTTTATAACATCTATTTTCAGTAATTTCGCCACTTTAATTTTGCTTTATGAACAAAACATTATCTAATAGAATTAACAATTTAAGTGAGTCGCAAACCCTTGCTATGACAAGGTTAAGCAGAGAACTCCAAGCGGAAGGAAAAGATGTAATTAGCCTAAGCATTGGCGAACCAGATTTTGATACGCCTCAACTTATAAAAGATGCTGCTAAAAAAGCAATAGACGAAAACTATACGCACTATACGCCTGTTCCTGGTTATCCTGAACTTAGAAAAGCTGCTGCAAACAAATTAAAAAGAGATAATAATTTAGATTATTCTTTTGAACAAATAGTGGTTTCTACAGGTGCAAAACATTCACTTACTAATTTAGCGTTGAGCATTTTAAATCCGGGTGATGAAGTTATTTTATTAGCTCCATATTGGGTAAGCTACATAGAAATGATAAAAATTGCCGAAGCTACTCCCGTAATAGTAAACACCACTATTGAAACCGATTTTAAAATTACTATCGATCAACTTAAAAATGCCATTACACCAAAAACCAGAATGATTTGGTTTAGCTCTCCCTGCAACCCTAGTGGCTCTGTTTATACTAAAGAAGAACTGTTGGCTATTGCTGAATTGGTAAGAAATTATCCCAATATTATTATTGTTTCTGATGAAATTTACGAACACATTAATTTTGTTGGTAAACACGAAAGCATTGCTCAGTTTGATTTTATAAAAGACCAAGTAGTGGTGGTAAACGGTGTTTCAAAGGGTTTTGCTATGACAGGTTGGAGAATTGGTTTTATTGCCGCTCCAAAATGGATAGCCGATGCTTGTATTAAAATGCAAGGTCAGTTTACTTCTGGCACTTGCAGTATTGCCCAAAAAGCGGCTGAAGCTGCTTTAGAAGCTGACACTTCTATAGTGAACGATATGGTTGCTGCTTTCCAAAGAAGGAAAGACTTGGTGTATGATTTAATGAAAGATATTCCGGGAATTAAAATGAACCAACCAAAAGGTGCTTTTTATTTTTTTCCTGATGTTTCCTCTTATTTTGGAAAATCCTATAACGGAGAAGTAATAAAAGATGCAACAGATTTATGTATGTTTTTATTAAATGAAGGCTTAGTGGCTTTAGTTAGTGGCGATGCTTTTGGAAATCCAGAATGCTTACGAATTTCTTATGCTACTTCTGAGGAAGTGTTAAAAGAATCCATCAACAGAATAAAAAACACCTTAGCTTTATTGAAATAATTGTAATTTACGAATGAACCCAACAAAAAAAGTAGCTTTATATACCCTCGGTTGTAAACTGAATTTTTCAGAAACTTCTTCTATTGCCAGAATGTTTCAGGAAGAAGGTTTTGCAAGAGTTGATTTTAACGATACCCCCGATGTTTTTGTAATAAACACTTGTTCCGTTACCGAAAATGCCGACAAAAAATGCAAGCAATTAGTAAAAAAAGCCAAAAAAGTAAATCCTGATGCATTTGTTGCTATAATTGGCTGTTATGCTCAATTAAAACCTGAAGAAATTGCTCAAATTCATGGTGTAAACATGGTGCTTGGTGCAGCAGAAAAATTTAAAATTGTTGATTATTTTAATCAGCAAGAAAAAAATGAAATTGCTCAAGTATATGCTTCAAAAATTAAAGAAGCAAAAGACTTTATTCCTTCCTACTCTCAAGGCGATAGAACACGTTCTTTCCTTAAAATACAAGATGGTTGCGATTACTTTTGTACTTTTTGTACCATTCCATTGGCAAGAGGTAAAAGTAGAAATCAATCTATAGCCGAAACGGTAAAAGTTGCCGAAGAAATTGCTAAAACAAACATTAAAGAAGTAGTTTTAACTGGTGTGAACATTGGAGATTTTGGTCAAGGCGAAGGAAAAGAAGATTTTTACCAGTTAGTACAAGCTTTAGATAAAGTTGATGGTATTAATAGATATAGAATATCCTCTATAGAACCCAATTTACTGAGTAATGATATTATTGATTTTGTGAGTGAATCTAACAAGTTTATGCCTCATTTTCATATTCCATTGCAATCTGGTTCCAACAAAATATTAAAAATGATGCGTAGAAAATACCTCAAGGAACTATATTCTGAAAGGGTTTATCGTATTAAAGAAAAAATGCCTCACGCATGTATTGGTGTAGATGTTATTGTTGGTTTCCCTGATGAAACCGATGAAGACTTTTTGGAAACTTATAACTTCTTAAACGAATTGCCTATCTCCTACTTGCATGTATTTACTTATTCAGAAAGACAAAATACAACTGCGGTTAAACTAGACAATCCGGTACCAAAAGAAGTAAGAAGTGAAAGAAGTAAAATGTTGCACATTCTTTCTGAAAAGAAAAAAAGATATTTTTATGAGCAATTTTTAGGGGATACATTTAATGTTTTACTAGAAGCCGAACAGCATGAAGGCTTTTTAAATGGTTTTACTGAAAATTACATTAAAGTAAAAGTACCTTATGAAGCAGCTTTAGAAAATACCATACAAGAAATCAAGTTAAAAACCATTGATTCAGAAAATGTTGCAGAAGGAGAGTTGGTTTTGAATTATAAATTAGAGATTTGAGATTAATACTATTAAACTTATAAACTTCAAACTAAAAAAATGTTTCCATTCCTATCAGATTTAATCAACTATTTATTCGGATTTTCATTTTCGTTTCCATTGCCTATGTTTGGGTTTATGGTAGCTTTAGCCTTTATAGCAGCTAATTTACTTTTTGTGCAGGAAATGAAAAGAAAAGAAGCTGATGGCCTATTATCTGCTGATACTATAAAAGTTATTAAAGGAAAAAAAGCATCTGTAAATGAATTGCTTAGCAACGGACTTTTCGGTTTTGTTGTTGGTTATAAATTAGGTGGAATTATATTAAACTATGCTCAAGCAGCTGAAGATTTACAGTCTTACGTAATGTCTTTAGAAGGAAATTTACTTTCAGGAATTGTATTGGCAGCTGTATTAACTTACCTAAAATATAGAGAAGCAGAAAAAAACAGATTGCCAGAACCTAAAGAAGTAACAGAAGTTGTTCGTCCATACCAACATGTGGGTAATATGACATTTATTGCTGCTATTGGTGGGATTTTAGGAGCCAAACTATTTGATGCTGTTGAAGATTTAGAAAGATTAATGGAAGATCCTATTGGCGTAATTTTATCAGGTTCGGGATTGAGTATTTATGGCGGATTAATAATTGGTGGTGGTGCGGTAGTCTATTATGCCCATAAAAAAGGATTAAAATTAGTGCATGTTATAGATGCTTGTGCTCCAGGGTTGATGCTCGCTTACGGAATTGGCAGAATTGGTTGTCAGCTTTCTGGTGATGGAGACTGGGGGACAACCAACGAATTACCTATGCCTGAAGCAATAAGCTTTTTACCCGATTGGATGTGGTCTTTTACTTATCCTCACAATGTGAATGGCGAAGGGATTTTAATAGCAGGTTGTGAAGGTAAATATTGCTACGAATTAGCTACGCCTGTTTGGCCTACTCCATTTTATGAAACGGTAATGGCTTTTATGATTTTTGGAGGTTTATGGGCTTTCAGAAAAAAAATAACAACTCCCGGAGTGATGTTCTCTTTCTACCTTATTTTTAATGGTATTGAACGTTTTTTGATAGAAAAAATAAGAATTAATCCTGATTATAACATTTTTGGGATGAAAGCTACTCAAGCTGAAATTATTGCAGTATTGCTTGTTATTGCTGGAATTATTGGTGTTTGGTATGCTAAGAAATCCTACAAAGTGAAGGAGTAAACTGTGTTTATTCCCCATTAAGAAGATTATAGAAAAGCAACTTTTATCACTTAAAACCTTATATTTAGTTGATTTTTAGTCTTTAGTATTAAAGTTAAGTTATCATGTGGGTAAAAAAAACAGAACAAGAGTTAGCTAATGAAAAAAAAGGATTTAAACCTTCTCTTATCGCTCCAACTACTGTTTTTATTAGTACTTTATTAGTAATGATAATATCGAATATTACTGGTGGTGCGAAGACTTATTTTGGAAGAGAACCTGCTAACCTTATGGAGTTTATTTCATCTTTACCAATAATATTATTGATAGCAATAGGTTTGTCTTTACTTGTCTATTTATTGCAATTAACATTACGTATAAATTTTCTTAAAGAGAAAGAAAAAGTTGTTATTTGTGAAAAATGTAATAATAAGAAAGTAAATGATGGAAACTTTATTTGTGATTGCGGTGGTAGTTTTATTATTATTACTGAAATGAAATGGGTAAAAGATAAAAATTGATGCTGTGTAAATTAATCCTACAAAGGAGCTACAAAGTGAAGAAATAAACCGTGTTCACTCAGGTGATTTATACTGTATTCTACTCTAAAAACAACATCGTAATAGGTAACAAAATCTAAAGCAACTCCTGCACTATACAGATGGGTATTATTCAACGAATTTGTTTTACTCAACTCACGGTCATATACATAACCTGTATCGAAAAACAATCCTGAATAAACAGAAAGCGGTACTTTTTTAAATTTCTCAGAAAACAAAAAAGGTACATAAGTAATTTTATTATCTACTAAGGCATACCTAAACTGTGTTTTGGCTAATCCGTAATGCTCCCCGTGAATTACATAAAACTCATAACCTCTTACCAAGTTATTGTTATACCCCAACCCTCCTAACAAATAAAATGGCGGACGTTCTAACGAATATTTTCCTTTGGTATAAACAGCAAAATAAGTTCTGCTACCCATTTTCCAATACTTACGTAAAGAAAACAAACCATATAAAGCGTCTATATTATGATCTGAAATTCCAAAGCCATTTTTAATTACATTAAATTCAGCAAAATAACCTTTTGTAGGATAACTTTTAAAATTTCGTTTATCTCTTTTAAAGGTATATAACAAACTAAACAAACTTGTATTATTATCTTTTTTCTCTAAAAATTCATCTGAAAGATTGAAAACAGTATCTGCAATGCTAAAATAATGATGTCTTAGCTCTAAAGAGTGTGAGTTGTATAACTTAGGACGATACTCGTAATTTATTCTGGAAACAAATTGTTCTTGCAGGTAAAGTTCATCCATTTTCACAAAATCTCTTTTGTTATCGGTGGTTCCATACATTACCTCATGGTTTCTGTTGTAGTTAAACCCCACCATAAAACCTTGTGTTTGCTTTTTATTAAGATAAGGAACATGATAACGAAACTCAGCTTTTTCGGTATAACCACCTTGAGCTTTAAACACCAAGCGTTCCTTCCTTCCTCTAAAATTTTCTTTAGCAAGATAAAGCCCGTAGTTTACTCTATCAAAATTTTTGGTTTTCCACCAGGTATTAAAATTCGTTTCTTGGACTTCAAAAATAGGCAACGGCCACCAGTACCAACGCTCTTCCACAGTAACATAAATAGAAATAATTTCATCCGTAAAATAAACCACTTCAACATTTACAAAGTTAAAAAGCAAGGTGTTCATTAAATTACTTTGAGTTCTTTCTGTAATGTAATTAAGCTTATTTTTAGAGATAGTATCGTTTATACTAAAGGGAAACTCTCTTTCAATAATATGATTTTTAGTGGTTTTATTACCGATAATTTTAACTTCTACCACTACAACAGCTGTATCCATACTAATGCCTTCTGCACTTGCTTTTGTTGGCTTAAAAACAAGCAACACAAGTAGTAACATCCATACTATTGGATAAAAATTAGTGGAGCGAAAAAGCATTTAATTAAGGGTTTAAAAACCTCATGAATTCATCATATCTGTTTTGTAAATCTTTCTGATAATCAGTTTCGTTATATGAAGCAGTAATGGTATAATTAAACCTTTCGAAGGTGGCTAAAATTCTGGTAATTTCGTTTTTATTAATTTTTAAGGTTACTTCCAACTTAGTAGAATCAGGATGTGAAGTAATAAATGAAGCCAATATTTTAGCATTATCAGATTCAACAATTTTGGCAATTTCTGCTAATGAATAATCATTAATATTTAGTTCAATTGTAATAATACTACCTTGATTGGCAATAGAAACCGTTTCTGAAAAAAACTTTAAAATACTATTAATGGTAATGATGCCCAAAAATTTATCATTAGTGCCTAGAACTGGTAATAAATCCACTTCATTTTGAACTATTAAAGAAATAATCTCAAAAACATGTAGGTTTTCGTGAGCAAAAGGCTTTTTAAAATTAAGGTTGTAAGAGCTAATTAAATCGTCAATATTGCTTCTGTCTAACAATTGCGTTTCTTCTATCATGCCCAAATATTCCCCATTATTAACCACAGGAAGATCGGTTACTTTAAATTCTTCCATCCAATCTAACGCCCTACTGCCTTTGTCAGAAAGTTTTAATGGTGGTATCTCATAAGTAATTAATTGAGAAGCTATCATAATCAAAAATTGTTTATACTTTTGTCTTTATTATTGCTTTGATAACTATCAAGAGGCAATTTTGTAAAAATACTAAAATATTACAATGACAAAGTTAAGTGTTAATATTAATAAAATTGCAACCATCAGAAATGCTCGTGGAGGAAATTTACCCGATTTAGTTCAGATGGCTATAGATTGTGAAAAATTTGGTGCTGAAGGAATTACTGTCCACCCAAGACCAGACGAAAGACATATACGGTACAAAGATGTTTATGATTTAAGTCCGATTGTAAGCACCGAATTTAATATTGAAGGTTTTCCAAACACTAAATTTATTGAATTGGTGTTGGGTGTTAAACCTACTCAAGTTACTTTGGTTCCCGATCCTCCGGGAGTATTAACCTCTAACGCAGGTTGGGATACCGTAAAACAAAAAGATTTTTTAAAGGAAGTGATAAACACCTTTAAGCAACACAATATTAGAACTTCTATTTTTGTAGATACTAATTTAGAAAACATTAAAAATGCTGTAGATACTGGCACTGATAGAATAGAATTTTATACTGGTCCGTATGCAGAAGATTTCCCCAACGACAACCAAAAAGCCATTGCTCCTTATGTTGAAGCAGCTAATTTAGCTCATTCATTAAGGTTAGAAATAAATGCCGGACACGATTTGAATTTGGATAACTTAGCTTATTTTAAAACGAACATTCCTTTCTTAAAAGAAGTATCTATCGGACATGCTTTAATTTGCGATGCTTTATATTTTGGCATGGAAATAACTATAAAAAAATATTTAAACTGTTTAAAATAATGTAACTATGAAGCGACCATGAATAAAAATTTTCTCACATAATAGATTAATTATAATTTACTGATAAACAAATTTTAAAAAAATTTAAACTTATAAAATATAACCACATAGTAGCATAGTTTTTATAGAAAGTATTTGATAGAAATTCATAGTCATATCACGCCTTTGGCGAGATAATCTATATGAAGCTATGCATTTCTTATCAGTTAGCAATGCTATGTTTCTATGTGGTTAAAACTAAAAAACAATAAACTTATGAAAATATTCATCCCTATATCGTTACTTGTAATCTTTGCTGCTTGCAAAACAACTAAAGAAACAACTACAGAAGTGACCAACACAACCAACACCACAGAAACTACTAAAACTGATGCTGCTCCAACTTTTAAAGAAGTTATTTTTAGCACGCTAAGCGAAGGTAATAATGGTGGTTTTATGGGCAAACAAAATGTAGTGATAACTTCTCAAGAAAAATTAGAAGAAGTTTGGAACGAAGCTTATTCCAACTACATGAAAAAACCTGCTGTACCAATATTAAATTTTGAAGGCAAAATGGTTTTACTAACCACCATGGGAGAACAAAACAATGGAGGCTTTTCTATAAAAGTAGCATCAATAACAGAGCATGAAAACAATGTGATGGTTATTGTAGAGGAAAATATTCCTGATAATAATTGTATGACCACTTCTGTAATTACCTACCCCTACGAAATAGTGGAAATGCCTAAAACCATTAAGAAAATAGTGTTTAAAAATGTAGAAAAAATCTATTCTTGCGAAGAATAAAATCCTACTCTACTGTTAAATAAGGACTAATTTTTTCGATAGTAGCTTTATCCAACAAATGAAGCTTATTTAAATCTGCTAAAGACTTATAATTACCATTGGCTTTTCTATATTTTTCAATAGCATTGGCAATTTTCCAATTGATGTACGGATGTTGTTTTAATGCATCAGCAGTAGCTTTATTAATATTTATTTTTTGAATTTTATCAGAAACCACAATTTGTGGTAAAGCCATTTGATAGGTTTCTTCTGTTAGCCCCCAAACTTCTTTAAGCTGCTCTTTGGCAATAAAACCACCAAGCAAATCTCTATACTTTATTATCCTGCTAGAATAAGCTGGTCCAATTCCTTTTATATTGGTAAGCATAGCACTATCGGCTGTATTAATATCAATTTTTTGAGAGTAATCTTTTTTCTCAAACTTATTTTCAAAGGATTTCTTTGATGGTTTCTCATATTGATTATTTGTTTTCTCAATAGTTTCTGGCAACAAAATATACGGAAAAAGTAGTTCATAATGCTTATCACTAATGCCATAAATCTTTTTCACATCAGCTTTGGTTCTCCAATTTCCACCTTTAGCTTTGTAGTTATTAATGATTTTTATTTGCCAATCTCTAAATCCTAATTGCTTCCATTCATCATCAGAAATGGTATTAGGGTTAAAATCAAATAAAGTAATGGCTAATGCTTGTTTATCTTTTTGTTGGTAACCCTGCTTTTGCTTGTTTTCCTGCTCATTCAACTCTTTTTCAAAAGCTAAAATAGCATTTTCATACGCTGTAAAGTCAGGTGTGTTTTGTTGTTTTAGATAATCAACAAAAGGAAAAGAAAATAGTATTAATAAAAGAACAACGAGTAAAACAATTACTCCCCTTTTTTCACTTTTGGTGAAAGAAAAGTAGTCTTTTATGCCCATCTATTTAGAATTAACAAAAGATTTAATACTTTTTTTGTATTTTTTTAATTCACCGCTAACCTTAGATGATAATAAAACCAATCCAATTATATTGGGGAAAACCATAGCAAAAATCATCGCATCAGAAAAATCTATTACTGCTCCTAACCCAATTGATGAACCTATCACAACAAAGGTAACAAACAACAATTTATAGGTGATGTCCATTGCTTTTCCTTTACCAAATAAAAATTTCCAAGCTTGTAAGCCATAATAACTCCAAGACAACATGGTTGAAACCGCAAATAAAACAACTGCAATAGTCAACACCCAAGAAAACCCTGGAATTACAGTATCAAAAGCCGAAGCTGTTAAATTAACACCTTCCACATTTCCTTGTCCGTATTCAAAAAACCCTCCTTCAATATTGGTAATGATGATAACTAAAGAAGTCATGGTACAAATTATAACCGTATCAATAAAAGGTTCTAATAAAGATACCACACCTTCACTTGCTGGGAATTTTGTTCTAACAGCAGAGTGAGCAATTGCAGCAGAACCTACTCCTGCTTCATTTGAAAATGCTGCTCTTTGAAAACCTACAATTAAAACTCCTACAACACCACCTAAAGCAGCATCAGGAGAAAAAGCTCCGTCAAATATCAACCCAAAAGCAGTTGGTATTAAAGAAAAATTCATCCCTAAAATAATTAATGCTGCACCAACATAAATAGCTGCCATAAATGGAACTACTTTTTCTGTAACCGAACCAATTCTTTTAATTCCACCAATAATTACTACCCCAACAATAATTGCCATTATAATACCTAAAGCAAAACCTGCAAAACCACTTTCTATCCCTAAACGTTGTATAATTTGTGCTGCAGCCTGATTAGCCTGAAACATGTTTCCTCCTCCAAAAGAACCACCTACACACATAATGGCAAAAAATACAGCCAATATTTTTCCTATCACTCCCAACCCTTTTTCTTTCAAACCTTTTGATAAGTAATACATTGGTCCACCATGTACTGTTCCATCAGGTGTAACTTCTCTGTATTTTACACCAAGAGTACATTCTGTAAATTTTGATGCCATTCCTAAGAAACCAGCAATTATCATCCACAAAGTAGCTCCAGGCCCTCCCAACGCAACGGCAACTGCAACACCTGCAATATTTCCTAATCCAACAGTTGCTGATAAAGCTGCTGTTAACGCTTGAAAATGAGAAACTTCTCCTTCATCATCACTTCTTTCGTGTTGAATTGTTTCGAATACATTTCCTCCAGGTGTTGGATCTCCCTCAGCTAAATCTGCTGTATGTTTATCAATACCATCATAATCTCCTTTAACAATTTTAATGGCTGTTTTTAATAAAGTAAAATTGATAAACCTAAAATACAAAGTAAAATACAATGCTCCTAAAATTAAAATAATTAGAACTACAGGAACTGAATATCCTGCAATAGTTATAGGAAAAAATATTACTGCTCCTACCGCATCTGCTATGGGTCTAAAGAATGAATCTATCTTCTGATCTATGCTCATTTTTTCTCCTTGATTTTGAGCAAAAGAGAATATTGGCATAAGCCCCGAAAGAACAGTTAGCAGTAATGTCTTAATTTTTAGCATAATTGAGTTGTTAATTTTTGAATTCGTCCAAAAGTAGTAAAATATTAATTGAATGACAAAAACAGTTTTTTAAATGTTTTCATTAGTTTTAAACTAAACATTCTTCACCATATAATGAAGTTGTTTAAAATCCACTCTTTAAATTAAGAATTAATGTAGTAAGTTTACGTTTTCAAATCGTTGATATGATTTCGGTGCTTATTCCAATATATAATTATGATGTAACCCACTTTGTTGAAACACTTTACCAACAAGGAAAGGCTTCGGGAATAAATTTTGAAATAATTTTAATGGACGATGCTTCTGAAGATAACTTCAGGAAAATTAATGAGCAATGGCAAACGAAACCCGAAATTAGCTATATACAATTAGCACAAAATGTGGGTAGAGCTAAAATCAGAAATCTGTTAGCCGAAAAAGCTCAATATGATTTTTTACTTTTTCAAGATTGTGATGCTGAAATTGCATCTTCCTCCTATTTTAAAAACTACCTTACTCAATGTCAAGAAAATAAAGTTGTTTGCGGAGGAACTATCTATAAAACTCAAGCTCCCGAAGACAAATCTTTAATGCTTAGATGGAAATACGGTAAAGAACGAGAAGAAAAATCTGCCGAAAAAAGACAACAACAACCAAATGCAGCTTTTACTACCAATAATTTTTTAATCCCAAAGAAAATTTTTAATTCCATTAAATTTGATGAAAGCTTAGTGAAATATGGACATGAAGACACCCTATTTGGCTACGAATTGTCTCAACAAAACATTATTATTCATCACATTAACAATCCGCTTATACATGTTGGCTTAGAAAGTGCAGCTGTTTTTTTACAAAAAACTGAAGAAGGTATAAAAAACCTTATTCAAATTATACAAACTAAAAAGCCAGAAAAAAAATTCTATCAGGAAGTTAAGTTGCTTTCTTACTTCTTAATAATTAAAGCTTATCGTTTAAATTGGTTGTTTAATTTGTTGTATCAACTTCTTCATCAAAAAATATATAAGCACCTGAAAAACAACACCAACCCTGCCATAAAATATTTCGATTTATACAAGATATTGTTGCTTAATTATAACTTCAACTTATCCTCAAAAAAACGTTAATAAATCAATTTAAGTAGGTGTATTTTAATACGTAAAATCTATTATATTTGAGGCTAATTATTTTTTTAGTAAAAACTAGAAATTAAAAAACAATATGTCAGAAGAACAAACACCAGAAAGAGACGAAGAGTTTGATAACGATAATGGTGACAATTCATTAGGAAATGTAATTCACATTTCAGGAATGTACAAAGAATGGTTTTTAGACTATGCTTCTTATGTAATTCTTGAGCGTGCTGTACCACATTTATATGATGGATTAAAACCTGTTCAACGAAGAATATTGCACTCCATGAAAGAAATGGATGATGGACGTTATAACAAAGTAGCGAACATTATCGGTAACACCATGAAATATCACCCTCATGGTGATGCTTCTATTGGTGATGCACTAGTTCAATTAGGACAAAAAGATTTATTAATAGATTGCCAAGGAAACTGGGGAAATATTTTTACCGGTGACCGTGCTGCAGCTCCCAGATACATTGAAGCCCGATTAACAAAATTTGCTTTAGAAGTTGTTTTTAATTCAAAAACTACTACTTGGTTATCGTCTTACGATGGTAGAAATAAAGAACCTTTTACCTTGCCTGTAAAATTCCCGCTTTTATTAGCTCAAGGTGTTGAAGGTATTGCCGTTGGTATGGCTTGTAAAATATTACCTCACAATTTTAATGAACTCATTGATGCTTCTATAGCTCACCTTAAAGGTAAAAAATTTACCCTTCTACCCGATTTTATAACTGGTGGATCGGCAGATTTTTCAGGTTATAATGACGGATTAAGAGGTGGAAGAGTTAAAGTAAGAGCTAAAATTGTTCAGGAAGATAAAACTTTACTAAAAATTACCGAACTTCCTTTCGGAACAACTACAGACAAGCTTATTGAGTCTATCTTAAAAGCAAATTCCAAAGGAAAAATAAAAATTAAAAAAGTAGAAGATAATACTTCCGAATTTGTAGAAATATTACTTCACTTACCTTCAGGCGTTTCTCCTGATAAAATGATAGATGCACTGTATGCTTTTACAGATTGCGAAATATCTATCTCTCCAAATGCTGCAGTTATTGAAAATGATAAGCCACAGTTTTTAGGAGTTACAGAAATGCTAAGACTTTCTACCGAACAAACAGTAGAATTGCTTAAAAAAGAGCTGGAAATCAGAAAAGGTGAACTGGAAGAGCAATGGCATTTTTCATCTTTAGAAAAAATCTTCATTGAAAATAAAATTTATGTAAAACTGCATGGATTAGGTTATGAAGAGGCTATTACACTTACACAAGAACTTTTAAAACCTTTCGAAAAACAACTTATAAGAGCGGTTACAGAAGATGATGTAAAACACTTACTAGAAATTAAGATGAGACGTATTACTCGTCATGATGCTGAAAAAGCAGATGAGAAATTGTTATCATTAGAAGAAGAATTAGCTAAAACCAAACATCACCTTGCTAATTTAATTGAATATGCCATTGATTATTTTAAAGAACTTAAGAAGAAATATGGCGAAGGCAGAGAGCGTAAAACAGAAATTCGTTCTTTCGAAAATATTGATGCTGCCAAAGTTGCTGTTAGTAACGCCAAATTATATGTTAATAAAGAAGAAGGTTTTATCGGACATAGTTTAAAAAGAGGTGAAGGAGAATTTGTTACCGATTGTTCTGATATAGATGATATAATTATTTTCCGAGAAGATGGTAAAATGTTAGTTACCAAAATTGCTAATAAAACCTTTGTTGGTAAGGGAATTATTCATGTTGGCGTATGGAAAAAAGGCGACAAACGTACTATCTATAACATGATTTATCAGGATGGTAAAACTGGTCCTTCTTATATGAAAAGGTTTGATGTAACTTCAATTACCCGAGATAAAGAATACGATTTAACCAAAGGCTCTACAGGTTCTAAAGTTCTTTGGTTTTCTGCCAATCCTAATGGAGAAGCTGAAACGGTATTGGTAAAACTTCGCCCAAAAGCTAATGTAAGAAAACTAAAATTTGAAATAGATTTCTCTGAATTAGCGATTAAAGGAAGAGGAGCTAACGGAAACCGAGTATCCAAATATATTATCGCTAAAATTGAATTGAAAGAAAAAGGTGTTTCTACCCTATCCGCCAGAAAAATTTGGTTTGACGATACTGTTCAACGTCTTAATTCTGAAGGCCGAGGTGAATTTTTAGGCGAGTTTGGTTCTGAAGATAAAATTCTTACCATTATGCAAAGTGGCGAATATCAACTTACAGGCTTCGATTTGTTTACCAAGTTCGATGAGGACATGATTGTTATTGAAAAATGGAATAGAAAAAAACCAGTAACCGCCATTTATTTTGATGGAGAAAAAGAACAATACAATGTAAAAAGATTCTTGATTGAACCTACCGATAAAAAAACATTATTTATTACTGAACACGAAAAGTCTTTCTTAGAAATTGTTACCACAGATTGGATTCCTCAAGTGCAAGTGAATTTTGCCAAAGTAAAAGGGACAGAAAAAGACCCTGAAGTGATTAATTTAGAAGAGTTTATCGCTATAAAAGGAATGAAAGCTATAGGAAATCGTTTAACTGCAAATAAGGTTAAAAATATAGATTTACTAGAACCATTACCTTATGAGGAAGTTGTTGAAGAAGTTTCTGAAGATGAGGCAGCTGTACAACAAGATGAAGAAATAATTACTGAAACAACAGCTAATGAAGTTGCTGATTCTAATCAAAAACAAGTAAAAGAAGAAGGAACTACTCCAAAGCAACAAACTTCATCTGCTCATAAACCCAAGCCAATAAAGGATATTTCTGACGATGAAGCTAGTCAGATGAAATTGTTTTAAAAAACTTATTAATTAAACACTATTGTAATGTAAATAAAGCTACCAATCAAATACCATTAATCCTGGTAACCAAGGCTTTTAATAGTTTTTTTCCATCTCTAAAATCTTTGGTTTGTTCTATGGCTTGAAATTCACCATTTTCATCATAAAACATTTCAAAACTAAAAACAAAATTACTTTTAATATTATTGATATCATTCTGACCAAAACGCAAGTCTTTAAAAATAAGCGTGTCGCCACTTTGTTCTACAGCATACCAACCTTCGGTAATTTTAATCAATTGCTGCACTTTCTTTTCGTGAAGTAGCTCTTTTAACAGGTGTTCATTTTTTGGAATTTTCTCGCTAAACTGAATTTCACTTTTATCAAACAACGAATAATAACCAATAACATAAGCATCTTTAAGCTGAACATTTGCTCCCCAAAGGATGGCATTTAAAGGAGTTGGTCGGGTAGATATTGCTTGATATTCAATTTCCTGATTGGCTAATGCAGTGGTAAATTGCTGATGTCCTAACCATTTAAATCCTAAAGTTAACAGCATGTAACTACTACTAACAATTAATCCTAAATTGTTGTATTTACTACGTTTATTGTTTTCTTTTTTATAACACATGGCTAAAATCACAAAAAACAGAAATGGTATGGTGTAGAGCGGATCAATAACAAAAATATTTTTGTATGCCAAGCGGTAATCTAGCGGCCAAAAAAGTTGTGTTCCCCAAGTAGTGTGAGCATCTAGCAAGCCATGAGTAAAAAAGCCTAAAAACATCAATATGGTCCAATCTTTCCAAGTGGCAGCAAGCTTAGTATGAATTTTACTGATGATAAAACCAAAAATGGGTGCAAAAAGCACACTAAAAAATATAGAATGGGTAAACCCTCTATGAATTTCGAGAGCAGAAATATTATCTGTAAAATGAGTGGCTAAAACATCTAAATCGGGAATAGTTCCGGCAACAGCACCCCAAAGCATCGCCCAATTACCTACTTTCTTACCAATGGCAGCTTCGCCAACTGCGGCACCAAGTACAATCTGTGTTAAAGAATCCATGATTTACAGCCAACAATTGGCTTAAAATTAATCGTGTAAGATTAATAATGGAATTTCGGCATGAAAAGAAATTTGTTTGGTAAAGCTAATGTGAAACAAATCTTCAAAAAAGTTTCTTCTTTTATTTACCAACACCATAATAGATGTGTTATGTTGTTTAATATATTCTTTAGTTCCGAAAATTACATCTTCATGCTTAAAATAAGTGGTTGCAATTGTTTCTATATTAAGAATGTTAGCAATAGATTGGGCTACTTGTTTTTCAGCAGCACCAACTGCTTTCATTTCTTCAGTTACATTAAATAGCGTAACTTCAGGTTTAAAGTCGTTTATAATAGGTTGTAATGCAGTAAATATCTTTTTGTTTTTTATTTCATTAAAATCGGTAGCAATACTAAGGTTTGAAATGGAGTTAAAGTTTACATTATCAGGAATAACCAAGGCAGGACAATCTACTTCTTTAATAACTGCATAAGTATTACTTCCAAATACAATTTTTTCAACAGCACTCATTCCTTTTGCTCCCATTACTATTAAATCTATAGGATGTTTATCTACAAAAGTATCTATAATTTCTACTAAACTTCCATAAGCAGATTTAAAGCTAAACGAATGGTTTTTATTATGTAGATGTGTTGATTTAATTTCTGCAATTAAGTCTTGTAATTGTTTTTCAGAAGCTTTGCTTAACAAATCATTTAATGAACCACCGGTAATACTATTGGCCATATCATCATGTGTAGGATGAAAGGCATTCATTAATATAAAATTAACTTCCTGATTTTTATACAATTCTATTGCGTAAAAAATGGCGTTTTTAGCATTTTTAGAGAAGTCGGTAGGTAAAAGTATGGTCATCATATAAATTTGTGTGTTAAGAAATTAGTTATTAATCGTGCAATACTAATAATGGAGTATCTGTATGTAGTGCTACTTGTTTGCTAAAACTTCTGTGGAAAAGGCTCTCGAAGAAAGATTTTTTACGATTTATCGTTACTAAACAATCAATTTTATGGGTGTGGATAAATTTCTGTACCGCACTTAAAGAATCATCTTCATTTATTTTAAGCACATCAATTTTTTGGTTAAGTTTTGATTCTAAATCAGCCACTACTCTATTTTGTTGTTCTTCTTCTATGGCTCCATCTTCATCTTCTACATAAAAAACACGTAACTCAGCTTTTTTATTTACCAATACATCCTTTAAAGGTAAAAGGGTTTCATTATTCAAATTGTCTTGAAAATCTATTGCTAAAGCAATTTTTTTAACATCATTATACACCACATTTTCGGGAATAACGTAAACAGGAGCATCAGCTTCTTTTACAACTGCCGAAGTGTTGCTTCCAACAAAAATTTCTTCCATTGCACTCATTCCTTTAGCACCAACAACAACTTCTACATTATTAAGTTCTTCGGATATAGATTTTATTGCGTACAGTACATCACCATATACTTCTTTAAAAACAATTTCATTTTTATTATTTGGAAAAGCAGTTTCTAACTCATTTTTATATTTATCTAAGTCTTCTATTGCTTGTTTTCTTAAAATTTCATTTATAGAAACTACTGCACTAGAGCCTGATTGAGGCGAAAAATAAGAGTGAATCAAAACAAATTTTACTTGTTCGTTTTGATAAAAATTTAAAGCCCATTTTACTGCATTCTTAGAGTTTGCAGAAAAATCTGTTGGAAGAAGAACTGTTTTCATGTGTTTATATTATTGTTTTTTAATTAAGATGTGATAGTTGTTTATTATACAACCAAAAGTACATTATTTATTGCATAATTAGAAATGATTTTTATCAGATTTTTGAAGCATTAAACAATTTTAACATAAAAAAGAGCTTAACTTAACAAATAGCTGCATGTTCTTAACTTATTGTAGTGCTAATTAAGATTTTTGGTTGGTTACTTCTAGGAGGAGCTGTCTAAAACAAAAAAGAGGTTGTTTTAATAAAACAACCTCTTTTTTGCATTACTTAATTGAATAAAGCTTATTGGTATTTCGCTTTTAATTCTTTTGCTTTTTCGTACTCGCCTACTTGAGTGTATAGCTTAATTAACATAGAAGCTGTATCGCCATCTTCTGGCTTAGCCTTGTTTGCCATTTCTACATAAGGAATAGCTGCTTCAAAATCTTTTTTAGCTTCAGCTTTCATTGCTTCAAACTTTTTAGACTGACTTAAAGGTAATTCGTTTGCTTCATTAATTTTATCCACCCCTTTGTTAAAGTAGTAAGCTCCTAGGTTATAAGCAGCATCATGTTGTGCAGGGTCTAACTCTAATGATTTTTTATAATCTAACACAGCAGCGTCTTTGTTTTCTAATTTCTCTTGAACAGTTCCTCTAACATAGTAAAGAAAAGCATTGGTAGCATCTAATTCAATAGCTGTATTTAAGCTTGTTAGTGCTTCTTGAGCTTTATCTGCTTGTAAGAAATAATCAATTTCTTCAAATATTAATGCTTGATTGTTTGGGTAAGCTTTTCTTCCAGCTTGTAAAACTTCTAACGATTTTTCGTTATTACCTTCTTTTTTGTGAATTCTAGAAAGCGACTGATACAAACTTGGTCCGTTACCATCTACATTGTATTTTAATTGAATTAAAGCATTATACAATTGTTTTGCTGCTTCATTATCTTCTGCATATTCAGAAGCTAATGCTGTGTTAAACATCATTACCGTATCCATTTTTCCGGCAAGTTGGTTTAACATCATAGATTTTCCAAAGTTTTCTTGTGCTTTTTTGTAATCTTTAGCTTGGAAGTTTTCTATTCCTTTATTAGCGTATTCTCCTGCTAAACCAGGCATTCTCATTCCTAAAATTAAACCTGTGTAAGATTCGTCATCTACTTTACTTTTGTTTTGTAAAGCTGAAAAGAATTTCATTACATCACTTCCATCCTCTTTGTTTAAATCTAATTTTTTCAACTCAGGATCTTCAAAGTTTAGTACCAACGCTTTTAAGTAAGAATCAGTAGCCTCATCTAAGGCTTCTTTATAAAGGTCTTTACAGTTTTTATCGGTTGTTGGTAACAACACACTATAGTAAAGGTTTCCTCTATACATCCATGTTTTTGCCCAAGTTTTTGTAGTTTCATCTTCTACAGCAGCATTAATGGCTTCTAAGCCATTTTGTAGCTCAGAGCATTTTCCATTTCTATCAAAAGCTTTACTATAATTGTAAGCACTTTGTACTTGGTTTTTTTGAGCAAATACTACTGTTGACCCAACAATTACAGCAGCTGTTATCAGTATTTTTTTCATTTTTTTAGATTTTAATTTTCAATTTTTATTTATTCTTCATCGTTAGAAATATCAACATCCTTGCCATTGTCAGCTTCATCATCATTCATTGGCATATCTGGATTTTCTATTTCATTGATTATCACTTCATCCTCATCATCAGATTTTTCAACTTTTGCAACCGCAGCAATACTATCGTTTCCTTTTAAGTTAATCAGTCTAACTCCTTGAGTTGCTCTACCCATTACTCTTAACGATTCAACTGCCAAACGAATCACTAGTCCAGATTTATTGATAATCATTAAATCATCATTATCAGACACATCTTTTATAGCAATAAGTTCACCCGTTTTATCTGTAATGTTAATGGTTTTTACTCCTTTACCGCCTCTATTAGTTACTCTGTAATCTTCTAATTCAGAACGTTTTCCATATCCATTTTCAGAAACTACCAAGATGTTTCTACTCTTATCATTTATAGCAATCATACCAATTACAGCATCTTTTTCGTTAGCTAATCTAATACCTCTAACCCCAGATGCATTTCTACCCATTGGTCTGGTAGTAGATTCATTAAAACGAATGGCTTTACCAGATTTAAGTGCTAATAAAATCTCATCTTCGCCAGAAGTAAGTTTAGCTTCTAACAATCTATCTCCTTCTCTAACAGTAATTGCGTTTATTCCATTTACTCTTGGTCTAGAGTAAGCTTCTAAAGTAGTTTTCTTAACCACTCCTTTTTCAGTACACATAATAATAAAGTTGTTATTAATGTACTCTTCATCTTTCAAATCTTTTACATTGATGTAAGCCAAAACTTTATCATCAGTTTCAATGTTTATTAAGTTTTGAATGGCTCTACCTTTAGATTGTTTTGTTCCTTCAGGAATTTCAAATACACGCATCCAATAACATTTACCTTTTTCGGTAAATACTAATAGGTAATTATGTGTGGTAGCTACAAATAAGTTTTCCAAGAAATCTTCATCTCTAGTAGCAGAACCTTTAGCTCCTACTCCTCCTCTATTTTGTAATTTGTATTCAGATAAAGATGTTCTTTTAATATATCCCAAGTGAGAAATAGTAACTACAACTGTTTCATCAGGAATCATATCTTCAATACTGAAGTCACCTCCAGCATATTCTATTAAACTTCTTCTTTCATCGCCATATTTAGCTTTTACTTCTAACAATTCATCTTTAATGATTTGCATTCTTCTGTCTTCGTTAGCTAAAATGTCTTTTAAATCTGTAATTAACGCCATAATACTTTCGTATTCAGATCTTAATTTATCTTGCTCTAGTCCGGTTAACTGACGTAACCTCATTTCTACGATAGCTCTAGACTGAATATCAGATAATTTAAAGCGTTCCATTAATTTATCTCTAGCTTCGTCAGGACTAGAAGATGCTCTAATTATTTTAATTACTTCATCAATATTATCTGAAGCAATAATTAACCCTTCTAATATATGAGCTCTTTCTTCTGCTTTTCTTAATTCGTAAGTAGTTCTTCTTACTACTACTTCATGTCTGAACTCAACAAACTCAACAATAATATCTTTTAAGTTTAACACAACAGGTCTGCCTTTTACTAATGCAATGTTGTTTACACTGAAAGATGTTTGCAAGCCTGTTTGTTTAAACAAATTGTTCAAAACAACATTCGGAATAGCTTCTCTTTTAAGCTCATACACAATTCTCATTCCATTTCTATCCGACTCATCTCTAATGTCAGATATGCCATCAATTTTCTTTTCGTTTACCAAATCAGCAGTTTTCTTAATCATGTCTGCTTTGTTAACTTGGTAAGGAATTTCGTTTACAATAATTCTAAACCTTCCTGAGTCTGTTTCTTCTAATTCGGTTTTAGCACGCATAACAATACGTCCTTTACCTGTATGGAAAGCATCTTTTACTCCTTGGTAACCATAAATAATCCCCCCTGTAGGAAAATCAGGAGCTTTTATGTGTTCCATTAAGCCATCGATATCAATTTCTCTGTTATCAATATAAGCAACTATACCATCAACCACTTCTGTAAGGTTGTGAGGAGCCATGTTGGTTGCCATACCTACAGCAATACCAGAAGCTCCATTTAATAATAAAGCAGGGATTCTTGTTGGTAAAACAGTAGGTTCCTCAAGAGAGTCATCAAAGTTTAAACTAAAATCAACAGTTTCTTTATCGATATCGCCTAGCATTTCTTCAGCTATTTTTTGCAATCTAGCTTCTGTGTAACGCATGGCAGCGGGGCTATCACCATCAACAGACCCGAAGTTACCTTGTCCATCAACCAATCTATAACGTAACGACCATTCTTGAGCCATACGCACCATGGAGTCGTAAACAGCAGTATCACCATGAGGGTGATACTTACCAAGTACCTCACCTACAATTCTAGCAGATTTTTTATAGGTACTGTTAGATTTTACTCCTAATTCCATCATTCCAAATAGAATTCTTCTGTGAACAGGTTTTAAACCATCTCTCACATCAGGAAGAGCTCTAGATACAATAACCGACATTGAATAATCAATGTAAGCAGATTTCATTTCTTTCTCTATATTAATCGGAATAATTTTTTCGCCTTCTGTCATGTAATTTACATTTTAATTAGTACTGATTTTTTGAACTCCCGAAAGTACTAATAAGCCTTTTTTAAAGACAAATTTTTAGGGGTTATTTACTAACAAAATTCTGTTGAAAAAGACACGTTATATATTTTTAATACATATTAGTATATATTTATTTTTGACTTACTTGAAATAATCCTAATTTTAGGGTGTAAAATATAACAGAAAGTTTATGGATGCAAATTTCTCATCAAAAGTTAAAGATGTAATTTCTTACAGTAAAGAAGAAGCCTTAAGACTAGGGCACGACTACATTGGAGTTGAACATCTCTTATTAGGAATTATACGTGAAGGTAATGGATTGGCAGTAAAAATTCTTGAGTCATTAGGAATAAATCCGAAAGATTTAAGGGCTCAAATTGAACTTTCTACTAAGACAGGTTCTGGAATTCCAAGTCAATTATTAAATATTCCACTAGTAAAACAAGCCGAAAAAGTATTAAAAATAACTTATTTAGAAGCCAAATTGTTTAAAAGTAATGTAATTGGTACAGAACATTTGTTGTTGTCTATCTTAAAAGACCAAGATAATGTTGCTACACAAACCTTACAGCAATTTGATGTTAATTACGATAAAGTAAAAGAAGAAATTATGATATTAAACTCGTCAGAAGATTTTAACCCAAAATCAGAATTTCCGGGAGCTTCATCTGATGACGATGATGACAGTGGAAAAGGTTTTATGGGCGGAGGCGGAGGTCCTTCAAAAGGATCGGAAAGCAAATCTAAAACACCTGTATTAGATAATTTTGGTAGAGATTTAACCAAATATGCCGAAGATGGTAAGTTAGACCCTATTGTTGGTCGTGAAAAAGAAATAGAGCGTGTTTCTCAAATCTTAAGTAGAAGAAAAAAGAACAATCCTATTTTAATTGGAGAACCAGGTGTAGGTAAATCTGCTATTGCAGAAGGTTTAGCCTTGCGTATTGTTCAGAAGAAAGTATCGAGGGTATTGTTCAATAAAAGAATTGTAACCTTAGATTTAGCTTCTTTGGTAGCAGGAACAAAATACAGAGGACAGTTTGAAGAACGTATGAAAGCCGTAATGAATGAATTGGAGAAATCTCCAGACATCATTCTATTTATTGACGAAATTCATACTATTATTGGAGCTGGAGGAGCTACAGGTTCGTTAGATGCTTCTAACATGTTTAAACCTGCCTTAGCAAGAGGAGAGCTTCAATGTATTGGTGCAACTACTCTTGATGAATACAGACAATATATAGAGAAAGATGGTGCCTTAGAAAGAAGATTCCAAAAAGTAGTAATCGACCCTGCTACAGTAGAAGAAACCATTCAAATTCTTAATAATATTAAAGATAAATACGAAGATCATCATAATGTTATTTATACTGAAGAAGCATTAAAAGCTTGTGTAACCTTAACTGATAGGTATATTACTGATAGACATTTACCTGACAAAGCTATTGATGCATTAGATGAAGCCGGCTCTCGTGTACATATTACCAATATTAAAGTGCCTAAAAACATCATAGAAATTGAGAAAAAAATTGATGAAATAAAGGCAAAGAAAAGTCATGTGGTAAAAAGCCAGAAGTACGAAGAAGCTGCTCAACTAAGAGATACCGAAAGAACGCTTTTAAAAGAATTAGATGATGCTAAAACAGCATGGGAAGAAGAAACTAAAAACAACAAAGAAACCGTTTCTGAAGAAAGTGTTGCTGAAGTGGTTTCTATGATGTCAGGAATTCCTGTTCAGCGTGTTGCCCAAGCAGAAGGCGATCGTTTGTTTAAAATGTTTGATGAAATTCACGATAAGGTTATCGGTCAAAATGATGCTATTAAAAAAGTAGTTAAAGCGATACAAAGAAACAGAGCCGGATTAAAAGACCCAAACAAACCTATTGGAAGTTTTATCTTTTTAGGACCTACAGGAGTTGGTAAAACTCAATTGGCTAAAGTATTGGCCAAGTATTTATTCGATAGTGAAGATGCACTTATTAGAATTGATATGAGTGAATACATGGAAAAATTTGCTGTTTCTCGTTTGGTTGGTGCTCCTCCGGGATATGTTGGTTACGAAGAAGGTGGTCAGCTTACTGAAAAAGTAAGAAGAAAGCCCTACTCTATTGTATTGCTTGATGAAATTGAAAAAGCTCATCCAGATGTATTCAATTTATTGTTACAAGCGTTGGATGATGGTATTTTAACCGATAGCTTAGGCAGAAAAATCAATTTTAAAAATACCATTATTATAATGACATCCAATATTGGAGCTCGTCAGTTAAAAGATTTTGGTCAGGGAGTTGGTTTTGCTACTTCAGCTAAAAAAGAAAGTTCTGATGAACATTCGGCAAGTGTAATTCAAAATGCTTTGAAAAAAGCGTTTGCTCCTGAATTCCTTAATAGAATTGATGATGTGGTAATGTTCAATTCGTTATCAAAAGATGATATTTTCAAAATTATTGATATTGAATTAGAAAGCTTATACAAACGTATTGAAGGCTTAGGATATAAAATTGATTTGGCTAATGATGCGAAAGATTTTATTGCCGATAAAGGTTATGATGCTGCTTACGGAGCAAGACCTTTAAAAAGAGCTATCCAAAAATACTTGGAAGATCCGTTGGCTGAAGAAATCATTCAATCAAAAATTAAAGAAGGAGATACCATTAAAATAGAATTGGATAGTGTTACTAAAGAATTAGTAATGACTGTTGTAAAGGAAAAACCTAAAAAAGCAGATACCAGCTCAGAAAAAGACGTTGAAAAATAACAACAGTAAACAGTTTATTGAAAACCATTAAGTAAGTTAAGCACTTATTTAATGGTTTTTTTGTATCAATTTTAAAGCAAACCAGTCAACTCGCTTAAGCAATTAATTTCATTATTAACCTTGTGTTGGTGTGGACGATTGTTAAAGTTAAAATAAATACTATCCATGCCAGCTCTTGTAGCTCCATAAATATCGGCATAATAATCATCCCCTATCATTATGGAATTGCTAACATGCGCATTGGCATTTTTAATGGCTTTTTTAAAAATTAGCGGATGTGGTTTTTTCACGCCTACTTTCTCAGAAAATACAAGCTGATTAAAGTAATCCATTATACCAGATTTACTGAGTTTAATTAGCTGAACCTCTTCAAAGCCATTGGTAATAATATGTAATTCGTATTTATTTTTTAAATAATCTAAGGTTTCAATAGTATGTGGCAATAAAGCGGTTTGTTGTGGAGAATGGTTAATATAATAATCGCCTATTTGTATGGCAATATCATTTTCATCTACACCATATTTAAGTAGCGTTTGATAAAATCTTTCTGAGCGAAGTTTTTCTTTATCTATTCTGCTTTTACTGTATTGTCGCCAAAGATTATCATTAATGATTTCATAGGACTTAATAAACTCATCAACATTACTGATAAAACGAGCTAACTCAAATTTCACAAAGATTTCATTCAGCACATTTTTAGAGTTTTCATCAAAATGCCACAGTGTTCTGTCTAAATCGAAAAAAATATGTTCGTATTGTTTGCTCATTTAAAAGAGAGTTTAGGAATCAATCAAAAATACGTTTTTCTTAGTTGTATTAAATAAAAAAAGAGGTATCTTTTGGATACCTCTTTTTCATTGTGATCGCGAAAGGATTCGAACCTTTGACCGTCTGCTTAGAAGGCAGATGCTCTATCCAGCTGAGCTACGCGACCTTTCCATAAATTAAAAAAGGCACTTAAGCCTTTTTTAGTCGGGGTGGCAGGATTCGAACCTGCGACCTCCTGCTCCCAAAGCAGGCGCGATAACCGGGCTACGCTACACCCCGTTTGGTGTCAAAAAAAACGTTTCTTTTTTGGAGGTGCAAATATAGCACTACTTTTTACTTTACGAAACAATTATATAAAAAAAATAATGTAAAAACTGCTTTGTTTTATATCGTGCTAATTTAGTGTAGATTAAAATGGGTTTAACCGCTTATTTTTTCAAGGTGTTTAATGTATAATTGGTTAATTATACCATCTGCCAACCCTACTTTTGGCACAAACATATCTTTTACCCCTGCTTTTTTCATTACCGTAAGGTATATTTTAGAGGCATGTGTAATCACATCGGCTCTATCGGGACGCAAACCTAACTTCAGTTTTCTTTCTTCAAGCGTGTGTTCGTTTAAAAATTCATCCATCTGCTTAAGCTTGGCATATTTCAAAATCTTATAATTACTTAATCGGCACAAGGTATAAATAGAATTGATGTTCCCTCCCGTTCCAATAATCATATCTATGGTATAATTGTCTCTCAACTCTTCTACCCAACTTTTCATTTCTAACCAGGTAGATTTTTTTACCATATCGTTTTTTAGTCGGATGGTTCCTATTCTAAAAGAATGGGAAGTAATTTTTTGTCCTTTACTGAATAAGGTTAACTCCGTGCTTCCTCCCCCAACATCCATATAAAGGTAGGTGCCATTCTGATCTATTTTTTCGGCAATATGCGTTTCAAAAATAATATCTGCCTCCATGTTCCCCTCAATAATGTTAATGTCTAAATCGGTTTCAGTTTTTATTTGATCAGCAATTTCTTTTCCATTAGTAGCTTCTCGCATGGCAGAAGTAGCACAGATTTCATAATCTAATACACCATAAACTTCTGTTAAGTGTTTAAAAGCAATTAAGGTCTTGAGTAGTTTTTTGGCGTTGATAGGAGAAATTTCTCCAGTAGTAAAAACATCTTCTCCCAATCTAATTGGTAATCTGACTAAAGATATTTTTTTAAGTTGAGGGAATGTTTCTGTAGGATATACTTCGCAAAAAAGTAATCGGACAGCATTGGAACCTATATCTACAGCAGCAAATCTCATAAGTGGGATAAAAATACACTATTTTTTCTGCCGCAGATATAATTTCTTTTATAATTTTTCAAAAGTGTTAACACAAATTACAGTTCAATTTTATTGATTAGTCTAGTCGTAAACTCTCCCCTGCCTCCTCTCTTAAAAGAGAGGGGAAAAGTTATCGTAAGATAACTAGGGGTGAGTTGAAATAAGTTGAGTTTTGAAAATACATGCTCTTTTTATCAAGAAAAAGTGTGTACTCTATTTTCAAATTTAACCGCAAAGACACAAAGCTTTTCGCAAAGTTCTCTAAGATATAACTTCTGACTTCCGTCTTCAGTCTTCAAACTCCCTAGTACTTCCACCTATTAGCAATCGCCACCAACGAAAGCATTACAGGGACTTCAATCAACACTCCAACAACGGTTGTTAGTGCCGCTCCGGAATTTAATCCGAATAAAGAAATAGCCACTGCTACGGCTAACTCGAAAAAGTTGCTAGCTCCTATCATGGCAGCTGGAGCACAGATGTTGTGTAGCAATTTTAAAAATTTACCCAACAACCAACTTAAAAAGAAAATGAAATAGGTTTGTAAGGTTAATGGAATGGCTATTAATAATATATTTTGTGGTTCGTTGACTATTTTTCCTCCCTGAAAAGCAAACAACAGTATTAAGGTAATTAGCAATGCTGCAATAGAAACGGGTTTAAGTTTCGCTAAAAATCGCTCTTTAAACCAAGTCTCTCCTTTTGTTTTTATGAGGTATTTGTTGGATAGATATCCAAAAAATAAGGGTAACACCACAAACACCACTACAGATGTAATTAATGCTTGATACGGAATGATGATTTCTGCTGATGATGAACTACTTGCAAATATTGAAATATCGAAAAAGTAAAACAAAAAGCCCACAATGGGAACAAAAGCAAACAATAAAATAATATCGTTTACCGACACTTGAACTAAGGTATAATTAGCATCTCCTTTGGTAAGATAAGACCACACAAAAACCATAGCCGTACAAGGTGCTGCTCCCAAGAGTATTGCTCCTGCTAAGTATTGTTCGGCATCTTCGGGTGTGATATACGCTTCGTAAATTTTATAGAAAAAGATAAATGCAAAAAAGGCCATAGTAAATGGCTTGATTAACCAATTGATGACAACCGTAAGTCCTAATCCCTTCCAATTTGAAGCTACATTTTTTAACGATGAAAAATCTATTTGCACCATCATGGGGTAAATCATTAACCAAACCAATATCGCTACAGGAATATTTACCGTTGAAATGTTCCAACTACTCAATACTTCTATATGAGTTCCAAACCAATTGCCTATTAAAATTCCTGCTCCAATACAAAGCAATACCCAAAGGGTTAAATAACGCTCAAAAGTTCCCATTCAATTAGCTTTAGAAAATTAACAACAGTTTGAACTCGGATCGCAACAACTTTCGGCTTTTTCAGCATAAACCGTTACACTGTAAATACCAAAGTCTGGAGATTCGTAATATTTCGTTAGTTCTTGCTCAGATAAATATTCAGCAACAATCTCTTTAGGCAATACGATGCTTTTTTCTTTTTGAACGGTAATGTTTTTAAAGCCTGCATTTTTAATGATGTCTAAATATTCATCCAATTGAATAGCTCCGGAAACACAACCGGCATACATTTCAGCGTCATTTTTTAATTTTTCTGGCAAGTTACCTTTTAGCACCACATCCGAAACAGAAAAATGTCCGCCTGGCTTCAACACTCTAAAGGTTTCCTGAAAAGCTTTGTTTTTATCGGGAACTAAATTTAACACACAATTGCTTACCACCACATCAATACTGTTGCCACCTATTGGTAAGTTTTCAATGTCGCCTTTTCTAAATTCCACATTGTTAAACCCTAATTTATCGGCATTTGTACGAGCTTTTTCTATCATGGCATCTGTCATATCTATGCCAATAACTTTTCCTGATTCTCCAACAATTTCTCTGGCAACAAAACAATCGTTTCCTGCACCAGAACCCAAGTCTAACACTTTATCGCCTGTTTTTATTTTAGCAAAAGCCGTTGGTAAACCACAACCTAAGCCTAAGTCGGCATCCGATTGATAACCTTTTAAAGCAGAATAGTCCTCTGCAAAAACAGCATAGTCAACTGTTCCGCAACCTCCTACTCCACAACAAGAATTAGCATTTTCTGTTTGAGATTGATTGGCTATTTCGCTGTATTTGTCAGCTACCATTTTTTTTATGTCTTCTGATGTTTGCATATCTTATAATTTTTTTAACAGCATGTTGTTGCTGATAGATTAATAATGTATTGATTAATAATATTTTGAATTAATTTTAATTTGTCTTCGTTTACACAATAACACGTTTTTACGCCTTCAATTTCACCTTTAATTATCTGAGCTTCTTTCAGTGCTTTTAAATGTTGAGAAATGGTTGATTGAGATAAATTCAGTTCATCTACAACTTCACCACAAACACACGTCTTTCGTTGAATTAAATATTCTAAAATGGCTATCCTTGCGGGATGGCCTATTGCTTTAAACAATTGAGCTATTTCCATTTGCGCTATTGTATAGGCTTCTGTTTTTGTTGTTCCCATAGTTGTAATAATTTTATATCGCAATATTACGATTAATATTTTAGTCTGCTATCAAAAAATTGCACTTATTTTTTTAACCATAAGTTTATCCGTAAACAAATCAGGGGATTAGAAAATTAAAAGCAACTATTATTTTTTGATAAAATCGAATAAAAAAGGAATTCCTCTAAAAAAAGCTTTTTTTAAAAGGTATATTTATAAATTTGCATCACTAAAAATAATATTATGGCAAAAAAATCAACCTTCACAAAAGAGCAATACCTTAAGTGGTACGAGTCAATGTATATGATGCGTAAGTTTGAAGAAAAACTTAGTCAGCTGTACATTCAACGAGTATTCGGAGGATTTCTTCATTTATATATAGGACAGGAAGCGGTTGTTGCTGGAGCTGTTTCTGCAACTCGTCCTGAGGACAATATGATAACTGCATACAGATGTCATGCCCACCCTATTGGTAAAGGAACTGAAATTAAATATTTAATGGCAGAGCTTTACGGTAAAAAAACAGGATTATCTAAAGGTAAAGGTGGATCTATGCACATGTTTGATGTAAGTAGAAAAGTTTTTGGTGGTCACGGAATTGTTGGTGGTCAGATTCCTTTAGGAGCAGGTTTAGCATTTGCTGATAAGTACAAAGGAAATGATAACATTACCATGTGTTCTATGGGAGATGGAGCTATCAGACAAGGAGCGTTACACGAAGCTTTTAATATGGCTATGACTTGGAAACTACCTGTTATATTTATTATTGAAAACAATAAATATGCGATGGGAACTTCTGTAGAAAGAACATCTAACGTTACTGAATTACATAAAATAGGATTGAGTTACGAGATGCCTAGTGAAGCTGTTGATGGAATGGATGTTGAAGCAGTGCATCATGCTATTGAAAAAGCAGCCAAACATTGTAGAGACGGAAAAGGACCTTATTTGTTAGAAATGGAAACGTACAGATATAAAGGACACTCTATGTCTGATCCTAGAAAGTATAGAACCAAAGAAGAAGAAGAACAATATATTAGCAACGACCCTATTGAAAAAGTGTTGCAAGTAATAAAAAAGAACAAATACGCTACCGATAAGCAAATTGAAGCGATACATGAAAAAGTGAAACAAGAAATTGTTGACGCGATTAAATTTGCTGAAGAATCTCCATTTCCGGAGCCGGAAGATATGTATGAAGAAATTTATGCTGAACCAAACTACCCGTTTATTAAAGATTAGTTAGCCCATTAATTAAAAATAAAATTAAAAACCAAGCTCTATTTAGTGAGCAATAAACGAATATAGAATATGGCTGAAATAGTTAGAATGCCCAAATTAAGTGATACCATGACAGAAGGTGTTGTTGCAAAATGGCACAAAAAAGTTGGTGATACAGTTAAAGAAGGTGACTTATTAGCTGAAATTGAAACAGATAAAGCTACCATGGAATTTGAATCTTTTGTTGATGGTACGTTATTATATATTGGTGTTAAAGAAAAAGATGCTGCTCCCGTAGATACTATTCTTGCTATTTTCGGAGAAAAAGGTGAAGATTATTCTGCTCTTTTAAAAGATGAAGATAAAACAGAAGAAAAACCACAAACTACTGAAAAAGCTGAAGCTAAGGCTGACAACAAAAAAGAGGAAGCAACCGAAAAAATAGATACTTCAGGAATTAATGCAACGGTGGTAAAAATGCCTAAACTAAGTGATACCATGACAGAAGGTGTTGTTGCAAAGTGGCATAAAAAAGTGGGCGATAAAGTAGCTTCTGGAGATTTATTAGCAGAAATAGAAACGGATAAAGCTACCATGGAATTCGAATCTTTTGAAGATGGTGTTTTATTACATATTGGAATTGAAGAAGGTGGCTCTGCTCCTGTAGATGCTATTTTAGCCATTATTGGAGAGAAAGGTGCTGACTTTGAAACCTTAATAAAAGCAGAAATAGCAGGTGCTAATAAAACGGAAGAAAAACCAAAACAAACCGAAGAACCTAAAGCACAACCAAAAGAAGAAACAAAAACAACCAGCACTACTTCTACTCAAACACAAAACAATACTGCTACAGGAAGTAGAATTATTGCTTCTCCCCTAGCAAAAAAAATTGCTCAAGATAGAAACATCAACTTATCTTTAATAAAAGGAAGTGGAGATGGCGGAAGAATTATTAAATCTGATGTTGAAAATTACCAAGGAGGTACTTCGTCCGCTTCTTTTGTTGGAGTTGAAAAATATACCGAAGAGCCTGTTTCTCAAATGCGTAAAACCATTGCAAGAAGATTGGGCGAAAGTAAATTTTCTGCACCACATTTCTACTTAACCATAGAAATTGATATGGACAGAGCTATTGATGCAAGAAAATCCATTAACGAAATTGCTGCAGCAAAAATATCTTTCAACGATTTTGTTATTAAAGCTGCTGCATTAGCATTGAAAAAACATCCAAAAGTAAATTCTTCATGGTTAGGAGATAAAATAAGATACAACGAACATGTAAACATTGGTGTGGCGGTAGCTGTTGAAGAAGGCTTATTGGTTCCTGTTGTTCGTTTTGCTGATGGAAAACCGTTGAGTATCATTACTTCTGAAGTAAAAGAGTTTGCTCAAAAAGCGAAAGATAAAAAACTTCAACCACAAGATTGGGAAGGAAGTACCTTTACTATTTCTAATTTAGGAATGTTTGGTATAGACGAGTTTACTGCTATTATCAATCCACCAGATGCTTGTATTATGGCTGTTGGAGGTATTAAAGAAACGCCTGTAGTTAAAAACGGACAAATTGTTCCGGGTAACGTTATGAAAGTTACGCTTTCTTGCGACCACAGAGTTGTTGATGGAGCTAGCGGAGCAGCTTTCTTACAAACCTTTAAACACCTAATGGAGAATCCAGTTATTATGTTGGGACAACAAAGTATTTAATACTTAAATCTTATAAATAAAAAAAGCCAAGTGAAATTCACTTGGCTTTTTTTGTTCGTAAAACATCCTAAACTTATTTCTTAATAAATAGTTGAGACACACCATTTACATTAACAATATAAGCTCCATTTGGAAATACACTTACATTTACTTTTAACATGTTTTCATTAGCAGTTTGAGTAAAAACCACCTGACCTAACGTATTTGTAATTTCCACTACATTATTAGCTGAATTCATTTCTTTTAAATCAATAGTAATAAATTCAACAGCAGGATTTGGGTAAACCAATAATTCAATATGCTGTTTATCAAATTCATTAACTCCTACAAAAGTGCTACAATCTTTCTGATTAGGATTTTTAAGGTTGCTAGGGTTGCAATCTAAAATATTATATAAGAAAGCCGTAAGATTAGTGTTTGTAGTATCTAAAATCGGTGTAGAGTTAGCAAATGGTGGATGATCACTTCCTGTGTATGGATCTAAATGATTATAAATGCCTTGTCCATCCATTCTGGTGTTTATTGGTCCGCTACCATAAAGATTAACTGGTGTTAAACCACCTAAAGGTTGTCCATAATCATATAAAACGGTTTGGTCTCCAAAAGTATGGCAAGCATACAAAGGAACATCATCTCCGTTTATCCATGCAGTATCGGCTACTCCTCCAGCAAATCCAAAAGTACCAGAAGCTCTAGAGCAATATCCAGGATTTCCACTACTTCCTTCCAATCCACCAATTTCACTTAACCAAGTTTGCCACTGAGCAGGTAATTTATTTACATCATCACCATAAACTAAGTTAAAAGCTAAAATTCCACCGGCAGATGTTCCTCCAATAAAAATTTGTTCTTCGTCAATTTTATAAAGATTTGCATTAGCAGCATCTTGTCTAAAATAACGAATGGCAGCTTTTCCATCTTGAATTGCTCCAAATACTACTTTAAAAGTTGTTTCTTCAGCTAATAAAGAAAATGCACTTGGTGCTAATCTGTAGCTTATAGAAGCACATATATAACCTTTTTTTGCTAATTCTGTAGCAAAATATACTAACTCTGGAGATGTTCTTGAACCAGTTGAAAAAGAACCACCATGAGCAAATATAACCAATGGTCTTGATGTTGCTGTATCTCCTTGTGGTTGATAAATGTCCATAAATAAATCAACAACATTGTTGTTTAAATCCATATTGCTACCATATTGTACGGTAGTTACATTTACATTAGTATAAATATTGGTTTGATACCTGCCATTACATTGGGCAAGAACCTCTATTGAACCTAAAATTGCTATTGTAAATAAAGTGTAAATTTTTTTCATAGTTTTTTGTTTATTTAAAATTTGCAACTAAAATAAACTATTTTTTATAAAAATAAGTCACTTAGCTCAATTATTTTATTTCATAGTATTTTTTTATTCTTGAAAATTAATTTTACTTTGTTCACTTTAAACTTCTAAAAATGAGCTGGTATAAAAAACTTGGACCTGGATTACTATACGCTGGAGCTGCTGTTGGAGTTTCTCATCTTATCCAATCTACACGAGCTGGAGCCGATTTCGGATATCAACTTATTTGGGCAATTTTAATCGTTATTATTTTAAAATATCCTTTTTTTGAGTACGGTCCTCGTTATGCTGCTATAACAGGAAAAAACATACTTTACGGATACAAAAATTTAGGTAAATGGTCGGTAATTTTATTTTTTTTAATAACATTTTTAGGAATGTTTATCATACAATCTGCCGTTACCATAGTTACCGCAGGAATTGTTGCCGAAGTTTTTCATATTCATTTACCCATTTGGAGCATAGTGTCACTCGTACTTTTTGTATGTTGTTTATTTTTAATGATAGGAAAATATAAAGTACTTGATACCAGTATGAAATTCATTATAAGCTTACTGGCTTTAGCAACCATCAGCACTTTTTTAATTTCACTTTTTGGAGATTATCAACAAGATAATTCACTAAAAACAATATTTTCTTTTTCTAATAAAAATCATATGCTTTTTTTAATTGCTCTTATGGGTTGGATGCCAGCTCCGTTTGATATTTCTGTGTGGCATTCTATATGGACAACAGAAAAAACGAATCACAATAAAGATAAAACAATTAGCTACAAAGACATTATGTTTGATTTTAAATTAGGCTATTGGGCTACTTTAATATTAGCCTTATCTTTTTTAGGTTTAGGAGCTGTAAGTATTTACGGTACAGGTGTTGAGCTTTCTCCCAACGGAAGTGAATTTACCAAACAAATCCTTAAAATTTATACCTCCAATATTGGTGAGTGGTCTTACCTAATTATTGCTGTAGCAGCATTAACCACCATGTTTAGTACCTCCTTAACTTGTTTAGATGCACAACCAAGAGTTATGGCAGAAACTTCTGCTATTTTATTAAATACAACTCAAAAAAAAGCTACTTCAATTTATTGGTTATGGCTAATATTATTAGCTGTTGGAAGTGTTATTATTATCGCTTTCTTTTCCGCAAATATGAAAACCTTAATTGATTTTGCTACAGCTATCGCTTTTTTATCTTCTCCAATTTTAGCTATCCTTAATTATTTAGTTATTACAGGAAAAGATATTCCTAAAGCAAAGCAACCCTCCACTCTACTTAGAATAGTGAGTATTATTGGAATACTTTTCTTTATCTATTTTAGTATTCATTATTTATATGTTTACTTTTTATAGGCTTTTTTGCCTAATACAACTAGTAGTTTAAACTCAATTTTAACTAACAATAAACTGTTTATTTCATTTCTTATTCAATGGCTTAAATGAAAATAATTGCACTATTTTTGAATGTATTATTTTCAATATTCAATATTGTTTATATATTTACGCTCAATTTAAAAAGCAACATGAATTTTATATCAACTAATTATTTTTCAAAAACCTCTTTATTAATTTGTACACTGCTATTTCTTAGTATTTCAACACGAAGTCAAAATTCGTCCCCAGAAGTTGAAAAAGCTATCTCTAAAGCAAAATTCAATATTGAAGTAAATGATTGTAGAGGTGCTTTAGCCATATTAGAAGAACATTACAAAAAAGACACTACCGATGTAAATTTAAATTACCAAATGGGTATTTGTTATTTTAATTTACATGAATATGAAAAAGCAGAAAAACATTTTAACCAATCTGCCACTTCAGTAAGTTTAGAATTATTTAGATACAAAGCTGCTACAGCTCATGCCAATAGCAAATTTAAAAAAGCTACTAACTTTTATAACGGTTATAAATTAATTGCTGGCGAAAAAGAACTTAGCAACGATGATATTACACGCTACATCAATCAAATTTCTTATGCAGAATTGGTATTAAAAAACAAAAGAAATATTGCTGTAGAAAATTTAGGAAGTGCTATAAACTCTGAATTTGATGATTGTGCCCCACTTATAAATGCAGATGCATCGTTGTTTTTATTTTCTTCTAACAAAGAAAACTATACTCATAATATTTTTCAAATAAGCAAATTCAACAAGGCAAACACAACCATTTCAAAGTTAAACAACAGTATTAATACCTCTCAACAAGAACTTGCTGCAGGAATGTCGGCAGATGGGCAAACCTTATTTTTTCAAAGAAATAATAAATTTTTAATTGCCGGAAACCTACAAGTTGCTCAAATGGGCTTAGAAGAATGGGAAGCACCAAATGAACTTCCAGCAGAAATTAAATCTGCTTTTAACGAAACTAGTGCTTCTATTACCATTGATAATTCAACTATTTATTTTTCGAGCAACCGACCTGGTGGTTATGGTGGAAAAGATATTTATAAAGCCACAAGACTTCCAAATGGATCTTGGGGTAAAGCTCAAAACTTAGGACCAATTATCAACACTCAATTTGATGAAGATTATCCTTTTATTTTTAGCGATGGTAAAACCCTATACTTTAGCAGTAAAGGTCATCAAAACATGGGTGGGTTTGATTTATTTGTTGCTACTGCATCTAACGAATCATGGTCTAACCCCGAAAATTTAGGTACGCCAATCAATTCTGTTAGAGATGAATTTTCAATTGTTTTAGCTGCCGATGGAAGAAATGCTTTTTTCTCCTCTACTAGAGAAGGCGGTTTAGGCGGTATAGATTTATACAAAGCTTTTATTAACGACCCACCAACAAATTTAACCGTTTTAAAAGGAATTGGTTATGATAAATCTTCCAACAAATCTATTGCAGTAAAAGCAACTTTAATGGAAGATAATAAAGCTATTGTAGGTGTTTATAATGCTAAACAAAGTACTGGAGAGTTTGTTATGATAGTTGCACCAGAGAAAAATTACAGCATTTTAGTAGAAGCAGAAGGCTACCACCCTATTGCTGAAAACATAGATTTTAATATTAAAAACCAACAACCAATAGTATTTTTGTTAGACAAAAAATAACTGAACCGCTAAACTTTACCTATTATGAAAAAGACCTTGTTTATTCTCGTATTGTTTATTTCAAGCACTATTCTTGCTCAATCTAAAACAGAGTTTACCCTTACTTTAAAAGATGGAAATATTGTAACCGGTACAACAAAAGTTGCTAAAGTTTTATTAGAAACCGACTACGGTAAATTAGATGTGCCAATAAAAAATGTTTCCTCTATAACTTTAGGTATTCATCCCGATAATAGTTTAAAAAATAGCATAGTTAATTTAGCTAAACAACTTCAAAGTACTGTAGAAGAAGAAAGAAAAAAAGCTTACGACCAATTGGTTAATTTAAAAATAGGTGCAATTCCTGTTATTGAAGAAGTACTTTATACAGAAACTGAAGAAACAGTTTTACATCATGATTATTCTCTAACTACCGCTTTATCTGAATTAAAAGCAGTACATAGTGTTGGTAATACTTATTCTACAAAAGATGTAATTACTATTGATTACGAATACACTATGGGTGGGAAATATGATTTTTCTACAGTGAGTTTAAAAACCGAATATGGTGATTTAACTATTCCTAGAGAAAAAATTGAGAAAATTGATATCCTATACACCGATGGTTCTGCCGACAGTAAAACCTTTAAATTAATGGCATCAACCCACATCAGTTCCAATCAGAATGGTGGTTGGTTAAAAACAGGTATTGTCGTAAAACCAGGACAAACCATATCTATGACAGCTTCAGGAGAAGTGGTATTGGCAAGCTTATCAAACAATGCTTACAAGCCAGATGGCTCTGTTAAAAATAGTAGTTCAGATAGTTTTAATGATAACAGTAGCACTTCTACTAGTCCGGCTTACGGAAATATGGTGTTTAAAATTGGTGATAACGGAACCGTAACCAAAGCAGGTGCTAAATATAATGGAAAAGCAACCGCTACAGGAATGTTGTACATTTCTATTTATGAAACTGTTTACAACGCCTCAAACACGGGGTTTTATGTTGCAAATATCGTTGTAAAATAAAATACTTTGGCAACTAAAAACAAATACCTTTTTTATGTTGCACTATGCTGTTTTATCACTGCTTCTTGCCAAAATAACTCTACCACAAATAACAATACTTTAAGTACAGACGCTACTATTGTAGATAGTGTTGAAAATATTAGTTCAGTTCCTGATACTCTTTCATACCACTACGCTTGGCTTAATAAATATGATTACAAAGAAGCATTGTGCAACAATATTCCTGTTCCATCAGGTTTTAAGAGAACCGAACTCACTCAACATTCCTTTGGTGATTGGCTTAGGCATCTTCCATTAAATTTAACAGACAACACTGTTTATTTACATAATGGAGAAAAAAAGTATAATCAATCAGCTCAATTTGCTGTTATTAATATAGATATTGGAAATAAAGATTTACAACAATGTGCCGATGCCGTTATGCGACTTAGAGCTGAATATCTTTTTGCAGCCAATAAAACCAATCAAATACAATTTAATTACACTAATGGAACTCCCATTCCTTTTAAAAAATGGAGCGAAGGTTTTTATCCTAAACTACAAGGAAATAAAGTGGTTTGGGTAACCTCTTCAAAAAATAATACCTCTTACAATAGTTTTAGAAAATACATGGATAACATATTTATGTATGCAGGAACTGCTTCACTTAGTAAAGAGTTAGTAGAAGTCAACTTATCCAACATAAAAATTGGTGATGTATTTATTAAAGGAGGTTTTCCCGGACATGCGGTTATTGTTATCGATATGGCTGAAAACCCTATCACAAAAGAAAAAGTTTTTATGTTGGCACAAAGCTATATGCCAGCCCAGAATATTCATATTTTAAAAAACCCAAACAATAATTCATTATCGCCTTGGTATTCAGTTACTGACTGTGAAATAGAAATTTCAACTCCGGAATGGACATTTACTCCTAACCAACTGATGAGATTTAATGACTAATTTTGTAGGATGAAAGTTTAACTTTGTTGAACTCGAAAACTTGTTTGAAGTTTGAGGTTGATTGAAAAACTTATGAATACAAATGTTTAGAGGATTTCCAAACAGATGAAGACTGACCTTTGATTAATTTAGAACGTTTTCTTGTGGTTACAATTTAGTGAAGGCTTTATGAAAGCAATCCTTGAACTACCAAAAATAAAAAAAAATATAGCCGACAGTACCTTTTGCTAGGTTGTTATATGCAGTAAAACAGCAGGGCTTGGGTTGTGTGGCAAATTTAACTGCTTAGAAAACCATAAATTAATCAGAAGTCTTGATTTTTTGTTTCTTTTGTATCAAGACAAAAGAAAAACTAACAAAAAAACAGTCAAGATGCTAACTGTTTTAAATTTGTTTAAGAGTTAATAAGTTTAGATATTCGATATGAAAAAAGTATTAATCATAACCTATTATTGGCCTCCCATGGGCGGTGGCGGAGTGCAGCGTTGGGTAAAAACCACTAAATATCTTAGAGAATATGGTTGGGAACCTATTATCTACACTACAGAAAATGGGGAAATTGCCATTCAGGATAAAGAGCTATTAAAAGAAATTCCGGAAGGTATTGAAACCATAAGAACCAAAATATGGGAACCATTTGGCTTATATAAAAAGCTATTGGGAAAGAAAAAAGATGAAGCTCTATTGCCCGGAATGAGTCAATCTAGCAAAGGAAATTCATTTTTACAAAATCTTTCTCTATGGGTTAGAGGCAATATTTTTATTCCTGATGCCAGAAAATTTTGGATTAAGCCATCTTCTAAATTTTTAATCAATTATTTAAAAGAAAATAAAGTGGATGCCATAATTTCTACCGGACCTCCCCACTCTACTCATCTTATTGCAAAAAATGTGGTTAAAAAACATAACGTACCTTGGTTAGCAGATTTCAGAGACCCGTGGACCTTAATAGATTTTTATCACAAATTAAAACTAAGTAGTTGGGCAGATAAAAAACACAGGCAATTAGAGCAAGAAGTTTTACGTACGGCAAATGAGGTGGTTACTGTAACTTGGAGCTGGGCAAATGATTTTAATGAAATTTCAGGAATATTACCCGTAGTTATTACAAATGGTTACGACCCTGCAGACTTTACTGCTGTTGAAAATGTAGTGTTAGATAAAAAATTCACATTAACACACACTGGGTCATTAAATGAAGACCGAAATCCTCATGCGTTATGGAAAGTACTTGCTGAACTTGCACAAGAAGATGAACAGTTTAAAAATGATTTGGAAATAAAATTTATTGGTCAGGTAGCTGCCGAAGTAATTCAATCTATCAACCAACATCAACTTCAAAAT
Organism: uncultured Flavobacteriales bacterium; assembly: GCA_937901255.1. Taxonomy (GTDB): domain Bacteria; phylum Bacteroidota; class Bacteroidia; order Flavobacteriales_E; family Vicingaceae; genus BRH-c54. Next base: position 11,834 of record CALCHN010000073.1, on the reverse strand, counting down.
AACTTAAACTTAGTAGGAAGTTTGCCTCACAACCAAGTAATTGAGCAAATGATTAGCTCTCAATTGTTGCTAGCATTATTAAATAACACGCCCAAAAATGACGGTATAATTCCTGGTAAATTGTTTGAGTATATTGGGGCTCAACGACCAATTGTTGCTATTGGAAAACCTGAGGGTGATGCTGCAAAAGTGATAAAAGAAACTCAAGCCGGAACGTTAACCGGATTTGAAGAGGTGGATTCGCTTAAAGAAATTATTAAAAATCACTATTCAGCTTATAAATCCAACAGCTTAAAAGTAAATAGCAAAGGATATGAAAAATTTAGTAGAAAAATTCTTGCTAAATCTTTCGCTAATGAACTCGATAAAATAAGTACTAAACATTAGTTATTTTTGCGATATGTTCAAGTTTCATCTTTTTCTTTTAGCCAAATTACCTAGTGCCTTTTTTGCAGGAGTTAGGTTAAAATCAATAACCGATAATGCTTGTTCATCAACCATTAAACACCATTGGATAAATCAAAACCCTTTTGGGTCTATTTATTTTGCGGTTTTAGCCATGTCGGCAGAACTTACCACAGGAACCTTAGTTCTTCAAAAAATAAGAAACAGTAAACAAACTATTTCCATGTTGGTAACACAACAAAAAAGTACTTTTCTTAAAAAAGCCAAAGGCAAAATAACCTTTACTTGTAATGATGGAGAACTAATTAACGCAGCCCTTCAAAAAACCATCTCAACTGCAGAAGGTGAAACTTTTTGGATGGAATCTGTAGGTAAAGATGAACAAAACGAAACAGTTGCCATTTTTAATTTTGAATGGAGTGTTAAGTTGAAAAACCCAACAAACTAACAATCAAATAGATATTTAAATTATTTTAAACATTGTTTTAAAATTAATTTAATGTTAAAAATTTTAGTGTTTTAAAACCCTTCAATCGAGAAAAAGGGGCTAAATTTGCCTACCTATCAATTCACTTTTAAAAGCATCTCGATGAGACAATTAAAAATTACTAAGTCTATTACCAACAGGGAAAGTGCTTCGTTAGACAAGTATTTATTAGAAATTGGTCGAGAGGAACTTATAACTGCTGAAGACGAAGTAGAATTAGCTCAACGCATAAGAGAAGGAGATCAAATTGCTTTAGAAAAATTAGTTAAAGCCAATTTAAGATTTGTTGTGTCGGTTTCAAAACAATATCAAAACCAAGGTTTGTCCTTACCTGACTTAATTAATGAAGGTAATTTAGGATTAATAAAAGCTGCTCAACGTTTTGATGAAACCAGAGGGTTTAAATTTATTTCTTACGCTGTTTGGTGGATTCGTCAGTCTATTTTACAAGCCATAGCAGAACAATCTAGAATTGTACGTTTACCGCTTAATCAGGTAGGTTCATTAAGCAAAATAAAAAAAGCATTTTCTAAGCTAGAACAAGAGTTTGAAAGAGAACCTTCTATAGATGAAATTGCTAATTTATTAGACATTAGTATAGATAAAATTGACGGTTCTATTCAAGTTTCGGGCAGACATGTATCTGTTGATGCTCCTTTTGGAGATGATGAAGATTCTGGAAGTTTATTAGACGTTTTGGCCGATACTGATGGTACTAAAACAGATGTGTTGTTGATGTATGAATCCTTGCAAAAAGAAATTTGTAGGTCATTATCTAAACTAACCGACAAAGAAAGATCGGTAATAGAATTATTTTTTGGCATAGGATGCAAACAACCCCTTTCTCTTGATGAAATTGGCGAAAGTTTTAATTTAACACGTGAGCGTGTTCGCCAGATAAAAGAAAAAGGGATTAAAAAATTAAGAACTACTTCAAAAAGTGACTTACTTAAAGCCTATTTAGGATAAAAAATACAGTTATATAAATATACATTTAAAAATCAATTAAAAAGTTATCATGGAAATTCTTGACAAAAACAAATCCTACGAAGAAAATCTAAATGAATATGTAAGGAGAGAAAAAGCTGCTGTTAAGCTTATTAGTTCTATCGGACATTTAATGTACGAAAAATCTATTGAGTTAGTACTTTTCAGAAATCCTTTGGTAGATAAAAGCATCTCTGATGTTTTAAATTTACATTCAAAAGCAAAAAGTATTGCTTTTAACCCTGTTGATATTTTTGATAGCTCTTCTCTAGCTAAAGAATTAGAAAGCTTGGATGTTGCTCCATCTAAAATTGACATAGGTAGATTAGCTGCTGAATGGCACAGCGAAAAAACTAACTATGCTTCTCAAACAGACTTCTTAAAAGATAAATTAAAAGATTTTATTGCTGCTGACGGACATCAATTACAACCAAAGGATGTAGTTTTATTTGGATTTGGAAGAATTGGAAGATTAGCTGCCCGAGAATTGGTAAAACAAGCCGGAAAAGGACAACAATTAAGATTAAGAGCTATTGTTACCCGAAAAGTAACTGATGAAGAAATTATTAAAAGAGCCGCTTTATTAAGAAATGACTCTGTACACGGATTATTTTCTGGAACTGTAGATGCTGATGTTGAAAATAAAGCACTTATCATTAACGGACAAATTGTTAAATTAATTGAAGCTAATAATCCTGAAGATGTTGATTATACTTCTTACGGAATTAATGATGCTTTATTAATTGATAATACTGGTGTTTTCTCTAACCGAGAACAACTTTCTAGACATACACAAGCTAAAGGAATTAGCAAGGTATTGTTAACCGCCCCGGGCAAAGAAGTGCCTAATGTTGTTTATGGAATTAACGAAAACACCTTAGACTTAGAAAATGAAAATATCTTTTCAGCAGCCTCTTGTACAACCAATGCCATCTCTCCTATTCTTTATGTAGTAGAAAATGAATTAGGTGTTGTAAAAGGACATATAGAAACGGTTCATGCTTACACTAACGACCAAAATTTGTTGGACAACATGCACAAAAAACCAAGAAGAGGTCGTTCTGCTGCTATCAACATGGTAATTACTTCTACCGGTGCAGGAAATGCGGTAACTAAAGTAATTCCTTCTTTAAAAGAAAAATTAACAGCAAATGCCGTTAGAGTTCCTACTCCAAACGGTTCTTTGGCTATTCTTAGTTTAGAAGTTGAAAAAGAAACTTCTGTTGATGAAATTAACGAACTTATAAGAAAAGCTGCTCTTCAAGGAGGTTTAGTAAACCAAATTAAATACGAAAACGACCCAGAATTAGTATCTACAGATATCATTGGAAACATTTGTTGTTCTGTTTATGACAGCAACGCAACTATCGTTTCTAACGACAAAAAAAATGTAGTACTTTATGTGTGGTATGATAACGAGTTTGGCTACACTAAACAAGTAATTCGTTTAGCTAAATATATTGCAAAAGTTAGAAGATTAATTTATTACTAATTAAAAATTTAATCAAATAATAGGGTGGATAAATTTGTTTATTCACCCTATTTCTTTTAACTCCTTTTTCATTTCACTCTAATTAAACTTACTATGGCTGTAAAAAGAAACGATAATAAATTCAACAACATCCTTAAAGATTTACAAACAAGCGATACTCAAAAAGTATTAACCGCTATAAAACAACTCAGAAAAAGTGGAAAGCCAGAAGCTATTGAACCACTTTTAGATGTTTACTTAGCAAATAAAGATAGCGAAGTACAACAAGCTATTACTGAATTATTATTTGATTTAAAAGCAGAAAATACCACTCAAGCAATTATTAATGCCATAGATAACGACAAATACTTTACTATCAAAGCCTTTTTAATATCTATTTTTTGGCAATCTGGATTAGATGCAAGCAATTATTTAAGTACTTTAGTTCAAGAAGCTGTAAATGGAGATTTTAGCGTATGCTTAGAAGCATTAACAGTAATAGAAAACTTTGATGCTACTTTTGGTGAAGAGGAAGTAAATGACTTGATTTTTGATATAGAAGAAAACATAGATATGGAAGAAAATGAGGAAAAACAAAAGCTCTTAATTAGCCTCAGAATGGTGTTACAACAACTAAATGTTGAATTTTAAAAATAATTCATACCCTCAATAAATTTCTCAACACAAATTACCACGGGTTACACCAATTTTTTGATAGAAATAGAAAAAATATGAACACAAAAAAACATCTTTGATGTTTTATCAAGTTTATAATAAGTTGGTAAAAAACAATTTCAACTCACCCCAAGTTATCTTATGATAACTTTTCCAATCAAGACCTTGAAGGTTTTAAAAAAGTATAAAAAGTTGCACAATAGTTGTTTTATAATTTATTAACTTTCATTACTAAACTTTTTACCTAAATTTGTTAACCTCACTTTTACTGAAATTATGACTATAAAAAGAATCTCTCTCTTAATAATAGCACAGTTTTTTGTGTTATCTATTTTCGCTCAAAACCTGCTTACACCAGGTGGACAAAAAATTGAAAATTTACTTCAACTTATCAATTACGCTTATGTTGACTCTACAGATGAAGAAAAAATTACCGAAGCAGCCATAGTTGCATTACTAAAAGAATTAGATCCTCACTCTGTTTATATCCCAAAAAAGGAATTAAAAAAAATGAACGAGCCTTTAATCGGAAATTTTGAAGGTGTGGGCATACAGTTTAATATTTTGCACGATACACTTGTGGTGGTATCTCCTATTCCCGGAGGTCCTTCCGAAAAAGTAGGTATTCAGGCAGGAGATAAAATTATTGAAGTAGATAAAGAAAATATTGCGGGAATTGGCCTTCAAAACAGTGATGTACAAGACAAATTGAGAGGAAAAAAAGGTACTAAAGTAAACGTTGCTGTTAAACGTAGAGGAGCGAAAGACTTATTAAAATTTACCATTACCAGAGATGAAATTCCAATTTTTAGTGTAGATGCTTCTTATATGGTAGATGATGAAATTGGCTATATAAAGATAAATCGTTTTGCAGAAAAAACTATTAACGAGTTTCGTGAAGGGTTAACTAAGTTGAAACAAAAAGATGTAAAACATTTAATACTAGATTTAAGAGGAAATGGCGGAGGCTACCTAAAATCAGCTATTCAGTTGGTAGATGAATTTCTTTATGAAGATAAATTGATTGTTTACACCGAAGGTTTAAAAAGTCCGAAACAAGAATATTTTACCACAGAAAAAGGTGGTTTTGAGAAAGGCAAATTGGTCATTCTAATTGATGAAGGTTCCGCATCAGCATCTGAAATTGTTAGTGGTGCTATTCAAGATTTTGATAGAGGATTAATAGTAGGAAGAAGATCTTTTGGAAAAGGATTGGTTCAAAAACCATTTTCTTTAGTAGATGGTTCTGCTGTTAGGTTAACCATTGCAAGGTATTACACGCCTTCTGGCAGAAGTATTCAACGACCTTACGATGAAGGCAAGGAAGAATATTACAAAGAGCTTACAAGAAGGTACGAACACGGAGAGTTAGTTACGGAAGATAGTATTGCATTTCCTGATTCCTTAAAATTTACTACGCTAAACAGCAAAAGAACTGTTTATGGTGGTGGAGGAATTATGCCTGATGTATTTGTTCCTATAGATACCAGTATGATTTCTGATTACTTAAGCAAGGTTACCAGAGAAGGCTTGGTAAATGAATTTGCATTAGAATACACACAAGATAATAGAGAAAAACTAATGGCAACTTACCCAACAGTAAGCGATTTTAAAAATAATTTTGATGCAGAAAATGAGCTATTAACTGCCTTTGTTGACTTTGCAGCTAAAAACGAAGTAGAAAAAAATGAAGAACAAATTAACACTTCAAAAAACTTTTTACTTACCCGATTAAAAGCAACAATTGCCCGAAACATGTGGGATAGCTCAGCCTATTATCAAGTTATTAGCGATATAGATAATGCTTTATTAAAAGCAGTTGAAGAAATAAAGAGCGATACCTTTAAAAAAGAAAAATTAGTTTATAAATAAGTTTTGTAAATTTGTAATCACATTAAAAAATAAAAACAACTAACTATGAAAGAAAATTTAAAAATTGCCTTATTAGGCGTAATAGCTTTAACCTTAATTGTAGATACCTTCTTTATGGACGACAGACCAGCAAGAAGAGATTATAATGCTTCTGAAAGCATTGCTACCTCTCCATCAGTAACTACCAATACAGGAAACGTTAATGATTTGAACCCTATTAACCCAGTGTCTCCTTCTCCAACTAACCAACCAGCTCCGGCAGCACCTGTTTTATCAGAATCTAGAGCAAAAACATCTGTTCAGTTTGCAGAAAACAGCCATAACTTTGGAAAAATAAAACAAGATTCTAAACACACAAAAGTTTTTAAGTTTACCAATACAGGTAAAGAACCTTTAATAATTGAAAATGCAACAGGAAGCTGCGGATGTACTGTTCCTGATTATCCAAAAGAACCTATTAAACCGGGAGCAACAGGAGAAATTGTAGTGGAATACAGCCCAGGAAAACAACAAGGAGCTCAAACAAAAACAGTTACCATTACGGCTAATACAGACCCTATTGTTACTACCCTTAACATCTCTGCAGATGTGGAAGTAGTTCAGTAATAAAAAAATAACATAATTATTACAAAAAAAGCTTATCAGGAATCTGATAAGCTTTTTTTTTGTTTTATTACAGTATTAACACCTATACAATTACAAATTAGTAAAAGTCATTTGCTTGATTTATAAGCTATTTTTTATATATTTGAGGAAAAATAAGTTATGAGTGATAAATCACTAAGAGAACAATTTATTGAGCGGGTTAATGAAATAATAAGTACGCCAATAGAAGATTTAATAAAGAACTCCAAAGCAAATGAAGCAAAGGGAATTCTTTTATATAATGAAATCAAACCTAAAATTCAGGAATTAAAAGATTACCTGAATCAATTAAGCATTGAAAACCTCAATCAATTACCTGATTCTAGATTTAATATCCTTAGTTTTAAATTAAAACCAATCTTCGATGAGTTAAGCAAAATTCAAACAACAGACAAAGATCCAAATAGAACTGATTTACAACAAAAGCAACCAATAATTCAGTTTTTCAACAATCCTGCAAATCATACTAATGGTTACTACGAGAGGGAAAAAGAAGATATTTGGAAAATAATTCTTGAAGCAATCACTCTAGAGAATCGTAAACTTCAAGATAGTTCTGTTGCTGTAAAAAAAGCTAAGGAATTAGATAATGTTATTAAAAATGCAAAAGACTCTCAAGATGAGATAAATAAAGTTTTAAACTCTGCAAGAACTGAATTATCAAAAGGTGGAGTAAGCGTACATTCTGATATATTTGGAAACCAAGCTAAGACACATAAAACAAGTGCTGATAATTGGAGAAAAAATGCTATCGGACTATTGATTAGTAATGCTATATTGGTTATTCTAATTTTAGTTTTGATTATATGGATTGTAGATGATAAAACTTTAAGAATTGAGGTTGGTATATTTGGTGCCGCCTTAGTTTCTCTTGTATCTTATTCAATAGTTTTATGTGTTAAGAATTTCTTTGCTGAAAAACATAACCAAAACGTAAATCAACATCGTGCTAATTGTCTAGGAACATATAACACATTTATAGATTCAGCTGATGAGGAAAGAAAGGCTGCTGTACTTATTCAAGCGACTACTACAATCTTTTCACATCAAAAATCTGGATATTTAGCTAAAGATACCGAAACGAATAATCCGAATCCAATAGTTGAAATAGTAAGAAAAGTAAGTAATTCAAAAACAGAATAAAAACGAAACTCTAACACAAGTTTTAGCAAATTCAGATTAAATTCCAATCTGTTTCACGCATCCTCTTAACTGTCCTTTGTCAGAAGTGGAGTAAGTGCGAAAGCGATTAATAATATTTACTAAGAAAAAAACTTATTTTTGTTATATTGAAATGGAGGTTATTATGAAGTCTGTAGTCTCCAATACACAAGCTTAGCCTTGTACATAAATTAAAAAACTAAATGGATATACTACATATAAAAATAATTGAAACTAGTGTTGCTGTTATAGTATATGTAATACTTAGAGTAATAGCTTACCGAATTATTGATAAAACGGTTAACAATAGTTTAATGCAAAAAACAAGAGGTAAAATAATAAAAAAAGCTCTTAATCTAATTTTACTCCTTTCAGTTTTTAGTTTCATTTTAATACTTTGGGGTGTCGATCAGACCGAATTGGCTTTTTTTATTGGTTCAGTTCTTACGGTTATTGGAATAGCATTGTTTGCTCAATGGTCTATTTTGTCAAATATTACTTCAGGAATAATCATATTCTTTAATCATTCTGTTAAACTTGATGATTCCATAACAATAATGGACAAAGAGTACGAAGTCGAAGGAAGAGTTAGTGATATTGGTCTTTTTTTCGTAATTCTTAAAACAAAAAATGGAGAACAAGTATCTATACCTAACAATGTATTTATTCAAAAAATGATAAAACATATAACAAAAGTTTGAGCATAATGCATAAAGTTGAATGTTTTCCACTCCCACTTCCGCAAGTGTCCAGCTTGTGGAATGTGAAATAATAAACACCATTAACATGATACGAACCTACAAACCAAATAAAACCACCTAACATGAAAAATTTTGATTGGACCACCTTTACAAGAAAAATAGCGATTAAAGCACCACTAGCTGATATTTATACTGCTTGGACAACAGCATCATCAATTGAAAAATGGTTTTTAAGTAAGGCTGTTTTTATGGATACTAACGGAAAACCCGTAAGTAAAGCAACACCCATAGAAAAAGGATATACTTATGAATGGAATTGGTTTTTATATGATGAAACCGAACGTGGTAAAATTACGGAGGCAAACGGAAAAGATTTTATTCAGTTCACTTTTGCAGGAGAATGTTTAGTGGATATTCAACTTTCTACATTAGACGATTATGTAATCGTAGAACTAACACAAAAAAATATTCCGACAGATGATAATTCAAAGCAAAATATCCGACTTGGTTGTCACACGGGTTGGTCGTTCTACTTAATCAACTTAAAATCTGTTTATGAAGGTGGTCTGGATTTGAGAAATAAAGACCCTAAACTAAAAATAATGATGAATAATTAAAATTGATAAAAAAACAACATTCATCAATTTTAAAATATCTCTATTCATTTAACCAATCATTAATCGTTTTTAATACTTCCTCTCTTTGTTTTAAATCCAAATTTTTATACCTTACTTGATTTTTATTTTGTAGTTTCTTATTTTTAACCACATAGACACATAGCACTACTAACTTGATAAGAAATATATAGCTTCATATAGATTATCTCGCCTTTGGCGAGATACAACTATGAGTTTCTATCAAGAACTTTATATAAAAACTATGTACCTATGTGGTTAAATTTTATTTGTGTATATTTTTTTACGATGAGCTACACTCAACGCTTTTAAATTACGCTCCTTCAGAGCTTTTGTTATTTAATCATATTCCTGTTTCAGGAGCTTTTACTCATGGTCGTTTCATGTATTTATTTTCACCCTTCCGTTATCTTAAAAATAGCCGTTTTAATTCTTTTGGTGTTAATGCTTCCTACTTTTTCTTCTAAAATTAAAGCCTTAGCTTTATCCTCTTCAAAAACAGTTTTAACATCCTTAATTACACCAAAGGGAATGTTGGCTTTATGGAATTTTTCCTGAAAAGAGGACAAAGAAATTTGGTTAAAATAGTTTTTTAATAATTCATCTAACAGACTTCTATTGGCTACTCTTTTAATGTTGCTTGAGAATCTTTCATCATCCATTAGTGCTCTTGCTCCAATAATAGTCAACATACTTTTAAACTGGTTGTCCGTGCCAATTGCCAAAACTATCCATTTACCATCTTTCGTTTGGTAAGTTTCACCATAAGGAGCAATATTTGGATGTAAAGAACCTAACAACTTTGAATTTTCATCATTCATCAACCAGTTAGTTGCTTGGTTTTTTAAAGATGATAGTGCTGCATCATACAAAGTAACTTGTACATAAGCTCCTTTTCCGCTTTGTGTTTTGTTGAGTAAGGCTACTAAAATTCCTTCTTTTAATTGGTGGGCAGCCAACACATCAATCATGGCTACAGGCATTTTTAAAGGTCCTGAACTTGTTGTACCATTCATTGCCATAAAACCTGTTTCTGCTTGTAGCACCACATCATAAGCTACTCTATTATCATCCTCTCCAAAACCATTTATTTCTCCATAAATAATGGTAGGATTGATTTGTTTAATGGAATGATAATCTAAAGATAATTTTTCCGCATCACCGGGTTTAAAGTTAGCAATTACAATGGCTGCATCTTTTAGCAAATCAGCAACTTGTTTTTTATCGTTGGCTTGTTTTAAGTCTAAAAAAAGATGTTCTTTATTCCAATTTACTGATGAAAAATAAGCAGAGACATTTTCTTGATTACTTTTTTCTGAAGCTATTCTCCATTGTCGGGTTACATCTCCGTTGGTAGTTTTATTTTCTATCTTAATTACCTTTGCTCCCATTTCGGCAAAAAACAACCCTACATCTGGTCCAGCCAAAACACTTGCTAACTCAACAACCATTAAATCTTTAAGCATCAGCTTATTTTTTTATCATTTTTATAAAAAGCTCCCTTCCTGCTCTTGGCGGTATGGAGTTCGTTGCTGTTTGCATAATGGCGACATCAAAATACAAAGAAAAATAGCTTAGATATTCTTCTTTATTTCCGCCAAATGGTGGATGTTCTGTATTTAAAACGTCATCAAACAACAAGCCTACTAATTTTCCTTTAGGTCGTAATATTTCTGCTGTGTGTTGAGCATATTTTGCTCTCAAGCTTGGATGTAACGCACAAAAAAAAGTTTGTTCTACCATTAAATCATAAGTGCCTTTGTGCTTAAAAAAATCTTCGCAAATTAAATGATGCTCAGGAAAAGTAGGAACACGTTGTTTAAATTGTTGTAGTGCATGTTTAGAAAAATCTAACACCACCACATTTTTAAATCCTAATTGATTCAGGTATTCAGCTTCATACGCATTTCCACATCCCGGAATAAGAATCCTCATTTCCTTATCCGTAAGTTGATCAAAATAATCCTTAAGTGGTGTGGAAACATGTCCTATATCCCACCCTGTCTCACATTTTTCATATTTTTCATTCCAAAAATGTTCTGATAACGCTTGTTCCATTGTTAAGGTTTTTTAATGCCCGATTTTTTAATACCGGGCTTAGTTGATATTTCTTTTTTCTTTACCGATGAAGAAGAACATGGTCCTTGCGTATCTCCATGAGCTTGGTGAGCAGGCCATGCCGAAGCAGGAATTTCTATGGTTTGTGGATTGCTTGTGTTTCCCGGTGGATAATGGCAAATAGTGATTTTATTATTTCCTCCTGAATTTCCTGAGCCGCCATTGTTCCCACCTGAGTTTCCAGAACCACCGTTATTTCCTGTAGAAGGTGAACAAGCTCCTTGCGTATCTCCATGAGCTTGGTGTGCAGGCCATGCTGATGCAGGAATTTCTATGGTTTGTGGGTTACTTGTGTTCCCCGGTGGATAATGGCAAATTGTGATTTTATTATTTCCTCCTGAATTTCCTGAGCCGCCATTGTTCCCACCTGAGTTTCCAGAACCACCGTTATTTCCTGTTGAAGGTGTGCAAGCTCCTTGCGTATCTCCATGTGCTTGATGTGCAGGCCATGCCGAAGCAGGAATTTCTATGGTTTGTGGGTTGCTTGTGTTCCCCGGTGGATAATGACAAATAGTGATTTTATTATTTCCTCCTGAATTTCCACCTCTTGGACCTCCTAAATTCCCTCCAGTACCTCCTGGTGTTCCTCCAGGATTTCCACCTGTTGAAGGTGCACAAGCTCCTTGCGTATCTCCATGAGCTTGGTGTGCAGGCCATGCTGATGCAGGAATTTCTAT
>CALCHN010000072.1 GCA_937901255.1 uncultured Flavobacteriales bacterium | reverse complement strand
GAAGCACAAAGCTTGATTTAACCACTGAACCGCCACTTTTGGGTAGGTGCTGTTAGCAGTAGCCTTTTCAGTTATTATTTAGATTCAGTTTCATCATTATATCGGTTTGTTCATCATTACCCAATTTAAATATGTGCTTATCAAATTCAATAAAACCATTTTTCTTGTAAAAACTGATTGCTCTCGGATTTTCTTCCCAAACTCCTAACCAAACATAGTCTGCATTTTTCTGTTTGGCTATTTCAATGGCTTTGTCATAAAGAATTTGTCCCACTTTCTTTCCGTGAAATTCTTTTAGCACATAAATTCTCTCGATTTCAAGAGCCTTGTCGTCTTTTAGCTCTGTTTGCGAGTGTCCGCTGTTAAGTTTTAAGTAACCAATTACATTGTTATCAAGAATTGCAAAATGAAATTCAGCGTTTGGGTCGTTAAGTTCTGTCGTCAATTTGTCCTTGGAAAAACCTTCATCTAAATATTTTTTCATATTTTCTTCGGTGTTCCCTGTTGCAAATGTTTCATAGAACGTTTGTCTGCCTATTTTTTGCAGTTTGTCAATATCGTGAATTGTGACATTTTTAGTTTCAATTAATTTCATTTTGTTCCTTTTGAGCTTTATAAATTCCATTCGTAATTCAACCAATCTTTATTTTCTTTAGCACCTAATCTTTCATAAAACCGTTGTCCTGCTTCATTCCACGGTGCAACCGTCCATTTTATTTGACTGCAATTATTTTGTTCCGCTTCAACTTTTAAAGCATTCATTAGTTGTTCGCCAATTCTATGACCTCTATATGTTTCATCAACATAAAGTTCTTTCATATAAATTGCAGGACGATTTCGGGCTGTATATGGAAGAAAATAATAAACCAACATTCCTGCAATTTTATCATTATCTTCTGCCACAAGACAATAAAAATCAGGTGGGTTTTTACCAAAACCGCTTTCTTTTACAATTTCGGGTGTGATTGCAAAACAGTTGATGTACTTTTCAAAAATTGCAAGTTCTTTCATTAAATGCCAAACTTTCTCACTGTCCTTTTCTTCGGCTTTTCTGATTATTATATTCATTTTATGCAAGTATTATTTAATGTGCTGATACTGCTTTAAGCCCGATAATAGAGCCTATTAAAGTGGTAAGAAAAAGTACTCGCAAAAACGCTGCAGGTTCTTTAAATACAAAAATACCAATTAAAACTGTTCCGACTGCACCAATTCCTGTCCAAACCGCATAAGCAGTTCCAATTGGTAGGGTTTGGGTTGCTTTGATTAAAAGCCCCATACTGATAGTAAGGGTAACAAGAAAGCCTGCATACCACAAATACATTTCATTTCCTGCTGTTCCTTTTGCTTTACCTAAACAGAACGCAAAAGCCACTTCAAATAACCCTGCAACAACTAAAATAATCCAATTCATTCCCTTGATTTTTTATTTGCAAAGGTCGTAAATCGAATTGAGGGAAAATTTTACAAATGATAAAAAATGAGCCGTTTACTTTATTTTTGCCCTAATTCTACTCAAACTGACTTGTGTTATCCCTAAATAAGAAGCGATGTGTCCTAATTGTATTCGTTGGATTAAGTCAGGATTGTCTTTTAAAAGTTCTTTGTATCGTTCCGTTGCTGTTCGGACTTGTCGGGAAATAAGCCGTTCTTCTGTTTTGACCAATTCCTGCTCTGCAAATTTCCGCCCCCAATTTGCAATATCAATATATTCATCAAAGATTTTTTGCAAGTCTGTTGTTTTCAGTTCGTATAGTTCGCAATCTTCCAACAGTTCTATATTTTCATATCCTTTTTGATTGGCTATATAACTTTTCATTGAAATAATAGTGTCGCCCTCTTTGCCAAACCAAAAAGTGATTTCAACATTATCTTTATTTGAATATGCTCTTGCTACACCTTTCTTAATGAAATAGATGTTTTTTTCAATTTTATCAGCTTCCAAAAGAATATGTCCTTTTTTGTATTTGCCCTCTGAAATTGATTTTTTCAGCAACTCTTTTGAAGTATCTGAAAGCGGATATATATTGTTGAGTATAAGGTCAATGTTCATATAGTAGACTGCGTTTTCTTTAAGGTTACTGCTAACTTGTTTATTTGCGCAAGTTCCATACAGACTTACGCATATTTCTTCATTGTGGAATCCCAATTTAGCGAATATTTGCTATAAATCTCAATAAAATTAATTGAGAAATACAAAAGAAGATCTTTATAATAACTATTTCAAAATCTCGTATGCTCCAATAGTATTTTCATCCTTCCCTAAATAACTTACTCCATTGTATATGACATGCAGCAATCGGATTTTGATTATCCCCAAGGGTGGCCACTATATACCTTACTGCATTAGTTTTTATAGTTCAATTTGAATTGATTTTTTATTAATCAACATTTTATATTCCTTCTTCATTGAGTCAGGTAAAAAACTTTCGTCTATAAATTTGGTCCAAGTAGGAAGTAGTTTCTTATATTTTTTAAAAATATTTTCAATTACTTTTGGTTCAATTCCGGCTCCTTTCATAGCGATTTCAAAATCTATTCGTTTAATTTTTTTCTTTTTCCCATTTAGATTCAAAGCAAGGTCTTCATCGTCTCCTTCTACAACCAGTTCTGATGCAACTAGGTCATATGCGGGACAAAAGTTATAGCTCAAATTTCTTTTTAGTAGAGAGAAGTTTTTAAGATGCATATCATTGTTGCCGGTTAAAAAACTGAAGAGAACTAATTCATAAAAATCAGTTACATCTAATCCGGGGTTGGCAGTATATTTTTTGATTGCCTTCGCAACTTGTTCATAAGATCCTTTGTATTTGTGCTCGGTCAGTCTTTCAGTTAATTGACACATATCTTCCATATGTGATTTTTTGCCATTATTCCGATCAACTCTTTTAGTGATATATGCTAGTTGCCCTGATTTCAGCTTTATCAGCGAATGTCTTACGGTCTTAATCTTGCTTTTTTCGGCTAAATGCATCGTTAAGTCTTCAATTTCCGGAAGATTAGGAAAGAAGTTGGTTTGAGGTTTTAAAATATATTCTCCAAATAATCCTACAATCGTTAATCGTTCAGGTGCATTTATTTCATTCCTTAATCCTAGTGAAAGTTTCGGTTGTACACCCGTTACAGTTCTTTGACTTTTTATTACTTGTTCTGCAAGTTCTAATATTTGATCTTCGGTAAAATCTAAAATTGGAGGTGTAGAATTTCCGTAAAACTTTTTACTACATATTGGGTGATAGCCCTCAATCCCGGCTTGAGTTTTTAATTCTGTTGAATTAATTTCTTTGTAACAGTACAGACATTTGTTTTCCATGATTTTAAATCTCTATTATTGATACAGCCCCGATACAATCTTGACATGTTTTTAATAATATTTCCATTCTGTCCCTTGGATTTAATTTCCAATTTTTTTGAGCGATATCCAATAGCCAACCCTCCGGTATTAAGCCATCAAAAAAAGGAAACATTGTTTTGCTTTCGTATTCTTTGTTTGTCAGAGGTAAGGTTAAACTAATAGGTTCAGCTTCATTTGATTTTAGATAAGATTGGTCATATTGAAAATGAAATCCATTTTCGTCTTCAGTAAGTATACCGGCCAACTTTTCATACATGTATACTTTAGCTTTCTTCATCTCTTTCTGATTTAATTGGACCAAGTTCATGACCAAAAAGTGATAATATTTGGTTCACTTTATCCATTTGCAAACTTTTTTTTCCTTGTTCGAGATCTCTCACAAATCTTAGACCTACACCGGATTTGAACGAAAGGTCCTCTTGAGTTAATCCAAGAGATTTCCTTCTTTTTTTTACAAATTGACTTAGTTTGTTCATTGTTTTATACCTTTTCGGGTATAAATATAAGAAATTATACTAATAGTATACCAATACGGGTATAAATTTCTTTTGATGAAGCTATTTTATACCATTACGGGTATAGTTTAGGGATTATTAGGTGAAATATACCTGAATGGGTATAATTCAATTAATAAAAACTTGTTTATTCCAGCAACAAAAGTACTATACTTAAGCATTTAATAATAAAACTTATTTGTCAGCTACATAATTTATAAATACTCCTAGTGACGTTATTTTAAGTTATAATTTAATCATGAGCTAAAAAACTCAGTTTTGTGATTTTCTAGAGTACCATCAGCGAGTAAATTCTCCCCACTTTCGTTCAAATATATAATTCTTATGGGTTTAGAGATGTTAAAACATGCGAGGAATTTTCTGCAGGAGGCAAGAGAGACGAGGAGGACATTTTGTAGGATGAATTTACATATTGTATTATATCACCTTATTTAAATCCTTATAATGCAAATATGATGTGCCATAAGATTCGTCGTCTTTATTTTCTTTTTGACTTATTTCAAATGTAATCCAATAGTCATTTAGGTTGTCATATGTTCTGCGATCAATTTTAAATACTAAATCCTTTAATTGTGTTGATTTTTCCTTAGTAACTTCCAGATCGATTTTAACCGTATTACTTTTCTTTTCAGTGTTCCAAATTCCTTTTGAACGATTTGTATACTTTGTCAATCCTGCAACTATAAAAGGAATATATGCTTTTTCGTAAGGATAACTTTCTTTTAATTCCAATTCAAGGGAGTTTAAAGTTATCTCTATTTCATTATGTGAAATTTCGATTCTAGCATTTATAGATGTTTGGAGAGAAAAGACAGAATTTCTATTTGAGGCAATAATGTCATATTTTAATCTTTTAAGTGCAGGTATTGGTATATCGATGTCTCCATCAATTACTTTTTGAATATTTCCTTTTTTTTCGCACCATCCTTTTTTATCCTTTATAAGTCCAATGGATAAGAAAAATTGCAGATTATCTAAGCTTCTTCTGTAATCATCGGTATCTATGGCTTTAATTATTAAACTTGAATTAAGTTTTTCTCGTTCGACTTTAATATTATTTGCTCCACTTAACCGACTAGTAAGAAATGAACTAACTAATGCAATACAAGATCCACAAATCACAGCTATGGCAGATATTATTGGAATTACCATATTTGGATTCTTAGTAAAGTATTCTAATAGTGCTTCCATTGCTTAATTTTTTGCTAAGTAACATTTTTAATAGTCGCTGCCGGCATTTATATATTTTTCCCAACCTCAACCAATTCTTTTTCCAAAATGGTCGATTGTATTTTGTAAAAACTCTAATTTTTGTCAATAAATCTACTATTTCCCCCTGTCTATTTAAATGATATTATTTTCCAAATAATATTTAATCATTTCCAGAAATCAGTAAAATATTTAATTTAATGTATGCCATTATTCTATTTTCAATTTTAATTTACTTGTGCTCCTTTTTCTTGTATCACATCATTGGGGTTATCTACATTACAATATTTTACCAAAGAATTTGCAACATGCCACATCAAAACTGGGGGAACTGCATTTCCAATTGCTCTGTATTGTCTATTTTCCGAAACTACATTTAATTTGAATGTCTCCGGAAATGATTGAATATTTGCCGCTTCTCTTGGAGTAAATCTTCTGTATTTGCCATCAACCATTAATACAGGGTCTGTTCCGTTTAAGCTTACTTTTGCTAAGTGTGAACTAATAGTATTACAAGGTTGCTCCAAATCCTGAACTCTACCTTTATTCATTTTCTCTCGTACTCGAAGCATGCCATCAACTGCTCTTTGACTGAAAAACCATTTATCATCATGGTCTGCATGTGGGTCAATCACTTGTTTTAATTTAACTTTTGAGCCATTGAGTGAATTGGGATGCGGAAAACGAAACTTAAAATAATCTTCAAAGTTTTTGAAACCTACAATAAATACTCTCTCTCGTTTCTGTGGAACTCCAAATTCTGAAGCGTTTAATAATTTGTAATGAATATAGTAGCCTGCATTTTTAAATTCGTTTATAATCATTGGAAATGCCTTTCTTTTATTCGCAGACAAAATTCCTTTTACGTTTTCGCCAATAAAGAAACGTGGTTGTTTCTCTTTCAATACATTAACCATTTCAAAAAACAGTTTACCTCTATCGTCCTTAAAGCCAAGCCTAGGAGGATTTTGTGCACTAATGGAAAATGATTGACAAGGGAAACCACCGAGTAAAATATCATGGTCAGGAATTTCACTAGGTATAATATCACGAACATCTTTTATTTCACATTTATGTTCAAAATTGGTATTGTAAATTGCTGTTGCATAGTCGTCATTGTCGGCTGCATAAACAACTTCAAAAGGCAATTCTTCAAAATGTTTTCCTAAGAATTCAAAATTTCCTTGAATTCCTAAGTCCATTCCTCCGCATCCGCAAAATAATGAAGTAACCTTTAATTTATTATTTCTAATAGCTTTTCCCATTGTCCAGATGTTTTAGAAAATTCAACCACTAAATTTTTATCAATCTTTATATTTCCTAACTCAAATTGCTTGATAGGGTTTTGGATAACAAAGATGTTTTTACCTTTTTCGTTTATTACTAAATAATATACATAATAATTATCGCCTAAGGTTTCGGCTGTATCCCATTCGTTTGGAGTAAGTTTAAACCGATAATTTTTTATCGCTTTTCTTGATTTTGTTGTTTTTACTTCGATATACCGCTTCATTTTCTCAATTTCGATACTTTGTAAATCATACCCCACCCCCAGTGCAGTAGGGATTTTGTTTATTAGATGCTGTCTATTAGAACCAGCTTTAGTTCTTAAATATTCGTGTGCTAAAATCAGAGTCTCTCCATAATCTCCAAATATTTTTGTCGGAACTTTTCTATCACCTCTTAATCTAGAATAATACTCTTTAATAAGTTCAGATATATTTTCTGCTTCTAATTGATTAAGATGGGGGGCAAATTCTTCAATATTTTCAAAACTATTTACATAGTCAAACCAGATTTCTTCTACTTCCCCGATTTCAGCAGTTTTGATATTTAATTTATTATAATACTTATCATATCCACTAAACCAAACATTTTCATTTAAATGATAATTAATTGCATCTTTATTGTTTTCATTTAAATAATAATAATAACCTGTTCCTTTATGTTGCAAAAGGTTTGCTAAAACCATATAGTCTAAAATGTCACTTGCATATCGATTAATGTCACCAATTGAAGGAAATTTTCTTGTACGTTTGTTTCTTAATTCCTCATATGTGTATTCATATTCGACATTATCTATTCTGTTCTGTAAAATTAGTTGTACAACATCTTTTGGAAGTCTTTTACCTGTCGTTACCCTAATATCGAAGTAAGCACAATGCGTTAACTCTTCTGCCGTTAAGCTGAAAGGTTTATTTGTCATTATTTCTCCTTCAAGAAATATCTGCAAGATAAATTGACAAGGTTTAAACCTTACCCCTGCTTCAATTTGTTTGATCACATTTTGAGATTTGATGTGTCCACCAGGATATTGAAATGAAAATAAAAAGTAATTGAAAAATTCATCTAAATATTGATTATTAGCTAATCTTTTAGCTGTAACACTTGGATAAAGATAGTTTTCTCTTTCTTGAATAAAACCAAACAAAGCCGAAATTTCTGTCCTCCAATTATTAATAGTTTTTTTACTAGCGGTAGCGTTTTTCTTAAACTCGAATAATACTTTATTCAACTCAATATTAAATTCTTTTTCAGATAAAATGGGCATTTCTGATATAGAGTTAGCCACGTACAATAAAACTTCTTCTACATCATTTTTAAAACGTGGTCTAATGTGATGAATCCGAAAAAAATATTCATCAGGTATTCTGTAAGTTTTTATATCACTCATAGATAGTTTTTAATTGCTTTAGCCAATTCCATAGCTAAAATAGGTGGAACGGCATTTCCGACTTGTTTATATTGGCTAGTTTTACTTCCTAAAAACACGAACGAGTCAGGAAAAGACTGTATTCTTGCACTTTCTCTCACAGTCGGTACTCGATTGAATTTGTAATGAAAATGATGTCTGTGCCCTGTGTCTATTGTAAAACTTGGCCTTGTACTATTTAACCTTGTCCATGCAATATTTACATTTCTAGTCTTATGTAAGTGTTCGGGAAGATTTTTGTAATTACCACCATCAGGCACCATTGAAATGATTTCAATCGTTTGGTCATTGTGATTTGTAATTTCGTGATTAAACAAACCTTTTGAGCCTTGTCGAATTTTTTCTTGAAATTCAGATCTTGCTTTTAATGGATATTTCGCTCCGTCTGTGATTGATTTTTCAGGTAAATCAGAAATTGCTTCACTTGATGATATAAACTCAGGGTTTTTTGTTTCAGGGAACTTGAAAACTTGTTTTCCTTTTGTTCCTATGAAAAAAGCTCTTCTTCTGTTTTGTGGAACGCCAAATTCAGAAGCCAAAAGCACTTTGTAAACTACATTATATCCGAGTTTTTTAAAATCTTCAATGATATTGTCTTTTACAACACCTTTCCCCATTGAAACAATGTTTGGTACGTTTTCCATTAGGAAAACGTGTGGTTTGTAAAATTCCACAAAACTTACAAATGATTTATAGAGTTTGTTTCTTTCGTCATCTACAATCCTTTTTCCTGCAATAGAAAAACCTTGACAGGGTGGACCACCAATGATGATGTCAGCTTTTTTTATTCCTGTCTTTTTGCTTATTTCATTCGGTGTTTCTTTAAATAAGTCAGCAACTAAACCTATTGAGCCCTTGTGATTGTGGTCAAAGGTTTTTATGGCATCTTGCCAATGGTCAATACCAAGCACAACGTCATAACCAGCCTCTATAAAGCCATAAGAAAGTCCTCCGCAACCACAAAATAAATCTATAACTGTCGGTTTCACTTTACTCATTCGTGTTAAACTTTATTACTCCTTGTTTCACATTCATACTTTTTAGGTAATTTACTTTTTCTTCTGCTACCATCAGCGTTTCCATTGAGCAATTACTCTCATAAATCTTTTTTGCGAAAAGGTCGCTGAAAAATTCTGTTTTGATGTCGTCAAGTTTTAGACTGAAAACTGTTGCAAGTTTTTCAAGTCGTTTTTCGTCAAACTCTCTCTTTCCGTTCTCAATCTTGCTCAAATTAGCTGAGTCCAATTCCAGTTGAGCGGCTAACTGTGTCAAAGTCATTCCGTTCTCTGTCCTTAATTTCCTGATATATTTTCCAAAACTGGTTTCCATTCGACTTGTTAATTTAGACTTGTCAATATTCGACAAATATAAAACACTTTTTTGAAAGTGAATTATATTTTTCATTCTTTTTTCTCGCGGTGGGAAAATGGTTCTTTTGCAAAACTTGGGTCATGTGTCGGCTACTGCGGCTAATTAAAATTATTTTTTAAAATGTGCGGTATGAAAAATTTTAAAAAAAATTGGGTCAGTCGGTATGTCGCCAAGTCAGTCTGTAAGTTTATATAAAGAAATCAAAGTTCGATTTACAACAGTCAGTTTTTTCGGATACTGTCGTTCTTAGGGTTGCTTGCAAGTTGCTGTTATGCCTTGTTATTTTCTTTTTTTATGTTCATTAATGCACCTGTCCAAGAATTATTCATTTTATTCAATTCGCTTTCATTTTCAGGGGTGATTTTCAATCGACAATTTTTATAAAGGCTAAAAAGAATAGCTTGAGCTGATTCAATTACTATTTGTGATTTAGAAAAACCATTTTCAGTAATCAATATTTCAATAGGTTCGGTCTCCTCATATTCGTCACCTACAATTTCTTCTACCAATATTTTCATTGTTGAGATTGGATTTTCATTTACACATATGTATTTGCCTGGGGTAACCAAGGTTAGTGCAAGTAATTCATTACCTTGTAAAGACCGGTTATCAAAAATAATTGTGTCATCTTTCATTAGTTGTATATGATAATATTCCTCTCCTTCTGAAAGAAAAAATACAAGATAACCATCTGGTAAGATGGAGAACTTGTTTGTTTGATTCTCTTTCAATTTAGATAGTTCAATATCTAATTGGAAATCTGGACTATTAACATTGCATAAAATTTGTAATTTAGAGTGGAATCTTTCATTTATAAACACTTCCCCTTCATAGACTCCCTCAGTCTTTAAATTTACTATAAAATCAATAGGAGGGGTTATGTAATTAGTGTCTATATCGAAATTCTGTACTAGATTTTTATTTAGCTCTATCATAGTTTTAAAAATTAGCGGTTAAAATTAATTCTTTTTTGTCAGCATCAACATTTACGTTTAAATCATTAATAGGTACCATTATTGGCTTTAATTCATTTTGTGTACCTATTAATTGATATGGATTATCTACTTCAAATATTTTAAAATCAGAACCAAATATTTTTAAAGCTATGTCTGCTATAAAATCAAATAAGCCAAAACTCATTCCTAATATTTTGGATAACCATTCTTCAATATCATCTGTTAAATCAAGTAGCTTTCTAATTAATTTACTCAAATTACCTAAAATCCTTATTACAAGTGAACGAGCCCATCTTGGTAAAAAACCAAGAAGTTTATCTACAACCTTTTCAACAAAAGAATCTATGGCATCTCCAATTGTATCAGCAATATCAATAAAATCAATATCTGGTCTGAATGCTCTTAGTTTGACTTCATATTTATCAGTTTGAATTTTTACTATCGGGATTGCACTCATTGAAATTTCACTTCGGAATTTAGGAAGTCGAAATTCAGGTGTTATTAAATCAATATCTGATTTAAAAAATGATTTTCTTGGAAGCCGTATACGACATTTTCCAAATGCTCGGATAATACATCCGCCACCGATTGTAACAGTTGGAATATCTAATCCAAATTGAAATCTAACATCTTCCCAAACAACATCTAGTTCCTTAATTTCAATTTGAGCCTCTCTAGGTGATAAAACACCTGCTCTAACTAAGTTGATGTCTCCATCTTGCAAATGTGCTTTTACACTTCCCCTTACTTTAAATCTCCCACTAGTCCATGGAAATGGTTTATCTATTGAAAATAGTTTTTTTTGCGCTTCAAATATCTTTTCAAGTAAATGTTCTTTTACTTTGATTTGAATATCACTCATAAGATTAGTTTTTAATAATTAATGAAATTGAAATACTATCATCTGAAATAGATGGATTTGGAAGGTTTGAAGCAAGCGCCAACTTGAAATCATACTCGTTTCCAAGTTCAAAAGAGAGTGATTCTACACTTGTCTTCACTTGTTTTAATAGTTCATTATTTACTGTCTGAGTAATAATTTTCTCAAAAATTATTTTTAGGTGGTCAGGCTTGATTTCAGGAATAGTAATCAAATCAATATTTGGAAACAAAAACTCAGTCCCGCTTTCAATAGTTCTTATAAACCTTCCATTTGTTATAACAGAAAAGCAAGAACAAAATTTTTCTAAATTTTCGAATTGAATCCCTAAGCATATTCTAAAACAAAATTGTAAGGTTTGGTTTGGAATATCAACTTCATTATTTACAATCGACTTGGGATGAAAATCAAATTTAATATCTCTTATTTGAAATGAAAATTGTAGTTTGTCCTTTATCCCTGGAAAACTAATCGCCTCAAGTTTTGTGGAATAAGGTGTCGAACTAAAATCCTCATCAAATTCGCAAAAATTAATTGGATTAAAATGAAAATAATCTGTCCCATAGTTAAATGTACTTGGTCTTTGTTTTTTGAAATGGCTTAATATTTTATTAAATCCACTTTCATTGATTTTTACAAATGCTGAATAGCTCATAATGTCAATTTTTGTTTTTTATATTAAGGCATAACGTTTTGCAGCTTACCACAGGTGGGGTTTTGGAACGACCAACTGTCGGCTAAAACTAATGTAAAATAAAAGCAGAAACCTACAAATAACCACATCACCCTCACTTGCGGTAAGCCACTGTTACCAGTTGCTCTTGTAATTCGTGAAGTCTGGAGAGCCATTTGTTTGTATAAAATATTCAAAAGTTACAATATCATTTTCAGCACCGTGACTTTCAGCAGAAATAGCTGTGACTTTAATGGCACAATAAAAGCCATTTATATTTTGCATTAGTGCTATTTCATTTAACTTAATTGTCCTTGTTCTGGAAGATGTATCATAATTTCTTGCATCTGCAATCTCATTGATTTCCGTAACATCCTTAACACGGGCTATACTTAAAATTGAATTCGGGTCATTATATAAATGAATTGAATTGTTGCTTGCATTTGACCATCTAACCTCAAACATTAGTTCGTTACAACCAACGGTGTACATATGATTGTTGTTTGAATAATCAAACGTAACTTTTCCATTCATTGCAGGTGAAAGATACTTCTCGTTTGTGGGAACAAGTTTTTCTTGCGAAAAATTTCTGATGTTTTTAAAAGGATTTGATCCAATTGTAGGAACAGGAAAAACAGGTTCTTTATGAATATCTCTCAGAATATCCCAATAATTTTTTTCATATAAAATTTCATCATCAAAATTAATATACATTCTTCCAGCAAGAAAAGTTGGTGTCTTTCGAGTCAGTGTATTATTTTTTATTAACGGAATAATCAAATCTGTATTTTGGTCTCCAACTAATTCAGCTGTCATTATCTGCTTCTCGTAGCCTGCACCACCTTTTCCATTATTCGATTTTTCTACATATTTATTTGAACAAACACAAATAATTCGATTTGCCTCTGTCAAACCTCTCTCCATAAAGGAGGCAACGTCTTTTCCGAGAGATAAATTCCATACATCTAATAATACATTTACTCCGTTTGAATAAAGTCTTGTGGCTAATTGCAATACCCACGTTTTATGTTCTTCGCTGTCATGTGAATAAGATATAAAAACCGTTGGAGGTATTTCTTCTTTATTATCCATGTTTTTCATTTTGTCGGGTTAGATTTGCTGGTAACTTCTTTT
>CALCHN010000071.1 GCA_937901255.1 uncultured Flavobacteriales bacterium | reverse complement strand
ATCCTTTACCGTTTTCAAAATCTTCAAAGTAAGGGAATGAAGTAACTATCATACAAGGAGTTGTAAAGGTGTATGGTCCTACCCATAGGCTAGTATCTCCAACACCACATATACTTCTCACATAAAATTCGTATTCTGTTTGAGGAGCTAACCCTAATTGTGTATGAGGATTTGTGGTTGTGTTTAATCTAACACCATTACCTAAGGTAAATCCAGATAACGCCCATTCTATTTGCCAAGTTGTTGCTGAACCTACTTCTGTCCAAACAAAATCAGCTTGATTTGGAAGTAAGTTATTAACTCCTAAAAAGTTTGGTTCCGGACAAGATGGAGTTTCTTTTACACTAACATCATCTATACTGATATCTCCTTGTATTCCACCACCTTTTACAGCAACAAATCGTATTTGAAGTGTATCAGAAGTAGCACCACTAATTACCACTTGTTTTTTAATCCATGGGTCAGTATCAGCTGTTTGTTGTTCTCCTTTTATGGAGTCAATCTTGTTCCAATTAGCACCATCAAATAGTTCTACATATAAATCTCCAGTATTTGATCCATACATGTGATAGTAATACTCTAACATTGGACTTGTTAGTGCAGAAACATCAACTAATGGTAAGGATAAGAAAGCTTCATCACCAGTTGATCCACTTGAAGATTCAACATAAAAATAATTGTTGCCACTATAAGCTCCAGAAGGTCCTGTGCTTCCTGTTGGAGTTGAACCCGCTCCATCTATATTCCATCTAAAAGCAGCAGTTGTGCCTGACGGTGATGACGACCAACAGTTTTCTATTGTTGAGTTGGTTGTTGTAGCATGCGTTTCTACATCGTCTAACCATGGTGCTGTTGATGGCGCACATAGTGTCGTTAAGGTATAAGGACCTCCCCAAACACTTGTATCTCCTACTGAACAAATACTTCTCACATAAAATCTATATTCGCTTTGACCAGACAACCCTGTGATGGTATGTGGATTGTTTGTTGTTACGACTAAGTTACCAAAACCTTGAGCAACTCCAGCTGTATCCCAATCTATTTGCCATGTGGTGGCGGTGCCTGTTTCTATCCAGCTTAAATCTGCTGTTGAATTAGTAATATTAATCGCAGTTAAGTTAGATGGTTGGCTACAACTAGAAGGTGTAAACTCAATAGCTCCAGGATCTGGAGTTGCTGCTCTTGTTGCACCAAAAATATCCGTTAATACATTTACTGATGCATCTGCTATACCATCCACCAAAGGACTACTAGGCGCATAATTATTAGCTGTTGGGTTAGCATACAAAGGCTGAGCATCTACTGAGTTAGCATCTCCACCTGTTGCTGTTTGCCAGTCTATTAGTGTGTTTTGAGCTCCCCCATAATAACCAAGGCTATTTATACTTGTAGGGGTATAAAACACATTATTATTGCTCACAATTGTAGATGTTGTAGTGTTTAAATAAATACAATATAATACCCCACCACCTGAACGTGTATTAGTTATGATATTATTTTTAAACTCAATGTTAGAAGCAAGAGTTGTTTGATAAAATCCTCTAGCTAAGCCACCAGTAGCGTTTTGGTCATCTAGAGATACCGTATTGTGGTAATAATGAACGCCATCACTACCTGCATTGTATAAGGCATAAATAGATCCATTGTTATTGATGTTGTAAATTAAATTGTTTATTACTTTATTTTCATTTCCAACTGTAGCATCCACACTTGAGTGATAAATGAGGTATGAAGTACTTGATGAAGCACCACCTATACCTCTATATGGATCATGTATTCTATTGCCTTCAATTGTATTTCTTTCTCCACTTGTTATAAAATATAAACCATAAAAAGTGCTAACACTTGTTCTATTTGGACGACTGATATCGTTAAAACTAATAGTAGAGTTTGAAATACTTCTTAAATAAGTGGAATAAATATATGCATCTTCTATACGATTATTATTAATAATATTACCATTTGATTCACTAGCTGAGGATGCACCATTAATAGTAATACCGTAATATCCTCCAATAATGTGATTGTTAGTAATTGTATTGTACGCACCAGATGCCCCTGCTGTTGTTGCACTGGTTAAACTACCTGATACTACAATAGCTGCATTAGTTGAACCAGCATCATTTAAAGTAGATGTTAAATCAACTACACAATTATTAATCGTGTTTGAATCTGCATCATTAATTAATTGTATAGCAAAGTTATTGGTAGAAGATTGTGTCTGAACTACTAAACTATCAAAAGTAATATGATCAGCTCCATCTAATAAAATGATAGAACGAGTTGAAGAGGTAGTAGTTGATGTTATCACTTCTCCATTTCCATTAAAGGTAATGGTGTTTACTCCACTTGCTCCAAGAATTGGTGGGATAGTAATTTGTTCGTTAAATGGTCCTGAACCTGATAATACATTAAATACTACTGGTCCAGAAATTCCACAAGTAATCATTTCATTAACTGCATCGGTAAAGGTTAAGTAGTTCCCTGTTGTACCAATGGTATAAGTTCCAGATAACTGAGTAGCACAACCAGTTGTGAACAAATAAGGTCCTGACCATAAACTGGTATCATTAACGCCACAAATACTTCTTACATAAAATTCATAATCAGTTAACGGAGTTAAACCTGTTATTTGCTGTGGGTTGTTGGTAGTACCCACAATTGTTGGAATACCTGTTGGAGTAAATCCTGCTGTATCCCATTCTATATCCCAGATGGTAGCTGTTCCATTTTCTGTCCAACTTAAATCTACTGTTGAGCCTGTAACATTAATAGCTGCTAAGCTAGATGGTTGAGGACAAGCTGGTGGAGTAAATTCTATTGCTCCAGGGTCTGGAGTTGCTGCTCTTGTTACTCCGTAAAAATCTGTTAAAACGTTAACAGTAGCATCAGCTATACCATTTATACCTGCATTGGTAGGTGCAAATTGTGCTGATGAAGGGTTTGCAAAAATTGGATCATCAGCTATAGAATTGGCATCACCTGAAGTGGCAGTTTGCCAATCTAGCAAGGTAGCTTGGTCGCCTCCTGAATAACCTAAGTTATTCGTTCCGGCTGGGGCGTTCATGTAAAATACATTGTTGTTGCTGGCAACCGAAGAGCCTGACGTATTTAAATAAATACAATATTTACTACCTGTTCCACCTCTAGTTATTGAAATAATATTATTTTTAAATTCTATGTTTGAGGCAGTAAGTGTTTGATACAAACCTCTTGTGTCTCCTCCAGTAGCATTAGGGTCATCTAAAGAAATAGTATTGTGTAAATAATGAACCCCATCACTACTAGAATTATAAAACGCATAGGCAGTTCCATTGTTATTAATGTTGTAAATTAAGTTATTTATCACTCTGTTTTCGTCTCCTAAAGCAGCGTCAATTCCAGTGTGATAAATTGGGTAAGAAGTACTAGTGCTAGATGTTATAGTTCCTGTATAAGCATCGTGTATTTCATTAGCCTCTATTAAGTTTCTGCTACCACTTGTAATAAAATACATAGCATAAAAATTACTAACGCTTACTCTATTCATTCTATGTATATCATTATTAGAGATGACAGAATTAGATATACTTCTTAAGTATGTTCCATAATAATAAAAATCTTGTATGGTATTTCCTGAAATTATATTACTTAAAGATTGATTAGTAGAAGAAGCACCATTAATAGTAATTCCATAATATCCTCCAGTAATAGTGTTGTTGGTAAAGGTATTGTTGGTACCTGATGCTCCTGCTGTGGTAGCACTAGTTAAACTACCAGACACTACAATACCTGCGTTGGTTGAACCAGCCTCATTTAAAGTAGAAGTTAAATCAATATTACAGTTATTAATGGTATTAAAATCCGCATCGTTGGTTAACTGTATTGCAAAATTATTGGTAGCTGATTGGGTTACTACATTTAAACTGTCTATAGTTATATAATCTGCTCCATCTAATAAAATTATAGAACGTGCAGATGTAGTTGTAGCAGATGTAATAGTTTCTCCATTTCCGTTAAATGTAATGGTATTTGTTGCACTAGCATTTATAATTTGAGGAATAGTAACTTGTTCATTAAATGGACCTGAACCTGATAGTACGTTAAATACAACTGGCCCTGAAATACCACATGACATAGCGGCAACTGCTGCTGTAAAGTTAGGATAAGTTCCTGTTGCTCCAATAGTATAGGTTCCTCCTGGCAAATTGGGGTTTGTTTGTACAAAAATTGCTACAGTTGTATCTGCTAAAGAACTATTTGTACATACAACTTCACATGCATAATAAGTGTCTGTTGTTTGAGAAACTGTTTCAGTAAATGAAGTTGCCCCAGAAATAGGTGTCCAAGGGCCTGTTGCTGAAGGAGCTGATAACCACTGGTAAGTTAACCCTGTTCCAACAGTTTGACCTGATAGTGACAAATCAAATGGCTGATTAGCACAAACAGTTGTTGGAGCAGTAGCCGTACCGGCAGTTGGTGCTCCTGAACATGGAGTATTTAATGTATAAATAACTCCCCCATTAATTTGCCTTGGATTATATGAAGGAGTTGTTCCTGTTCCCGTAAATGCACTAGAAGCATCCGCAATTATTGTAACAGTTCCATCTGTAAAGGTTGGAATATTTGTATTAGTAGTTGGGTAAACATTTCCCGTCCATTGAATAAAAATACCAAAAGTATCTTGAGGTTGCATGACTAAATTTAATGGCACTGGTATTGTCTGTACTACAGGAGATGAAGATGCAGGACTTTGTCCAGCGAATGGAGCTGAAGTACCCAAATTAATCCAGCCATTTGCTGTAGAAACATTAGGAGCCCCATTAATTTTTTGTGGGTTATACCAAATTGTTGCTGTACCAGTAGCTGTACTAAAAGCACATCTTAAGTTTTGTATAGTAATACTTTGGTTAGTAGTAAAGTTGAAAGAAACTCCACCAGCAGTATTTCCCCCTCCTGATAATGGAGGAACGTTATCAAATGTTATTTGAGCCATTACACTTTGTGTAATAAACAAACTCAAAATTAAGTTTAAAAATAATATTGATTTTTTCATGGGGTTTATTTTTAGTTATGAATATTTTTTTGAGTAGAATGTAGTTTACAAAGTTTACAAAAATTTAACAACTTATGTTGCATTTTTAAATTTAATAGACAATAGACGTTATTTACCCTATAAAAGTTGCTTTATTTTAGACAAGTCTAAAAATTTACTGAATGATTCTAACCTATTAAATGATGTAAGGTTTTCTAAAAATATTTACTTGAATGGAGAATTATACTAACAAAAAAAGCTGCAACAAATTAATGTTGCAGCTTTTCTAAAACTTATTTACTACTTATTTATTGAACAATAATCTTTTTAGTAATTACTTCGTTGTTGGTAATGATATTTACAAAGTAAACACCTTTAACATTTCCAATATTAATTTCTTCGTTGATTACATTAATATTATCGAAGTTGTTTTTCACAAATACTTCCTGACCTTGAATATTAGTG
>CALCHN010000070.1 GCA_937901255.1 uncultured Flavobacteriales bacterium | reverse complement strand
TGAACCATGATGCGGTGATTTTAGAACAAACCATCGCCATTAAAAGAGCTGGGGCTGATATCATTGCCAGCTATTTTGCTAAGGACGTGGTTAAACTCTTATAATAATGTATTAAATCTATAAAATAACTGAATATTGTCACACTATGTGGCATCGAAGTGTTGTAAGGATATTATTAAAATAGTATAATTTTTTCAACACTTTATATTGATTTTTCATATTAAAAAAATGTATTGTGTCGTCCTAAATAATCTGTATCGGTTATTCAGGGTGACACATATTTTTGTTCAAATATATCTGCTAGCTATAAAAACATTTTACTTTCCGAATTTTTTTTTCACTGAAAACAGGGTAACATGCCAATAGGCTTTCTATTACCTTTGCTGTGATAACTTAAAAGTATAAAAATGAAGAGAATAAGCTTATTAATAATGGTATTTTTAATAGTTGCGTGTAAGGGTGATGATGATAGTTCTATACAAAAAACCATGTCAGTTGAAGGCAATTGGAGCGTGAAAAGTATAAATATTACTCAAGGTAAAGCAACAGTAAATGTTTTAGAAAAAATACTTCAAGTAACTTTTTCAAGCACAGGAAAGAATTATGATATAGAATTAAATTTAAATGCTAATAAAACTTTTGAAAGTGGATGCCAAGACCCAGAAAACGATTGTCCAGGCTCTAAAGGCATCTATACAGGCATATTTACATACATATTGGAAGGACAAACATTTACAAAAGAACAGGAGGTAGATTATTTCTCAGGAACAGGAAGTTGGAATGTTACTAATGACGTTCTTACTCTAACTTCAACAGAAACTGAAACAGCCCCTCAAATAGTTGAAATTATAAGCTTAACAGAAAATAGGATGGAGATTACCTACCCAATAAACGGAACTACTTTTGACCTTGCCGGGTTATCAAATAATATAGGAGAACTTATTGACTTTGGAAGTATAACAAACCTTTCGGGTACTGCAACTGTGATCTTTGAAAAATAGAAGCTAATTAAATTTTTACGAACAAATAAGCTAGTTTACCAAATAATCAATATTTGGCATAGGTTTTTTAAAGCTGTCATAAATAATTATGCATAGGCGTTATTGAGCTTAAACACATAGCTAAGGTTCATTCAATTAATATAGACAAAATGTGTTACCGAATATTAATATTTGCTGCTTTTTATTCTATAATCTCTGTTGGGTATTCACAAGTTGTAACTATAGAGAGGGAGGCGTTACAAGCTTTTTATACTGCCCTGGATGGTGATGGATGGACTAGCCAAAATGATGCAGACATTACCAATGATTGGGATTTTACAAACCAAATAACCAACAATTGGTATGGTGTAACTCTCTCTAATGATGGGAAACATATTAGATGGATTGAGTTGGATGAGAATAATCTTACGGGTTCAATACCCCCACAAATTGGAAATTTGACAAATCTTAATCGTCTGGTCTTGCGTTTTAATAATTTGGAAGGAAATATACCAATAGAGGTAGGTAATTTGACGAATCTTAAAAATTTATGGCTGAGAAGTAATAAACTTGAAGGTGAATTTGAAGAATTAATAGATATTTTAGTAAATATTCCTCAACTAGAGTCACTTAGAATTCATCATAATGAATTTACTGGAACTATTCCTAAAGAAATTCAAAACATGACAAGTCTTGGTTCATTAGAATTGGGAGTTAATAATATAAGTGGAGAAATACCTCCAGAAATTGGCAATCTAACGAATTTATACCATCTAGGCCTTAATGCTAATAATTTTGAAGGTAATATACCAAAAGAATTGGGAAAGCTCGTAAATTTACTCAGCCTAGGGCTTCAAAATAATAGACTACTCACAGGGTCCATCCCTGAAGAATTAGGAGAATTAAAAAAATTATCATCACTTTATTTATACGGGAATCAATTAACAGGAAATATCCCTAGATCTTTAGGAAATTTAACAGATCTTAAGAATTTATTTTTAGGACAAAATAATTTAACAGGAAGTATTCCTGTTGAATTAACAAATCTAAAAAAACTCATAACATTAAATTTATCTAGTAATCAACTTACAGGAACCATTCCTGATTTCACTTCAACTCCCATATCTGGTAATTTTAGTTTTTCAGCCAATGAGTTTCATTTTGGAGATTTCGAAAATGAATTTAATCACTATTCAAACACCATTAATGAATTGTCGTACTCACCCCAAAACAAAGTAAATGAAATTATAAATAGAAATGTAGTGCAAGGGCAATCAACAACCTTAACAACTACGGTACGAGGGAGTCAAAACAAATATCAATGGTACAAAGGTAGCCAACTAATTTTAGGAGCTACAGACAATTCTCTTATAATTAGTGATTTTCAGCCTTCCGATGAAGGTGTCTATACAGCTAGAATTACTAGCGATTTAGTTCCGGGTCTTACTTTGGTACGTAATAATATTACATTAACCATTACGAGAGTTGCTCCAAATTGTACATCTTTAACCAGTCCTGTAAATGAGGAAACAAATGTCTCTTTAACAAAAGAGCTAGAATGGCAACCTGCCCCTTATGCTAATGGATATAGAATTAGCATTGGAACCACCTCTGGAGGCACCGAATTGCTTGATGCTTATGATAATTATAATAGCACAACATACACTTTAGAAAACTTAGATGAAAATACCACTTATTATGTTTCTATAATACCTTATAATGATATTGGAGATGCTTTAGGATGTGCCGAACAACGTTTTACCACAGGAAGCCTTCCAGAATGTGTTTCTTTAACAAGCCCACTTCCTGAAAGTACAGGGGTTTCTTTTTCCACTAACTTAACATGGCAAGCTGTATCAGATGCGAATGGATATAGAATTAGCATTGGAACCACCTTGGGCGGCACCGAATTGCTTGATGCTTATGATAACTATAATAGCACAGTATACAGTCTAGAAAACTTAGATGAAAACACCACATATTATGTTTCTATAATACCGATAATAATGTTGGAAATACTCTAAGATGTACTGAAACGTACTTTACCACTTTAGACTTGCCAAACTGTACCTCTTTAAGTAACCCTATTAATGGAGCCACTGATGCTTCTTTAACTACAGAGCTAAAATGGGAAACTATTTCTAATGCTACAGGATATAAAATTAGCATCGGAACAACCTCAGGAGGTGCAGAAGTACTTAGTGACTATGATAATGGCAATAACACTTCATATACTGCAAACTTTAATGAAGAAACAACCTATTATGTTTCTATAATACCCTATAATAACGATGGCAATGCAGAAGGATGTCTTGAAGAACATTTTACTACATTAGGTTTGCCTCCCCAATGTACATCATTAATTAATCCTGTAAATGGGGCTACATCAGTTTCCTTTTCGGAAATTATAGAATGGACTCCTGTTTCTGATGTTGAAGGATATAGAATTAGTATAGGAACAACACCAGGTGGTGTTGAGCTTTTAGATAATTATGACAATCAAGAAAACACAAAATTTAATCCAATAACTTTAATCCCTGAAAATAATTTAATCGATATAGATTTTCTTAAACTCTTATATAGAAATACTATTCTATATGTTACTATAACCCCATATAATAAAAATGGAGATGCTAAAGAATGTGTTAGTGAAAGTTTTACCACAGAAGATCTCCCAGAATGTGTTTCCTTAAAAAGCCCTCTAGATAAAAGTACAAATGTTCCTTTATCTACAAATTTAACTTGGGAAAGTGTCTCAAAAGCTAAAGGATACAGCATTAGCATTGGAACCTCCTCAGGAGGTGTTGAAATAGTTGATTCATATGATAATGGTAATAACACTAGTTATACCCCATTAAAAAATTTAGAACGAAACACCACTTATTATGTGTCAATAATTTCTTATAATGATGTAGGTCATGCAATAGATTGTATTGAAGAAAGCTTTACTACAGAAGATTTTCCATCATGCACATCATTAATTCATCCTGTAGATGGAGCTACATCAGTTTCCTTTTCAGAAATTATAGAATGGACTCCTGTTTCTAACGCTGAAGGTTATAGAATTAGTATAGGGACAACATCAGGTGGTGTTGAGTTTTTAGATAATTATGACAATCAAAAAAGCACAAAATTTGATCCAATAAATTTAATTCCTGAAGATAGTACAATAGATATTGACTTTTTTAAAGTTTTGTATAGAAATACCACTATATATCTGTCAATAATACCATACAATAATGTTGGATATGCTATAGGATGTACTGAAATGCGTTTTACAACAGAAGACCTACCACTATGTACAACATTGATAAATCCTATTTATGATAGTAAAGGTGTTTCTTTGTCAACAAATTTAAATTGGGAAAGTGCATATAATGCAACAGGATACACTATTAGTATTGGAACTTCCTCAGAAGGTACAGAAATACTTAATGCTTATGATATTGGTAATTACACCACCTATACTCCAACAGAAGATTTTAAAGCAAATACTACGTATTATGTTTCCATAATACCTTATAATAATTTAGGTAGAGCCATTGGATGTGTTGAAGAGCGTTTTACTACAGCAATAAGAAGTAATGTTACTAAATATGGATTTTCTCCTGATGGTGATGGTATTAATGAATTTTGGGATATAAAAGACATTGAAAATTTTCCTAAAAATAAAGTGTCTGTTTATAATAGATGGGGCAACTTAGTATTTGAGATAAAAGAATATAACAATAGAGACCGGGTATTTGATGGAACTGCAAATAAAAATAGAGCTCTCGGAGCAGATAGATTACCTGAGGGAACGTATTTCTTTGTTATTGAAATAAATTATGAAAATACTATATCAAGATCAGAAGGTTTTTTAGTATTAAAAAGGTAAAATGTTATTTCTTAAAAACAATATTTTTGTAGATGAATATAATAATTTATACATTTTTTTATCAACTTTAAAATAGTTGTCATTAGTTATAATACAAGGGCTGTTTTTTATAGAAAGTTTATTCAAAATTGAAAAAGGTATTTCTCTTCAGATAATTTCCTTAATTTTAGTGTAAATTAATTTATTTATGACATTGCTAATAATTTATGCAGTAGTTTCTATATTTTTCTCTTTCTTATGTTCCATTTTAGAAGCTGTATTCCTGAGTATACCCCCTACCTTCATTAATTTAAAAAAGCAGGAAGGGAAAAAATATGCGTCTACATTAGAGACATTAAAAAAAGATGTGGACCAACCTTTAATTGCTATACTAACATTTAATACTGTTGCTCATACAGTAGGAGCTATTTTAGTAGGTGTGGAAGCCGAAAAATTACCATACAAAGTTGAAATTATGGGCATGAATATAGTAGGGATTGTTTCTACACTCATGACCCTTCTTATCTTAATCGCTTCCGAAATTATACCAAAAACCATAGGTGCTACTTATTGGAAAAATCTTGCATACTTTACTGCGAAAGCCCTTAAAATTCTTATTTTTCCATTAAAATGGACGGGAATTCTTTGGGTTTTACGCTTTACTACCAAAATTATAGGAAAAAATACGCACGGTTCTGTATTTAGCAGAGAAGATTTTGGTGCCATGGCAGAAATTGCCCGCAAGGAAGGTGTTTTCCAGGAGTCTGAATCAATGGTGATAAGAAATTTGTTGAGATTTAATGAAGTACTTGCCCGTGATATTATGACCCCAAGGTCTGTAATGCATACGGCATCAGAAGATAGTACCATAGAATCATTTGTTAAAAAAAATGCCAGACGCCCGTTTTCCAGGATTCCGGTTTATAAAGATAAGCAGGATAACATTACAGGTTTTGTATTAAAAGATCAAATTTTAGAAGAAATTATAGAAGGAAATGGCAGCAAAATGCTTTCCGAAATTAAGAGAGATATTCTTGTTACAAAAAGAGACCTTCCTATACCTAAACTTTTTGAAAAATTCATAGCACAAAGAGAGCACATTGCGCTGGTTGTTGATGAATATGGGACTGTGAGTGGCTTAGTAACTTCAGAAGATGTAATAGAAACACTGCTCGGATTAGAAATAATGGATGAAAGTGACAGTGTTCCGGATCTTCAGCAATTGGCACGGAAGAGCTGGGAAGCAAGAGCAAAAAGCTTTGGAATACTCGACAAGGAGTTCGAAAAAA
>CALCHN010000069.1 GCA_937901255.1 uncultured Flavobacteriales bacterium | reverse complement strand
AATTTTATCCCATAGAAGTATGGATCAGTTTTCGAATCCGATATTTTCTCTGAACAATTCATACCTCGCGAAATTTTTGTCTCTTCTGTGAAATATTTGAATCCAAATTGACCATCAAAAACTTTTAAATCAATGCTATCAAATTCAAAGCATCGATTTACATCAACTTTGTTTCGAAGTTTTTTGTAACCAAGATCTATTGTGCTGAAATAACTAATGTCTTTATCATACACAGTTAACATCCCGCTTTGACGAAATCGTACAAACCCTTCTTTTTTAGATGCTTTGTTTATATTAAAGAATAAAAAAATCAGAAATGAGCAAATCACACTTGAAACACCTAAACCATATTTTCTTAAAGGCTTTATAACGAGCATCAATATCGCTGTTAATATGCTGAGGCTAATTATTAATACCGTTGTAAAATCAATTCCATTTTCAGTGCGAGCAATAATTGGTTTAGCTTGCCATGAATAGAAAAAAATCGCAAATGCTATTAATAAAGCATTTACTACTAAAATTATCATTGTTTTCATGTGCTTCATCATTCTGACTAACGTTTTTTCAATATATTCATAATCAATTAATTACAAATCCTAATTCTTCCTTAGTCAAATCAAATTTAGTGATTTGTTTTTTAACTCGAGCTACTAATTTTAATTTTCTTTTTTCATCCAAAAACAGATATTCTGTTGGTGGGTTGTAGTTTGTTCCTTTTACAAGCATATTCCAAATAATAACTGCTAATTTTCTAGCCAAAGCAGTTACGGCAGTGGCTCTTCCTTTTTTGTAATTGATTCTTTTGAAGAATTCTACCAACCATCCTTCTTTTAAATTTCCTATGGCATTGGCGGTATTTCGGAAAGCTATTTTGAGTCGTGAACTTCCTTTTGGAATGTGGTGTGAGAGTACTTTTCCTCCGCTGATTTTGTTGTTTGGAGCCAGTCTGAGCCATGCTGTAAATTGTTTGGCGCTTGGAAATTTTCGTATTCCCTCTAGTCCAATTTCACTGATTATTGCCATGATTAAACCTTCATTCACACCTTCAATAGCCATTAAATCAATTCCTTCAAAATATTGATAAGAAAGTAAATTCAAATCGGTATCCGTCAAACCATTTTTGTTTTTTCGCTTGTGCTTTTTTTTTCAATGTAGTGTTGTTTTTTAGCATCACTTTTATCGACGATGTTTTTGAGTAAATTATTGATTTCATTATCTGTTTGTTCAATTTGTTTTTGAATGTATTTGTAGGATTCCCATTCTTGCTTTAAAGCAAACAAATAATCTTTTCTGCCGTTGTATTGCAATGCTTTCGCAATTTCAGCTTCTGATTTTCGGCAGTTTCCGTGACGAAGTTTTGCGAGTTCTTCGCCATTTTCTTCTCCAGTTACAAAAGCTTCAATGATGCTGGAGCCGGTAAGTCCAACAATGTCACGAACTACAATCTCCAAACGCATGTTCATTAAGCGTAAATATTTTTGCATTCGCTTCACGCATGATGCGCTTCGGTTCAGTAAATTCAAGCGATGACGAGAATAAGTTCTTACAGTATCTGTATCCGAATCGGGTAAAAAACTCGCCGAAAGAAGCCCAAGTGAATGCAGTTTTTGGATCCATTGACAGTCTTTGATGTCCGTCTTTTTTCCTTTGATGTTTTTGGTTTGTCTACCATTTACTAAAATCACATCAAATCCTTGACCTACCAAAGTTGAAAATAAATTTTGCCAATAAGTTCCTGTACTTTCCATGGCAATGGATGTCACATTTTTACTTTTCAGCCATTCACATAAATCCATTTGATCTTGACTGTAAACGCCGAACTCTTTCACGTCTTCGGCATTTTGTCCTACTGCAACCCAATGACTGCGGCTTCCAATATCAATTCCCGCAGCATTTGGATTTACGACTTCTAACGAAATTTGCTTTTCTTCCATAACACAGTTTTTGAAATTAATAAATAAACTCCAAGGGTTGCGTCTTTAGAATTTGGAAT
Source organism: uncultured Flavobacteriales bacterium (assembly GCA_937901255.1). Taxonomy (GTDB): domain Bacteria; phylum Bacteroidota; class Bacteroidia; order Flavobacteriales_E; family Vicingaceae; genus BRH-c54. Next base: position 3,572 of record CALCHN010000069.1, on the reverse strand, counting down.
TATTCTGATCGGGATTCCGCCAAAGTCGGATCGCCATTTAACTCTAACACAATGCAACTGAAAAATCAATTACAATTACACAACCTTACCTTGATTGCGCCAGGGGTTCGATGACACCATTGCTTAAACCGGTCTTTTCAAGGAGCATCACTAATTTACAAAACTTTCCGTTAGCTACAAAACTCAACTGTTTTTGAATGGTAGGGGGATTACAGCTAACGGTTTGCATATGGCTTGTGGCGGTTTCGAAGCACTTTCCTGTCCACCGAAACCAAAGCTGGCTACGGGGCAAAAACCTTGCTGGCAGCCGTTCACCCGCCATAAGCTATATGCGTTGTTGTGGTGCGTTGTGTGTCCTGCGCTGTTCAAGGATGCAAAATAAGAATAAGTTCTTTGAGAATGAACAGCAAACTGTAATTGAGATGAGAGAAGGTCTCTCGGCTAAGATGTACAGGCATATTAGTCAAACCGCCTTATGGGGCTTAGTTTTCACGACTTGGTCTTGAGCGATAAGGTCAAAGGCACTACTGCCGTTTGTAGGGTAAGTAGCGAGCTATGGTAGGAGTAAAGAAGCTGAACGAGAAGAGAGTGAACCCTTGTAGAAGTGTCGTAAACAACTTTAGTATTGTCAAAATCAAAGGATGGGCGGTCCTGCGAGACAGAACTTGACGAGCGTAACCTGGAATATTGGTCAAGTGGCAATCGGCATAAATAGGGCAGGAGCTTTACTAGACTGCTCAATTACGGAACAGGAGAAGCTAAGAGTTAGTGCAAAAATGCCACAACCCCGAAGGGCAAGGCAGAAAGTAGCCATACTAGCTATTAGTGGCGGATTAGTTCGTAGTAGTGATGATAGCCTTTGAAAAATGGCAGGAGCGAAGGGACTGACTTAACAGTTTTAACTTGTATTACAACTAAATGAGAATTTAGGATGATTTTCGAAGAGAAACAAAAGTCGCAACCGATAGAGAAGCGACAGGTATGGGAAGCCTTTCAAAAGGTAAGAAGTAACGGAGGAGCAGCCGGAGTGGACAATTTGTCTATAAAGGAAGTCTCTTCACAAGCGAGGAAATATTTGTATCCGGTATGGAATCGTTTGGCAAGTGGCAGTTACTATCCCAAAGCTGTTCGCGAAGTAGCCATACCCAAGTCCGATGGACGGGTAAGAAAATTGGGCATACCAACGGTACAAGACCGTACGGCACAAATGGTCATCAGAGAGGAATTGGAAGCCATAGTGGATAAGCATTTCAGTGCAAATTCATTTGGCTACCGCCCTCATAAGTCAGCCCACCAAGCCATAAAACAATGCAGAGAAAACTGCATGAAAATGGATTGGGCGATAGACTTAGACATCAAGAGTTTCTTTGATGAGATAGACCATGAGTTAATGATGAAAGCTTTGCGTCATTTTACCGACAAGAAGCACATTCATTTGTACGTGAAACGGTGGTTGGAAGCCCCAATCCAAAAGAAAGAGGGTACGATTGAACCACGAAGCAAAGGCACACCACAGGGAGGAGTAATAAGTCCACTATTGGCAAACATCTTCTTGCACTTTGTTTTTGACAAGTGGTTAGAGAAGCACCATCCACAAGTAAAGTTTGAAAGGTATGCCGATGATATTATCATCCATTGCCAAAACTTCAAACAAGCCCTTCGGACGTTGGAAGCGGTAAAAGCCCGATTTAAGAAGTGCAAACTTCAAATAAAAGACGGCAAGAGCAATATTGTATATTGCAAACGCAACCAAAAGAAGCACCCACCATTTAAGGTGCAATATGTAACCTTCGATTTTTTGGGGTTTACATTCAAGCCTAGAATGGTAAAGGGCTACTATGGAAACTTTCATTTGGGATTTACACCCTCCATCAGTCGTAAAAGTCAGAAACGTATCAATCAAACTTTATTCAAGATGAAACTGCACCGAATGGTTCACTTACGGCTGCCCGATTTGGCAGCTATCATAGCGGACAAAGTTCGAGGTTGGATTCATTATTATGGTAAAGTTCGAATGAGCGAACTGCATTATGTATTTCGGTTTTTGAATAAGCGATTAGCGAAATGGGTACGAAACAAATATCGGAGGTTCAGGCGAAAACATTGGTTCTTTGCTTACAAATGGTTACAGGAAACTGCAAAGCATTATCCAAACCTATTTGTGCATTGGCAATATGGTTTTAAGCCTTGATTTGTTAAGAAGAGCCGTATGATGTGAGAGCATCACGTACGGTTCTGTGAGAGGTTTAGGGGTGAGATTCCCCTTTACCTACTCGACTTTCTATTTCAAGATTTTCTTCCAAGTCGTTTTATCCATTTTGAACATCAGGTCTACCGTGTTTATAAAATTCTCTATTCCATTGTCAGTTCTTTGTGGTGTATGAAGGGAATACGTGACTTTCGAGTTCATGTTGGTTAATGTCAAAGTGAAGCCATATCCATCCATAATCACGACATCTTTGTTATGATTCAAGATTTCACGGCTCTCTATGCTATTGAAACTATCTAGGATTTCATTGAATTCTGAACAAGAAATTGATTTTGTTCTACTTGGACTCATCATAAACCAAGCGGAGTCACTCGTTGGTCTGGTATCTCGGGTGTCAAAATAACACGAGTCTTGTGATCTGACTATTCTCAAGAACTTGTATCCATCTTTCTTAAGTGAATGATTGTACTCAAAATGGATTTCAAGATGATCATGGTCTTGAAAAAAATCTTGTCCACTTACGTGCATGTTGAAATAGGTCAGAAAGCATATGAGTAGAACTATAATTCGATTTTCCATCGTGATCTTTTACATTGTGCCTAACGGATGGCAATATGGCATGAAGCGGATTGCGAGTGATACCTTATCAAGCCGAGATGAAGTTGGAACGGGCTAAAGCCGTTCCAATTAAGCACTTCACCGCTTTTTGCTATATTGCGTGTTAGCATTTCGGTGGTTATTGTCATACTGTTTTTGTTTTCATTTCAAATTTACATATTCCGCCCGATAAATATAAATGATTCCACAATCCTTTGTAAACTGGAATATAGCCAAAAGTAAATCATAAGTTGCTTTATATACCGGTAGTTCGTTATACTGTGCCATTTAAAAAAAATTACTTGCGTGATTTTGTGTCGTCATTCGGCAATATTAAAGCAAGCTTTATATTTCGCTCATTCCTAACAAAATTCGACCGCTTCGCGGAAATAAACACCCTTCGACAAGCTCAGGGTAAAAATAAATCAAATAGTCAAATGAATTAAATAAATTCTAATCCCTCACGCAACGCACGGAAAAACCAACCTCATTACCGATGGAGTAACTGTATACATAGCTGTTATCGTTGATCATGAGACGGTACCATGCACTTGTAGCATCGTACTCCGTAGCACTCCACCAGTTACCGTAGTTTCCAATATTGCCGAATGTACCATCATAGCCACGGGCGCCTCCCGGCAGGGCTGTAAAGCCGGTTTCGTTGGTTGCACCTGTATTTGGACTTGCCCAATGCGTAGTTCCGGTTTCTTTAAGTTTACCACCGGCAACGCTTGTTCCGCCAAGGTAGTTGGTTAATTCTGTCCAC
>CALCHN010000068.1 GCA_937901255.1 uncultured Flavobacteriales bacterium | reverse complement strand
ATCCTGAAGGTATTTTTCCAACGATATGGTTTCTCTATTGGTTACCTGCTTAGTAATTTTAAGTTGTCTCATGCAGTTGTATTTTGGTTGATATTGGGCGTTTTACGAGTATTAAGTATTTATGTTACAAAAACGATAAACAACTAAGTAAAAATACTATAATCTATTTTAAAGTATATTTTAAATTAAATCTGTTTGCTTGGTAAAAAGATTAATTTTTAATGTAAAATTTTGCCAGAACTCTCCACCAACCCCCTCTCTTTAAAGAGAGGGGGGGGAGTTATCGAAAGATAACTTTGGGGTGAGTCTAATTAGCTTTTTAATATAAATATCAAATTCTTTTTAGAGTAAATTGTAGCAGTTACTTATTTTAAACTTGAATATAAATGTACAATAGGTTATAGAAAAACAAATCTTATTTTTGCGGTATGACAAATACGTTAATAAATAAAAAACTAAGTGAAGAGCAACAGCAAGGGCTTATAGAAGGTAGAATGTTGCCAATAATGGAGGAGTTTTATTCTGTTCAGGGAGAAGGATATAATACAGGAAAAGCGGCTTACTTTATTCGTGTTGGTGGTTGCGATGTTGGTTGTCATTGGTGCGATGTTAAAGAAAGTTGGAATCCAGACTTACACCCCTTGGTAGATGTACAACAAATTATAGAGAACATTATTAAAATTGAAGCGAAAGCCATAGTAATAACAGGAGGAGAACCTTTGTTGTATAATTTAAATTATATTACCAATCAGCTAAAAGCTATAGGGGTAGAAGTTTTTTTAGAGACTTCTGGGGCTCACCAAAGTAGTGGAAATTGGGATTGGTATTGCTTATCTCCTAAAAAAAATATGCCACCGCTTGATGATGCTTACCATTATGCAGATGAACTTAAAGTAATTATTCACAATAAAAATGATTTTAAGTGGGCGGAAGAACATGCAGCAAAAGTGAAGAAACATTGTCGTTTGTACTTACAACCCGAGTGGAGTAGTCAGGGAAAAATGTTACCTTTAATTATTGAGTATGTGAAAAAACACACACAATGGTCAATTTCTTTACAAACGCATAAATACATGCATATACCTTAGTATTATGCACCAACTCAACTTACCGGAATACGATTATAAAGTTAAGCGAGAGCATAATAAGGAATACATTTTTGATGTTATTCGTAAAAAATACTTGGTTTTAACTCCCGAAGAATGGGTAAGGCAACATGTGGTTAGTTTTTTAATCAATCACAAGCATTTTCCTAAATCCTTTATTGTAATAGAAAAAGGTTTAGTATTTAACGAAATGCAAAAAAGAGCAGATATCTTAATTTACAATCAACAATTACAACCCTTGTTTTTAGTAGAGTGTAAAGCTCCACATATAAAAATATCGGAAGCTACTTTTGAACAAATAGCTCGATATAACATGGTTTTTAAAGTGCCTTATCTTTTAGTAACCAATGGAATGAATCATTATTGTTGTAAAATAGACTTTGAAAACGAGTCTTACACTTTTTTAGAGGATATTCCAGATTATGAATTATTGTAAAAAATCCATTAATTTGTAAAAGCTATTTTATTATACTATATGAAACGACCATGAGTAAAGTTTTCTCATTTAAATAACTCTCCCCATGCCCCCTCTCTTTAACGAGAGAGGGAGAAGTTATCTTAAGATAACTTGGGGGTGAGTTAGAAAAATAAGTTAGAAAAAACAAAAGCTCAGAAGGAGCGTAATTTAGAAGCGTAGAGTGTATAAGCTTAAAGAAAAAAAATAAACAGATGAAAGTTTGTATTGCCGAAAAACCTAGTGTAGCCAGAGAAATTGCCAGTGTGCTTGGTGCTAATACCAAGCGAGATGGTTATTTTGAAGGCAATGGTTATGCAGTAACCTACACTTTTGGGCATTTATGTACTCTTTTTGAACCACACGATTATAAAGATTATTGGAAAAGTTGGAACTTGAACAACTTGCCTATGTTGCCCGAAAAATTTAAAACCAAAGTGGCTGAGAATGCTGGAATTCAAAAGCAGTTCAACATTGTAAAAACTTTATTTGATAATGCTACTTTAGTCATAAACTGTGGTGATGCCGGACAAGAGGGAGAGCTTATTCAGCGTTGGGTGTTGGAGCAAGCAGGATACAAAGGAGAAGTAAAACGATTATGGATTTCCTCCTTAACTACTGAAGCCATTAAAGAAGGTTTTGACAACTTAAAACCATCAGAAAAATATGACAACTTATATTATGCGGGATTTTCTAGAGCTATTGGAGATTGGTTGTTGGGAATGAATGCTACTCGTTTATACACTATTAAACATGGTGGTTATAAGCAGGTACTGTCTATAGGAAGAGTGCAAACGCCAACATTAGCAATGGTTGTAAATAGGTTTAAAGAAATAGAAAACTTTAAACCAACACTTTTTTGGGAATTACAAACGCTTTACAGAGATACCTTATTTAATTGCGAAGAAGGTAGGTTTTTAAAAAAAGAAGATGGAGAAAAATTAGCTAATAAAGTTAAAGAGAGCGACTTTGAAATTGTTTCTGTAGAGAAAAAGAAAGGCAAAGAGTATGCACCTAAACTATTTGATTTAACAGGCTTACAGGTTTACTGTAATAATAAATTTGGATTTTCTGCAGATGATACCCTTAAAACAGTTCAAAAACTTTACGAGCAGAAGGTTGTCACTTATCCAAGGGTAGATACCACCTTTTTACCAAATGATGTTTATCCGAAAGTAAAAGGTATTTTGGAAAAGTTGACTAATTATCAGCAATTAACACAACCTTTATTAGGGAAGAAAATTAGAAAATCATCTAAAGTATTTAATGATAAAAAAGTTACCGATCACCATGCTATTATCCCAACAGGCGTTCAGAATTCATTGAGTGTGCACGAGCAAAAAGTTTACGATATAATTGTAAGGCGTTTTATAGCTGTTTTTTATGATGATTGTTCTGTAGATAATACAGCGGTTATCGGTAAAGCAGCAGATGTAACTTTTAAAACAACAGGAAAAGTAATTACCGAAAAAGGGTGGAGGGTAGTTTTTGAAATTCCTGGAGCTGAAGAAAAAGAACCTGACGTACTTCCGGCTTTTAAGAAAGGCGAAAAAGGACCGCATGAACCAAGTTTTTTAGAAAAAGAAACAAAGCCACCAAAAATGTTTACAGAAGCAACTTTATTAAGAGCTATGGAAACAGCTGGCAAACAGGTTGATGATGAGGAATTGCGGGAACTGATGAAAGAAAACGGTATAGGAAGACCATCAACTAGGGCAAATATTATAGAAACCTTATTTAAAAGAAAATACATTGTTAGAAATAAAAAACAACTACTGCCAACTACTACAGGAATTCAACTGATAGACACGATAAAGAACAAAATATTAGTTTCTGCTGAGCTAACAGGAACATGGGAGAAGCAATTACAACAAATTGAAAAAGGTGCTTACAATGCAGGTACTTTTATCAAGAACATGAAAAAAATGGTGGATGATTTGGTGTATGAAGTTAGAATGGAGCAAAACAGTGCTCAAATATCTCACGTAACGCACCAAGCTGAAACGAAAACCAACAAGAAAACATCAGGAATTGCAACAGCAAGTTGCCCGAAATGTAAAAAAGGTAACATGCTAAAAGGTAAAACCGCTTATGGGTGTAGTGAATATACTAATGGATGTAAATTTCTACTGCCATTTACTTTTAAAGAAAAGAAGTTGACAGAAAAGCAAATCCTTCAAATATTAAAAAAAGGAAAATCTACAACCATAAAAGGGTTTAAAGACAATGGTGAAAAAGTAGATGGTGTGTTGAGTTTAAATGAACAGTTTGAATTGGTGTTAACTCCAACATCAAAAAAGAAAACCAAAGCTGCAAAAAGCGATGTTTTAATTTGTCCGAAATGTAAAAAAGGAGAGATTATAAAAGGTAAAACCGCCTATGGTTGTAGCGAATATAAAAATGGGTGCGATTTTCTTTATTCGTTTGATGATGTAAGAAAACAAGCAGCAGATAAACCATTAACCAAAGCGTTGGTGGTGGAGATTTTAACTAGAGCTTAAACACTTTATAGCTTATATAAAAACAAAAAAACCCGAACAGTTGCTGCTCGGGTTTTGTGTTGTTGAAGTAAAACTAATTACTTAACAGTTTCAGCTAAAGCTTTACCAGCTTTAAATTTAGCTACTTTTTTAGCTGCAATTTTAATTTCTTTACCAGTTTGTGGGTTTCTTCCAGTTCTAGCTGATCTTTTAGAAATTGAGAAAGTACCAAAACCGATTAATTGAACGCTGTCACCTTTTTTTAATGATTTAGTTACGTTAGCAACGAAAGCATTTAAAGCATTTCCAGCATCAACTTTAGTTAATTTTGCATCTTTAGCAATTGCATCGATTAATTCTCCTTTGTTCATAATTTTTAGAGTTTTAGTTAATAAATAATGTTATCGTATCAAAAATAGTATAAATCATTAGTTTTTTCAAAAAGTAGGGAAATAGTTATTAACAAGCTATTAACATTGCTATTGCTGACTTTCAGCAATATTAAATTCTTTTCCTTCTAATGCTAAGTCCGAATTTTCAAAAACGGTTTTTGCTTCTTCCAGTAAATCAGGGAGTGACGTATATCTGTTTGAGAAGTGTCCGATAATCAGCTTGTTAGCTTTTGCTTTTTTTGCTATAGTTGCTGCGTCTTTTGCTGTAGAATGTAATGTTTTCTTTGCCAGCTTTTTATCTTTTTCTAAAAAAGTAGCCTCATGATAGAGTAGGCTTACATTGTTAATTTCGGGTAAAATTTCTTCAAAATAAGCTGTGTCGGAACAAAAAGCATAGGAGTATGATGGCAAAGAATCGTGAGTAAGCAAATTATTTTTGATGATTTCGCCTTCAGGACTTTCAAAATCTACACCTAATTTTAGCTTGTTAATGGCGTATTTAGGCACTTTATAATTTGCTATTGCTTTAGGGTTTATTCTTCTGGGTTTTGGTTTTTCCTTAAATACAAATCCGGTGCAAGGAATTTTATGTTTTAAAACAACTGTATTTACGGTTAATGTATCATTCTCAAATATTGTTGAGGATTGCTCCATATCTACCGCTTTAAATTGTAAAGGATATTTTAAAACACTTTTGGAATACTTGAAATGAGTGTCGAGAATGATTTTTAACTCTTCTGGACCATAAACAAACAATTCTTTTTCTCTGCCAAGCAAATGCATGGTTTGTAGCAATCCCATCAAACCCAAATAATGGTCGCCATGTAAATGACTGATAAAAATGTGGTGGATTCTATTAAAGTTAATATTGTATTTCCTGAGTTGAAGCTGAGTGCCTTCTCCACAATCTACCAAAAAATAGTGGTGGTTAATGTTTATTAATTGAGCTGTTGGGTTTCTGTTAAGCGTTGGTGTTGCACAAGCACTACCTAATATGAGTACACTAAATTTACTCATTATAGATTATTTTCGTCAGTGTTGACGCTCAATTGTTTTTCATAAAATAAATCTAAAGCTTCGGGTAGCGTAGTGGTAATATCTATAATAGTAGTAAGCTGAGAGATGGTCATTAGCTTTTCTACTGCTGTTTGTAAACCACAAATAATAAATATTCCGTTAGCTTGCTGGCAAACCCTATAACCAGTTAAAATAGCACTTAGCCCGGATGAATCGCAATAGACAACGCTAGATAAATCCATAATAATATTTTTTTCTCCTGACTTATTAATTAAAACCAATTCAGATTTTAAATCGGGAGCAACAATACTATCTAGTTTGTCTGTGCTAAAGAAAATTATAGAGTAGTTGTCGTGTTTTTCGGTTCTAAAGCTCATAATAGGTTATTGATGGTTTTACATCTACAAATATATAAAATAGATGGAATAAAGAAAATAAATTATTTCTCAGACTTGTTATATGCCATTATAATCTCTTTAACCAACTGATGTCTAATAACATCATTTTCGTCAAATTGAACAAAACTAATTCCTTTTATACCTTTTAATACAGAAAGCGATTGCATTAAGCCCGAAGGTTGGTTTTTAGGTAAATCTATTTGTGTAGGATCTCCGTTAATAATAAACTTGGCAGATTTTCCCATTCGGGTTAAAAACATTTTAAATTGACTATTAGTAGCATTTTGAGCTTCATCCAAAATAACAAAAGCTTTATCTAAGGTTCGTCCACGCATAAAAGCCAATGGGGCAATTTGTATAATGCCACTATCCATCATTTCATTCAGCTTTTCCGAAGGAATCATATCTCTTAACGCATCATATAAAGGTTGTAAATATGGATCTAACTTTTCTTTTAAATCTCCAGGCAAAAAACCTAAATTTTCACCCGCTTCAACAGCCGGACGAGTAAGAATAATTCTTCTTACCTCTTTATTTTTTAATGCTCTTACAGCCAAGGCAACTGCGGTGTACGATTTTCCTGTTCCGGCAGGACCAACAGCAAAAACCATATCGTTTTTATCTATTTCTTCCACCAACTTTCTTTGGTTAGCCGTTTTTGCTTTAACAATAAGTCCGCTATTACCATACACTAATACATCCGCTTCGTTTCTTAAGGTTTCGCTGTTTTCTAGCGTACCATCCTCACTCATTAAACGCTCAATATTATTTTCTGTAAGTTGCTTGTATTTTAATAAGTGAGCTATTAATAAGGCTATTTTTTGTTTAAAAGCACTTAGCTCATTGTCTTCACCAATGGCTTTTAGTTCATTTCCTCTGGCAATAATTTTTATGCGAGGAAAAAACTTTTTTATAGTTGTAAGTTTGGCATCGTTTATCCCGTATAAATCTACTGGGTTAATTTCTGAAATATCTATTGTTGTTTCGTTCAATTATATGGGTTTTAATTCTAATTTTGTAAGCAATTATCATTTGTAAAAATCATTATTTTAATTGAAATAGTAGTTTTTTAAGTATAAGTTTTTATTAACCATTGCATAATTAATTGTTGAAATTTTTTTATGAGCATCATTACACTAACAACAGATTTAGGTACAACAGACAGTTATGTTGCTTCTGTAAAAGGTGCAATTTTAAAAAACTACCCTCAGGCAACTATTATTGATATTTCTCACGAAATACCTGCATTCGATTTACTAAAAACAGCTTTTTTAATTAAATCGTGTTATGCAGATTTTCCTCCTGGAACCATACATATTATTGGAGTAGAGTCGGAAGCTAATATTGACTCGCCACATGTGGTTATACAATATAAAGAGCAATATTTTATTGGGGCTGATAACGGCATATTTTCAATGATTTTTGATACCGTTCCCAACAAAGCCATCGCATTAGATTTTTCCTTAGATACCGATTTAATTACTTTTCCTACCAAAGATGTGTTTATAAAAGCAGCTTGCCATATTGCCAGAGGTGGAACCATGGAAATGCTCGGAAAACCACTTAACAAGCTCAATGCAAAACAAATGTTTAGAGCATTAACCGAAAATAATACCATTGTAGGAATTGCCATTTATATAGATCATTACGGAAATGTAATTACTAATATTTCCAAACAACTGTTTCAGGAGTTTGGTAAAGGAAGAGATTTTAATATCCTTTTTAGAGACTCAGATTATAATATTAATGAGATTTCTAAATCGTATAACGATGTGCCTAAAGGAGAACGAGTAGCGTTGTTCAGCTCTACAGGCTTTATTGAAATAGCCATTAACAATGGTAGAGCCAATGATTTGTTCGGAATAGAATTTAAAGATACCATAAGAATACAATTTTATGATTAGAATAGTAAAAATGACTTTTCGTGAAGAAAAAATTCCAGCTTTTCTTCAAAAGTTTGAACAAATAAAACATAAAATTAGAGGTTTTGAAGGTGTAGAACACTTGTCTTTATTAAGAGATAAACATCATACCAACGTATTTTTTACCTACAGCATTTGGAGAAGTGAAGCAGACTTAGAAAATTACAGAAATTCCGATTTTTTTAAAAGTTTCTGGACAGAATTAAAACCTTATTTTGCCGACAAAACCTTGGCTTGGAGTACAGATACAGTTGAAACTTTAGCATAATCCTATGGAACAACAACGAATCAATACTTTTTTAAAACTACAAGGACAAACCAGTCCTTTTCCTTATTTAATAGATGTAGCTAGAGCAGAGGGAATTTATATTTGGGATAAATCAGGGGAAAGATACATGGATATGATTGCCGGAGTGGCAGTCAACAATATCGGGCATAATCACCCGGAAGTGATAGCTGCTATTAAAAACCAATTAGACCAACACCTTCATGTAATGGTGTATGGCGAATACATTCAAGATGCTCAATTAGCCTTAGCGGAAAATTTAGCTTCGGTATTACCCGCTTCTTTGTCTTGTTCTTACATTGTAAACTCAGGTACGGAAGCCAATGAAGCAGCCGTAAAATTAGCGAAAAGATACACCCGAAGACAACATGTAGTAGCTTGCGAGGGTGCTTACCATGGCAGCACACACGGATCGCTTAGTTTTACCAATAATGAGCTTAAAAAAGCAGCTTTCCAACCTTTATTGCCTCAAGTAGATTTTATTAAATGGAACAACATTGAATCGTTGGAAGTAATTACCAACAACACTGCTTGTGTAATAATAGAAACCATTCAAGGAGATGCAGGTCTAAAAAAACCAACGTTGGAATTTCTGCAAGCTTTACGAAAAAAATGTACAGATACAGGAGCGTTGCTTATTTTTGATGAAGTGCAAGTAGGGATGGGGCGGACAGGAAAAATGTTTGCTTTTGAACATTATGGCGTAGTGCCCGATATTTTAACCTTGGGAAAAGCCTTAGGAGGAGGAATGCCCATTGGAGCATTTATTTCTTCTTACCACATCATGCAAACATTAACCCATCAACCGGTTTTAGGACATATTACTACTTTTGGCGGACATCCGGTTATTTGTGCTGCTGCCAACGCTTGTCTAACGGTGTTAAAAACTACCGATTGGATAATCCAAACAGAAAGCAAAGGCAAATTGTTGGAAGACTTGCTTATTAACAACAAACATATAAAAGAAGTAAGGCGTGCCGGATTGTTTTTTGCTGTTGAACTTGGTTCGTTTGACAAAGTGAAAAGTGTAGTGGATGCTTGCTTAGAAGAAGGCTTGATTGGTTTTTGGTTTTTGTCAACGCCTACCGCTTTTAGGTTGTCTCCACCACTCAGTATTACCACCGAGGAAATAAGAACTGCAGCATCTATTATCCTAAAGGTATTGGATAGCTTGGAGGATGGGCGTCATTCCTGAAATTTTTGAGAATAAAAGTTATCAGGAATCTTTATTGGGATAAAAAGAAAATTACTTTTTATGTTCTATAAAAACACCACCAGCGTGGACGCTGGAGGGAGTGGAGCTTTATATTTTATAAACGTTCTTTAAGTTTCTTAAATTCAGTTTTCAGTCTGATTTGCTCTTCTTTTCGATAGTCTTCTGCAAACGGAGCACCGCAGTCCATATTACTTTTAATTCTTATTAATTCATCGTTTTCAAAGAATAAACTATCTTCAAATGGTTCGTAAAATTCATGATCATTTTTCAATTCATAATTATTTTTATGTCGCTCAAATATGAAAAATAGTTTATTGTCGTCCAAGTAGAATTCTACAAATCTGTCTGTTGAGTCCGTACTCTCTAGTAGTCTGATTTTTCTTAGTTCTTTGTCAAGAAAGAAATAAACAGCTGCTCCATTTCCATTTTTAGTATCAATTTTTCTTTTGTCAATAGAAGTCCATTTTTGGCTGTTTAAAAGTGGCTTCAGTTTTTTTCTTATAGGTTTTAATTTTTCGCCCATAAATTCTTGATAAGTAGTGTCAGTTGTCAAACTGTCTTTTTCTTTTTCATATTTTCCTTTTAAGTCTTTGTCAGGCTCTTGAAGAAGTTCATGTTTTTCGTTTTTGGAAACTGATTTCTGTCCGTCATCATTACAACTGAATAATATCAAAAATGTCAATATGATTATAAGTAATCTCATTTTATATTTTTTGCTTTTGTTTTTTATGACAGTAACTAAGGACAGTTAGGTGGAGCGGAGGATTTGGCTAAACTACATTTTAATGCAGTTTAGGTATTGTTATGTGCTTTTGTTCTTTTTTATCCACTTTGATAGAAGCAATATTCCATAAATCAAATTGATAATAAAGTATCCCCAAATCAGTGCTCCGAAAAACACTCCAATACCGTCAAAATCAATCAAGTAGTTAATTAGAAGAACTATGGCTCCGAGAACTGCCGAGTAACCTAGGAATTTAAATTGTCTTTCTAATCTATCAGCAATTTTCGTATTTCTTGCTTGAGTCTTACTATCTGTTGTCATCTTATTATATTAATTGAACATATCATGCAAATAAATATTCCGGTTCGTTTATCCGCACTGTATCTTTACCCCAAATGTAGTAATTCCATCTAACTTTTAATGGTTTTTATGTGTTTTAATTATCCGCTACTCTGAGTTATAGGTGTTCCAAAAATAGATTTTTCACTTCATTTTTCTATTCCGCTACCAGCGAAATGAAAAATTTTGTTCAAAATGACAAACACTATTAACCGATAACAAATCCATTCGTGGCTATCAACTTGAAAAATTGTCAGTCATTTTACTACCGTTTTAGTTGGAGTTAGTCAATCTGTCATAAAAAAGGTGGTGGCATACGGTTTGACTAAAGAGAAAACTGTTAAACTTAAAAATTAAAAGACTATGGCAAAAGGAAAAATTAAAGTTCAAACCGAGAACATCTTTCCCATTATTAAAAAATTCTTATACTCAGATCACGAAATATTTTTAAGAGAGCTTATCGCCAACGCTACGGATGCTACTAAAAAACTACATTCGTTAAGTGCCTTGGGCGAGTTTAAAGGCGAAATTGGTGATGATACCATAGAAGTAAAACTAGACAAAGCTGCTAAAACACTTACCATTAGCGATAAAGGTATTGGTATGAGTGAGGAGGAGATTAAAAAATACATCAATCAAATTGCTTTTTCGGGTGCCGAGGAGTTTGTCAACCAGTTTAAAGATAAAACCGATACACAAAACATTATTGGTAAATTCGGTTTAGGCTTTTACTCTTCTTTTATGGTTGCCGAAAGGGTAGAAATCATTTCTAAAAACTACAAAGACGAACCTGCTGCTCATTGGGAGTGTGATGGTAGTCCGGAATACAGCCTAAAACAAGGCAACAAAGAAACACGAGGAACAGATATTATTTTGCACATTGCAGAAGATTCTACTGAGTTTTTAGAAGAACAACGTATTTCATCTTTATTGGAGAAGTATTGCAAGTTTATGCCAATTCCTATAAAATTTGGAACTAAAACCATTTATGAGGACAATAAAGATGGTAAAAAAGATAAGGATGGCAATGTAGAGCAAGTTAAAAAAGAAGTCGATAATGTGGTAAACAATCCATCTCCGGCATGGACCAAAACACCATCTAGTTTAGAGGATAAAGATTATAAAGACTTCTACAGAGAGCTGTATCCCATGAATTTTGAAGAGCCTCTTTTTCACATTCATCTAAATGTAGATTACCCGTTTAACCTAACAGGAATATTGTATTTCCCAAAGATTAAGCCCAACATGGAGATACAACGAGATAAAATTCAATTGTATTCTCGCCAGGTATTTATTACCGATTCGGTGGAAGGAATTGTACCTGATTTCTTAATGTTATTACATGGTGTAATCGACTCGCCTGATATTCCTTTAAACGTTTCTCGTTCTTATTTACAAGCTGATGGGGCGGTTAAAAAGATATCGAACCACATTACCAAAAAGGTAGCCGATAAGTTAGAAGAGTTGTTTAAAAACGATAGAGCAGATTTTGAAAAGAAATGGGACGACATCAAAGTATTTATTGAATACGGTATGTTGTCAGATGAAAAATTCTTTGAAAGAGCTCAGAAATTTGCTTTGTACAAAACTACTAACGGTGAGTATTTTACCATAGACGAATTAACGGAAAAGATTAAGCCTTTGCAAACCGATAAAGACAATAAAATTGTTTACTTATATGCCAGCGATGTGGAAGAACAACATTCGTTTATTCAGGCAGCAAAAGACAAAGGATATGAAGTTATTATTTTAGATACGGCTCTTACAGCTCATTTAGTAGGCAAGCTAGAACAATCGGTAAAAGACAGCACTTTTGCTCGTATAGATGCGGACACCATTGATAAATTGGTAAATAAAGACGAGAAAATCCCTTCTAAATTATCGGATAAAGAACAAGAACAGCTGAAGCCTATTATTGAAGAAGTAGTTCCAAAAGAGAAATTCACCGTACTTTTTGAAAGTATGAATGAAACCGATCAACCTATGACGATTGTTCAGCCGGAGTTTATGCGTAGAATGAAAGATATGAGTAAAGTAGGTGGAGGAATGAACATGTTTGGCGGTGCGATGCCTGATTCTTATAATTTGGTAGTAAATGCTAATCACCCATTAATTTCTAAAATACTGAATGAAAAAGATGCGGCTAAACAAAAAGAAATAACCAAGCAAACAGCTGATTTAGCCATGCTTTCGCAAAATATGCTGAAAGGAGAGGAGTTGACTAAATTTATCAAACGCAGTTTGGAATTGATTTAAAACTATAAAACCAAACCCGACAGGTTTTCAAAACCTGTCGGGTTTCAATTTCAAAATATAACAATTGTGAATAAGATTTTGCAAAAACAGAATGGCAACTCCTTCACATTAAATACATTTGTAGAAACAATAATTAAAAATTAAAAAACAAACTCATGAAAAAATCAATAATTGTAATAGGTATCTTAGGATTGCTTATTTTGTGGCTAGTATTCTCAGCAATTGGTTCGTACAACAGTATGGTTACCAAAGATGAAGCTGTTGATGGACAATGGGCACAGGTAGAAAACGTTTACCAACGTAGAGCCGACCTTATTCCTAACCTAGTAAATACAGTAAAAGGTTATGCAGCTCATGAAAAAGAAACCTTAGAAGGGGTTGTAAATGCGAGAGCTAAAGCTACCTCTACTACAATAAATGCTGATAATTTAGACGCAGCAGCTTTGCAAAAATTCCAAGCAGCTCAAGACGGGTTAACTTCTGCATTGTCTCGTTTAATGGTGGTGGTAGAAAAATACCCTGACTTAAAAGCCAATCAAAACTTTTTGGAGTTACAAGCTCAGTTAGAAGGTACAGAAAACCGAATTGCTAACGAACGTATGAAGTTCAACGAATCAGCTAAAGATTTCAACACTTACATCAGAAAATTCCCTAAAAATATTTATGCAGGAATGTTCGGTTTTGAAAAAAGAGCCTATTTCGAATCTGCCGAAGGTGCTGATGTAGCTCCAACTGTAGAATTTTAATAAAAGATCAAACTAAACTATACACCTGACAGGTTTTCAAAATCTGTCAGGTGTTAACCTCAAACATTTAACCTTTAACCCAACCCATGCCTCAAGATTTATTTACCTTAGCTCAGCAACAAGAAATAGTTGCTGCCATTAAAGCAGCAGAGAAAAACACTTCCGGAGAAATTCGTGTCCACATAGAAAAAAACTGTAAAGAAGATGTACTCGACCATGCTGCTTTTATTTTTGATGAATTGGAAATGCAAAAAACAGAGCTTCGTAATGGCGTACTCATTTACTTAGCAGTAGAAGACAGAAAACTAGCTATTTTGGGTGATGCAGGCATCAATTTAAAAGTACCAAAAGGCTTTTGGGATGAAATAAAAGACTTGATGATTTCCAATTTTAAAGAAGGAAGATTTACCGAGGGCTTGTCGCAAGGGATAGTTTTGGCAGGAGAGCAGTTGAAAAAACACTATCCGCACGATAAACATAATGATGAAAACGAATTGAGTGATGAAATTTCTTTTGGAGGTTAAATCCCATCCCAACCTTCCCAAAGGGAAGGAGTTAATTTGAATAATAAAAATTAAAAATGATACGATTTATCAACTCTCCCACTTGCCCCCTCTCTTTAAAGAGAGGGGGAGAAGTTATCGGTAGATAACTTGGGGGTGAGTCTGAAAAAAATACCCAGACCAAACAGATGAAACAACTACTTTATATATTCTTATTGCTATTTTCTTTTTCTGCCTATGCAGCCAAAGAGGAAAAATGTTTACTTGAACAACCTGCCAAACAGGATTTAGTTCAAGATTATGCCGATGTTATAGATGCAGAATCGGAAGCTCATTTGCGTAAAACCTTAATCGCATTTAATGATACTACTTCTACACAAATTTTGGTAGTAACCGTTACCGATTTATGTGGCTACGATAAAGCTGAGTTTACTTATACCTTGGGTGAAAGATGGAAAGTAGGACAAGACGGCAAAAACAATGGTATAGTAATAATGATTAAGCCAAAAGAAAAAGCAGTTGATGGAATAGGAGAGGCATTTATTGCTACCGGCTATGGTTTAGAAGGTGTTTTGCCTGATGCTATTGCCAAGCGAATTGTAGAAAACGAAATGATTCCTTACTTTAAGGAAAAGAAATACAGTTGGGGAATTATTGCCGGAGCTAACACAGTGATGTCGATTACCTCAGGAGAATTTTCAGCAGATGAATATGCTAAGAAAAACTCAGGTGGTTGGATTCCATTTGTTTTTGTGCTGTTGTTTATTATATTCTTTGTGATACTAAAGTCTAAGGGAGCATCAAAATATGCAGCTTCTAACAATTTAGGCTTTTGGGCTGCTTTAATGATGATGAATGCCTCTAGCAGAAGTCATGGAGGTTCTTTCGGCAACTTTAGTTCCGGTGGTGGCTCGTTTGGCGGATTTGGAGGAGGTTCTTTTGGTGGTGGTGGAGCAGGAGGAAGTTGGTAAGCTTTTTTAATAAAAAAAGAATATTCTCAATTTAGTTTTAAGAAGAGTTTATTATACCTCTCATTAGTTATTTTTCCTCAAACAAATGAAGTTATAAACTTTATATCGCATTAAAATATTTATACCTTTGCAGCAATATTTATTTAAGCTATAATTAATGATAAAGGATAAAGTTATTTTTGATTTAATTCAAGAAGAAGAACACCGTCAAACTGTAGGTGTGGAGCTAATTGCTTCAGAAAATTATGTTAGTTCTCAGGTAATGCAAGCTATGGGAAGTGTGCTAACCAATAAGTATGCTGAAGGCTTACCTTTTAAGCGTTATTATGGCGGTTGCGAAGTAGTGGATGAAATTGAGCAGTTGGCAATAGACAGAGCAAAAGAATTATTCAATGCAGCTTGGGTAAATGTGCAGCCTCATTCAGGTTCGCAAGCAAATGCAGCCGTTATGTTGGCAGTATTAAAACCCGGAGATAAAATTCTTGGTTTCGATTTATCGCATGGCGGACATTTAACACATGGCTCTCCAGTTAATTTTTCAGGAAAATTATATGAAACTTCATTTTATGGAGTAGATAAAACAAGTGGAAGAGTAGATTATGAAGCAATGGAGAAAATTGCTTTAGCAGAAAAACCACAATTGATTATTGCAGGAGCTTCAGCTTATTCTCGCGATTGGGATTATGAACGCATGAGAAAATTAGCCGATAAAGTAGGTGCTTTATTGTTAGCGGATATTTCGCATCCTTCAGGATTAATTGCTAGAGGCTTGTTAAACGATCCTCTTCCTCATTGTCATGTAGTTACTACCACTACCCACAAAACCCTTAGAGGACCAAGAGGTGGTTTAATTATGATGGGACAAGATTTTGAAAACCCATGGGGAATAAAAACTCCAAAAGGAGAGGTTAAAATGATGTCGGCTATGTTAGATGGAGCGGTTTTTCCAGGCACACAAGGTGGGCCGTTAGAACATGTTATTGCGGCTAAGGCGGTAGCTTTTAAAGAAGCATTGTCTGAAGAATATATGAGTTATTGTCAGCAAGTAATAAAAAACGCCAAAGTTATGGCTGACGAATTAATGAAAAGAGGCTATGGAGTTGTTTCTGGTGGAACCGACAATCATTGTATGCTAATTGATTTGCGTTCTAAAAACATTACAGGGAAAGAAGCTGAGAATTTATTAGTGGAGGCTGATATTACAGTAAACAAAAATATGGTCCCTTTTGATGATAAATCTCCGTTTGTAACTTCTGGGATTAGAGTAGGAACAGCAGCCGTAACCACAAGAGGTTTAATGGAAGAAGATATGGTTAAAATTGTAGATTGGATGGATTTGGTAATTACACACAGAGATGAAAAAACCATTGCTAATGTAAAAGAAGAAATAAATAATTTAATGGAGCAGTTTCCATTGTTTAAAGGAGAGTTGGATTTGTAATTAGAAATTAGAGATTAGAAATTATATAACTAAAATAAAAGCTCCGAAAGAGCGATATTTAAAAGCGTTGAGTGAAGCTCATCGCAATATCATAAAATTAAAATAAAACTATGATTAAAGCAAATAACCCGGAATTAAAAAGTTGGATAGAAGTACCTGAAAACAGTGATTTTCCCATTCAGAATATACCTTTTGGTGTGGCAAAATCAGGCAAACAAGTTTTTGTGGCTAGTAGAATAGGAAATACGGTAATTAACCTTCATCAGTTGGCTAAGTTGGGCTATTTTGATGTAGATTCAGATGTGTTCAAATCATACAAACTAAATAAGTTTATAAAATTAGGAAAAGCTTTTACCCGTCAGGTAAGAGATGAAATTTCAGCTATTTTTAGTCTTGAAAATGCAGCGAATAAGGAGAACGATAAAATTCAATCAGCGTTATATGCTATTAATGAAGTAGAAATGTTGATGCCTGTTAGGGTTGGAGATTATACCGATTTTTACTCTAGCGAACAACATGCTTATAATGTTGGTTGTATGTTCAGAGATCCAAACAATGCTTTACTTCCCAACTGGAAACATATCCCTGTTGGTTACCACGGAAGGTCATCTTCAATTGTAGTTTCAGGAACGCCTATACATCGACCAAAAGGTCAGCAAAAACCAAACGACAACGAACCACCAGTTTTTGGGCCGTGTAAATTATTAGATTTTGAGTTAGAAATGGCTTTTGTTACCTACAATGGAAAAGCCTTAGGTCAGTCTATCTCTACCAAAGAAGCAGACGATTACATTTTTGGAATGTGTATTTTTAATGATTGGAGTGCTAGAGATATTCAAAAGTGGGAATATGTGCCACTCGGACCATTTTTAGCCAAAAATTTTGCTTCCTCTATTTCTCCATGGATAGTAACTTTAGATGCTCTTGAGCCTTTTAGAGTTGAAGGACCTGTGCAAGAACCAAAAGTGTTCGATTACTTACAATATGAAGGAAATAAACACATCGACATTAATTTAGAAGTAGCTATCCAACCTGAAAAATCTTCAGAAAAAGTAGTTTCCAATTCCAATTATAAATACATGTATTGGAACATGAACCAACAATTGGCTCACCATACCGTTAATGGATGTAACATAAAAGCTGGTGATATGATGGCTTCAGGAACAATTTCAGGAAATGATGAATCTGCCTATGGTTCTATGTTAGAAATCTCTTGGAAAGGAAGCAAAAGTGTTGCTATGCCTGATGGCTCTGAACGAAAATTCATTTTAGATAACGATACAGTTATTATGCGAGGTTTTGCACAAAAAAATGGTGTTAGAGTTGGTTTTGGCGAAGTAAAAACCAAAGTGTTGCCAGCAGTTTAAAACTCCAAGTCTAATTTTTGTTGTGTAGGAAATAAGTTGTATGATTTTCTGTGATAAGGTGTAATACCATGTTTAATAATGCTTTCTCTATGTTTTTTGGTGGGATAAGCCTTATTTTTGTTCCAATCGTAAACGGGATACTCTTGGTGCATTTTTTCTAAAAATTCATCCCTATAAGTCTTTGCTAAAACTGAAGCAGCTGCAATAGATAAAAATTTTGCATCTCCTTTTATTATGCATTTATGTGGAATAGAAGGGTAGGGAGTAAATCTATTTCCATCAATTAAAAGTAACTCGGGAGTGATATTGAGTTGTTCAACAGCTAAATGCATTGCTAAAAAAGAAGCTTTTAAGATGTTAATTTCATCAATTTTTTCATTGTCAACAATGCCAATACCAAAAGCTATGGCATCTCTTTCTATTTCAATGCGAAGTTGATTCCTCTTTTTTTCAGAAAGTTGTTTAGAATCGTTTAGCAAACTGTTTTTGTACTTCTTAGGTAAAATTACAGCTGCAGCATAAACAGGTCCGGCAAGACAACCTCTGCCAGCTTCATCACAACCGGCTTCTATAAGCTTATTTTGGAAGGATGAAGCTAGCAAAATTTGTTATTTTTTATTAATGGTTTGATGTGTCTTTTCTAAAATTTTAAAGGCAGCTTCATTGGTTTCTGCTCCTGCATAAGTTCTTAAAACAGGTTCAGTTCCCGAAGCTCTAATCATTACCCATTCATCATTATCAAAGAAATATTTAAACCCATCAACAGTTTCTACTTTTCTTACTTCTAAATCACCAAAAGATGTATAAACACCTTTCTCACAATTGGCTACAATACGCAATTTATCTTCTTCCTTTAAGTGTAAATCAATTCTTTCATATTTAAAAGCACCTACAATTTTATATACTTCTTCAATTAGTCCATCTAAGGTTTTACCTGATTTTACCATGTATTCCCAAATTACTAAGCCCATCCAAATACCATCTCTTTCTGGAATATGACCTTTAATAGCTATTCCACCAGATTCTTCTCCACCTAATAACACATCTTCTTCTAGCATAATACCAGCTATGTGTTTAAATCCAATCTTAACCACTTCATAATCTAATCCGTAATGCTCGCACATTTTTTGGATTTTAGGACTTAAAGAAAAAGAAATAACTACTTTTCCGCTTTGTTTTTTCTCTTCAACCAAGTATTTAATTAATAACAATACAATATGATGAGAATCTATAAAAACACCTTTGCTGTTGTACAAACCAATTCTATCGCCATCTCCATCTGTTGCTAAACCGCAATCTATTTCTCCGTCAGAAAGTTTTATTAAATCAGAAAACTCTTGTAAGTTTCTATGAATTGGTTCGGGGGGCGTACCATTAAAACCCGGGTTATGTTCACAATGTAAAAAATCAATGTCGGGCATTAATCTTCTCATTACATCCTGAGCTGAGCCATACATCGCATCAAAAGCAAAATTCATATTTGAGTTACGAATAGCTTCCATATCAAAGTTTTCTTCAACATGGTTCACATATATAGTTTCTAAATCAATGTATTCTACCATTCCAGCTTTTACAAAATCTTCTAAATGCAAGGTATCTATATCAACATTGTTGTTGTCGGGAATTAAATCTTCAACTTCTTGAATTTCTTTAGGAAGTAATGGACCACCAAAAGAACCTTTTAATTTAAAACCTGCATAAGATGGCGGATTGTGAGAGGCTGTTAAAATAATTCCCAATGAAGTTTTTTGCTTAAAAGCTCCTAAACTTACCATAGGCGTACTAACAGGTCCTTTGGCTAAATATACTTTAACACCATTATCAGCAAATACTTTGGCAGCACTTTCTGCAAATAATTCTCCGGCAAAACGACAATCATGTCCGAGTACGATAGAGGGTGAACTGGTTCTTTGTTTTAACCAAGCAGTAGTTCCTAAAACCACTCTAAGTAAATTATCTACGGTATATTCTTTAGCAATGATGGCTCTCCATCCGTCTGTTCCAAATTTTATTTTATACATGTTTTTTATTTTAATGGGTTTCAAAAATAGGTTTTATTCATTTATTTTTAAAAGGAATTATGTTACTTTTATAAAAAATAAATTAATCTAAAATTAAACATGAAAGAAGAACTGATTTCTGCTGATTTTGCAGCTTATTTTAAAAATTACATAAGCATGGTTGAAGAGGAAGATGTTGTAACCGCATTAAAAAAAGCTACTAAAAAATTTAAAAAATTATGTAAATTGTTAGATGAAGAAAATAGCTCTTATAAGTATGCCGAAGATAAATGGACGATTAAAGAAATGTTGCTTCACATTATAGATACAGAACGAATTTTTAATTACAGAGCCTTATGCTTTGCCAGAAACGAACAAGCTGCTTTACCAGGGTTTAATCATGATGAATATGTAACTTACTCTAATGCCAATAATAGAAGCTTTAAAAGTATTAGAAAAGAATATTTGGCTGTAAGAAAAGCTACTATACTATTGTTTAAAAGTTTTGATGAAACTATGCTAGAAAAAGTAGGCGTGATGAACGGAAATAAACTATCGGTAGTAGGAATAGGGTTTGTAATTGCCGGACATCAACAACATCACATTAATGTTTTACACGAAAAATATTTATGCCAATAGAAAGAGAAAACTATAACTTCCAGAAAATTGTTGCCTTTGTTGGGGTAGTGCTATTAGCTATTAAATTAGCTGCTTGGTACATTACCGATTCTGTGGCTATTCTTACCGATGCATTGGAAGGAATAGTAAATGTTATTGCTGCTTTTATTGGATTGTATAGCCTGTATCTTTCGGCTCAACCAAAAGACAAAAACCATCCTTACGGACATGGAAAAGTAGAGTTTATTTCTGCGGGAATTGAAGGCGTAATGATTGCTTTTGCAGGGGTATGGATAATTTTTGAAGCAATAAATCATATTATTAATCCTCAAGAAATTAAACAAATAGACTTAGGTATTGTATTGATTGTTTTTGCAGGGTTAACTAATTTTATTGTAGGCTATTTAGCAGTTAAAAAAGGAAAGAAAAACAATTCAATTGCTTTAGTTGCTAGTGGTAAACATTTAATTTCTGATACTTACACAACCTTAGGAGTTATTATTGGGTTGGTTATAATTAAAATCACATCAATATATTGGTTAGATAGTGCTTTTGCTATGGTTTTCGGAATTATTATTATCTTTACAGGAGTTAAGATTTTAAGACAATCTGTAGCAGGAATAATGGATGAAGCTGATACCCAACTTCTCAAAAGTATGGTAGAAACGCTGAATAAAAACAGAGTTCCTAATTGGATAGATTTACATAATTTAAGAATTATAAAATTTGGAAGTGGATTACATATAGATTGTCATTTAACAGTGCCTTGGTATTTAACTGTAAAAGAAGCACATGAAGAGGTTGATGCCATAGAAGCACTAATACAAAATAAATACGGAAACAATTTAGAGTTGTTTATTCATTCAGATTATTGTAAACCTAAATCGTGCGAAATTTGCACAAAAGTTGATTGTGATGTAAGAGTTAAACCTTTTATACAACAAATAGATTGGAATTTAGATAATGTAGCAACCAATAAAAAACATCAGATTAAAGAATAAATTGGAATCTTAAATTTTTATAAATCTTTCAAAAAGAAGATTTTATACGTCATTTATACTATTTGAAGTCGATATATTTGCACCCTTAAAACTCGTAACTATGAAAAAGAAGTGGATTTATTTATTAGCAGTATTGGTATCATTTTCATTTATTAGTGACAAACCTGCTTACCAACTATTTAACGAAAAAGGTAAAAAAACTAACTATAAAAAATTGTTAAAAGCTACTGAAGATGCAGATATAATTCTGTTTGGAGAGTTGCACAATAACCCAATAAATCATTGGCTTCAATTAGAACTTACTAAAGATGTACATCAACTAATTAACCAAGAAGTTATACTCGGAGCAGAAATGTATGAAGCAGATGACCAAATGATAATTAACGAATATTTATCTGGTAAGTTCGATTATAAAACTTTTGCTAAAGAAATGAAACTTTGGCCAAACAATAAAACCGATTATCAACCCTTAATGGATTATGCATTAAAATATCAAATAGGATTTATTGCAACTAATATTCCTAGGAGATATGCTAGTATGGTTTATAAAGATGGATTTGGAGCTTTAAATAGTTTAACAGACAAAGGAAGACAATATATTGCTCCGTTACCCATTGCTTATGATAAAGATTTACCGGGTTACCAAAAAATGATGGAAATGGCAGGAGGTCACGGAGGGGAGAACTTACCAAAAGCTCAAGCCATAAAAGATGCAACCATGGCTCATTTCATTCTAAAAAATTGGAAAAAAGGGCAGACATTTATTCACTACAATGGTACTTATCACTCTAATAATTTTGAGGGAATAAGTTGGTATTTAAACCAAGAAAAAGGCGGATTAAAAATAGTAACCATTGCTGCCGTAGAGCAAGATCAGTTAGATTCTTTATCAACCGAAAGTGTTGGTATAGCTGATTTTGTTATTTGCACACCAAGCAATATGACTAAAACTCATTGATTTTCAAGCAAAGATTAAATTTATTTTAATATAATTTAACAAAAATAAAATACGCTTTCTTACTTATTTCAACTGCTTTAATAGCTAAATTTGTGCCTCATTTTAAAAAACAGCATGAATTTTAAACAGCTTCTTATTATTGCATTTTTTCTTTTGGTAGGAAATACATTTTTAGCTCAAAATTATACCATAAGTGGAACAATTACTGACGCATCTACCAAAGAAACAGCTGTTGGAGCAACCGTTTACATCAAAGAAACCAATAAGGGAACTTCCACCAATGAAAAAGGTTTTTATCAGCTATCCATGCCCAAAGGGAACTATACCTTGGTAATTTCTTACATAGGTTTTAATACCATTGAAATACCAATTGAACTCAATAAAAACTTAAAAATCAATCAAATAATTGAACCAACAGTTATTACAGCAGAAGAATTTACAGTAGTAGGTGAGAAGGAAAACGAAAATACCGATGATGCGGTAATGAGTACCGTAGAATTAAAAATGGATAAGGTAAAAACCTTGCCTGCTATTTTTGGTGAAGTAGATGTACTAAAAACCGTTCAACTAATGCCCGGAGTGCAAACTGCCGGAGAGGGAAACTCAGGTTTTTATGTAAGAGGAGGAGGACCTGACCAAAATTTAATTTTATTGGATGGAGCAACTGTTTACAATGCCTCGCATTTATTTGGTTTTTTCTCGGTTTTTAATGCCGATGCTATCTCAGATGTAAAGTTGGTAAAGGGCGGAATGCCGGCTGAGTATGGAGGAAGACTTTCTTCGGTGTTGGATATATCTATGACGGATGGTGATTACAAAAAATTTAAAGTGGACGGTGGTATTGGTGTAATTTCTTCTCGTTTAACCGTTCAAGGACCGATAAAAAAAGACACCGCTTCCTTTATTGCTTCTGCTCGAAGAACCTATGCAGGAGATTTAGCTCAGCCCTTTGTTAGTGATTCGTCTAAATTTAAAGGTAGCAACTACTATTTTTACGATTTTAATGCAAAATTCAATTACAAGTTATCATCTAAAGATAAGTTGAGTTTAAGCGGATACTTCGGTAGAGATGTGTTTACTTTTAAAAACTCGGATGATGGTTTCGATTTAAGCACTCCATGGGGAAATGCTATTGTTGCTTTAAAATGGAGTAGAATTGTAAGCGATGAATTTTATGGAGATATAACAGCTTCATTTACCGACTATCGTTTTAGGGTAGAAGCAATACAGGATCAATTTAGCTTTGGTTTGTATTCAGGAATTACCGATTACAGCTTAAAAGCAGATTACACTTATTTACCATCCATTTTGCATAAAATAAAATTTGGAGCAGCTTACACCTTTCATAAATTCACGCCCAACAGTGCCGATGTTAGTTCCGGAGATGTTGATTTTAACACAGGCGAGAAAATATTCAACTATGCTAACGAAGGTGCATTGTACATTTCGGATGAATGGGACATCAGCGAAAAACTAAAAATTCATCCTGGCTTAAGATATACTATTTATCAGCATATAGGGCCTTTTAAACGTTACAGTAAAGATGAAGCCACAGGTGCTCCGCTTGATACTGTAGTGTACAACAAAGGAGAAACAGTAAAAATTTATCAAGGGTTAGAACCTCGATTTACAGCACGATATGCCTTTTCTGAAAGTTCTTCGTTAAAGGCTTCTTTTGCTCAGAATTATCAATACATACATTTGGCTACCATAGCTACCGTTTCGTTACCTACCGACCAATGGCTACCTAGTACCGAGGTTACCAAACCACAGTTTTCTACGCAGTATGCATTGGGTTACTTCAAAAATTTATTTAAAAATAAATGGGAAAGTTCGGTAGAAGTGTATTATAAAGATATGAAAAACCAAGTGGAGTACAAAGACGGTGTTAGTCCGCAAGATGATGGTGGAACCAATGTAGATAACAATCTTACTTTTGGAAGAGGCTGGTCGTATGGAGCGGAGTTTTTCATCAAAAAGAAATACGGAAAAGTAAATGGTTGGATAGGTTATACGCTTTCGTGGACTAAAAGACAATTCGATGACTTAAATTACGGCAAAGCTTTTTATCCTAGATACGACAGAAGGCACGATGCTTCTATTGTTTTCAATTACGATATTTCAGACCGATTAGTATTAGGAGCCACTTGGGTATATGCCACCGGAAATGCATTAACATTACCTACCGCTCGTTATTTTATTGAAGGAAAAGTGGTAGATGAATACGGTGAACGAAATTCTTACCGTATGGAGGCTTTTCATAGATTGGATGTAGCTCTTACCTTAAAAGGTAAAGAAACCAAAAAATTTAAATCGAGCTGGAATTTTTCTATTTATAACTTGTATAACCGTAAAAACCCTTACTTTATCTATTTTTCTAACGAAGGAAACATTTACGATGGAACACTTGATTTACAAGCAAAACAAGTGTCGTTGTTTGGAATTATTCCGTCTGTTTCTTGGAATTTTAGTTTTTAAAATAAAAACAACAATTAAATGACTATGAGTAAAAAAGTTAAACCTAAGAAATGAATAATTAACTCTCCCCCTTGCCCCCTCTCTTTTAAGAGAGGGGGAAAAGTTATCGGTAGATAACTTGGGGGAGAGTCGAAAATAATAAAAACTGACAAATTCTAACGGAACCTAAATCAATAAAACGTTGAGTTGTAAGCTCAGCATTCTAATATAGACTGATAAAGAACAATAATTATAAATACATGAAAATTAAAAACATAGTCCCCGCTTTTTTATCATTATTAATGATGGTTTTTCTACTTTCATGCGAAAAAGAAATTACCATTGATTTACCCGATGCTGAAACCAAATTAGTGGTGGAGGGGAATATAGAACAAGGCAGACCACCATTTGTAATTCTTACGAAAAGTTCACCTTATTTTGAACCGACAGACCTAACATCTCTACGTCAGTTATTTGTTAGTGGAGCCTTAGTAACCGTGTCAAACGGAACAAACACCGTACAACTAACAGAAATTTGCACCGACCAATTGCCCGATTCGTTATTGCCCGCTGTAGCCGAACTAATTGGAGTTTCGTTAACCAACTTACAAACTTTTGGTTTTTGTGTTTATACTACTTTAGACACCACTATTTACGGAGAAGTGGGAAAAACTTACAATTTATATATTGAAGCCGATGGAAAAGTAGCTACTTCATCCTCTCAGATTCCACCGTTGGTTTTTATGAACAAGTATTGGTACAAAGATCAACCCGGGTTTAACAATTTTGGATATTTATGGTTTGAATTGTCTGACCCACCACAATACGGCAATGCTTACCGTGTTTTTACTAAAAGAGTAGGGAAAGACAGCCGATTTATTCCGGTGTTTGGCTCGGTGTTTAAAGATCAATTCATTAACGGACTTACCTTTGAAGGTACATTTGCCAGAGGTCAGGAAATCAACTCTCAAGCTCCGGACGATTTAGCTGAAACTTCTGAATATTATCAACAAGGAGATACGGTTGTCGTTAAATTTTGCACGATAGACATGCCTCATTTTAACTTTTGGGAAACCTTTGAAATGGCAAGTTTTAGCTCAGGAAATCCTTTTTCTGCTCCCACTATGGTAGAAACCAATGTCAACGGAGGTTTAGGTGTTTGGGGTGGGTATGGAGTAACTTATGATACATTGGTGTTGGTAGATTAAAACAAACTCAGCTGGTCGGTAGGACGAGCAAAAGCAGTTAAATTGTAAGCAGGCCAAACTTTTCCTTTTAGGTATTTTTTTCTGGCTACATCAAACATACTTTTTATCATTACAGCTGTTTCTCCGTGTAGTTTTAGTCTGTTTTTGCCTTTGCTTTCTAAACTACCATTATTTATTTCTTTTATTTGGTTCAATACTTTGTCCGCTCTTTCGGGGTAAGTTTTGCGTAGCCAATCTTCAAAAATTTCAGCAATTTCTCCGTTTAATCTAACTGTAGTGTAGCCAACAGATAAAGCTCCTGATGCTGCTACTTTTTTAACAATATTAGGAATTTCATGACTATTTAATCCGGGAATGATAGGAGCTACCATCACATTTACAGGAATATTATTGGCGGATAACAATTCTAATGTTTCTAGTTTCTTTTGTACAGAAGCTGTTCTTGGCTCTAATAAGCTTCTTAATTTATTATCGAATGAAGTAATGCTTAAGCTTACATGTACTAAATTTAATTTTGCTAAAGGAATCAGTAAATCAATATCTCTTTGTATTAAAGCATTTTTAGTGATAATGCTTACTGGATGTTTGTATTTTAAACACACCTTTAGTATTTCTCTTGTAATTTTTAGTTTTCTCTCAATAGGTTGGTAGCAATCGGTATTTCCGGAAAGCATAATAGGACTAACTTTCCAGTTTGTTGAATTAAACTGTTTTTCTAACAGTTTGGGAGCATCAGGTTTATAAATAATTTTACGTTCAAAATCCAATCCTGCTCCGTACCCCCAATATTGGTGACTTTCTCTTGCATAACAATAAACACAACCGTGTTCGCAACCCTGGTAGGGGTTCATAGAGTAAGCAAACGGTACAGTAGGGCTATACACCTTATTGACTATCTTTTTAGGAAATTCGGCAATGTATTCTGTTTTAGTATCTTCCAAAAAAGGTACATCAATACCTTCTATATGTTCATTTACGTAAGCGGTTTTAGCAAATTTGTTGTTTACCTGTATTTGACTTCCTCTGCCTTTCATGGTTTTAAATTATTTTTACAAATATAACTATAATATGTAGATTATTTGACTTATATTTGTAGTTATGATGAAAGTTTCAAAAAATATCAAGCATTTACGAATGTTAAAGGGCTTGACTCAAGAGCAGTTTGCTCAGGCAATAGATGTTACTAAATCTAGAATTGGTTCTTATGAAGAAGGCAGATCTGTTCCGCCAATAGAAACACTTATTGTGTTGTCCGAATTTTTTAAAATCCCGATAGATGCATTGGTGAAAAATGATTTAACTATGGCAACAGAAGATACGTTTATGGATATTGGCAATCAGCGTATTTTATTCCCTATAAAAGTAGATGCTAATAACAATGATGTAATAGAGGTAGTTACCAAAGAAGCTTCTGCGGGTTATTTGCAAGGCTATACCGATACCGAATACATTGCAGATTTACCCATTATGAGTTTAAACTTTTTACCAACAGGCAAACACAGGGCTTTTCCTATTAAAGGAGATTCTATGCATCCGTGGGTAAAAGATGGCGATGTAGTAGTGGGAGAATTTTTAGAAGGGCCACATCAGGTAAAAAACAATTATTGTTATATTATTCTCACCAAAAATGATGGACTAGTTTACAAGCGTGTGTTTACCGATAGAATAGAGGAGGGGTTATTAATATTATCGTCTGATAATAAAATGTACGAGCCTTATACTTTACACTTATCTGAAGTATTGGAAATTTGGCAATTCAAACTTAATTTATGTATTGGTCAGTATGAAGAAGATGAAATTAACCCTGCCAATATTCTTAATTTAATGAGAAGTGTAGGGATAGAACTCAAAGACCTCAAAAACAGGGTGCAAAGATTAGAAAAAAACTAACGCAGTTTTATTTTAAATTTATCCTACAAAATTAAAAGCCAAGCTAATTACAAATACAGCGTATAAAAAGGCTACCTTTGCAGCCTGAAAGCTCAAAACTACATGCAATATTCAGATTGTGTGTATTAACAACTAAATTATACAATGGCAAAATCGCAACAAACCTACAACAAAAAAGAAAAAGAGAAAAAAAGATTAAAAAAACGTCAAGACAAATTAGCCAAAAAAGAAGAACGTAAAGCCAACGCTACTGATAGCGACTTCGATAGCATGATTGCTTATGTTGATGAAAATGGTATGATTACCGACACTCCTCCAGATCCCAACAAGAAAAAGAAAGTTATTAAAGCCGAAAACATTGAATTAGGTGTTTCTAAAAGAGTAGATGAAGAATTTAATCCTAACAGAAAAGGAAAAGTTTCTTTCTTTGATAGTTCTAAAGGATATGGATTTATTTTAGATACCGACAATCAAGAAAAATATTTTGTTCACGTTAGCGGATTAATTGATGAAATTACCGAAAACGATAAAGTAACTTTTGAACTAGAACAAGGTCAAAAAGGACTAAATGCTGTTAGAGTGAAGAAGGTGTAAATCCCCCTAATCCCCAGAAGGGGGGGCTTTTCCAACACATAATCCTACTTTTTGTTAATTGTATTCTCCTACTTCTAATCTTTACCGTCATTCCCGAAATTTTGAAGTGCAACGGAAAAATTATCGGGAATCTTTTATTGTTCAATAATTCCTACCTATGCAGGAATGACGATTGTAAAATAAGGGAATAACAAAAGAAAAATCTTAAAACTATTTTGATTAATTGGTTTTCAATTCCATTAACTTTACGACTTAAATTTATCACAATATGAGTAAAACAAAAGTGTCTATAGGTAGCGTATTTAAAACCATTATTTGGCCCAGGAAAAAATTGCTTTTTGTAGGCTTAATCCTTATTGTAATTAGCCGTTTAGCTAGTTTAGTACTACCAGGAGCATCAAAATACTTAATTGATGATGTTATTGTAAACAACGATTTTGATAAATTATACACCATCATTTTTGTTGTTGCCGGAGCAATTTTAATTCAAGCCATAACTTCGTTTTTGTTAACCAAACTATTGAGTGTTGAAGCACAGCATTTAATTGCTCAACTTCGAGTGAAAGTGCAGCAAAAAATATTGAGTCTGCCCGTTAGTTTTTTCGACAACAGCAAATCTGGCGAGTTGGTTTCTAGAATTATGACCGATGTAGAAGGCGTAAGAAACATAGTAGGAACAGGCTTGGTTCAATTGGTAGGAGGAACTTTAACTGCGGTTATTTCTTTGGTATTATTAATAAAAATTAGTCCGATGATGACCGCTTATGTGCTTGTTCCTGTGGCTATTTTCGGATTTGTAGCCATGAAAGCCTTTGGATTTATTCGTCCTATTTTTAGAGAACGAGGGAAAATAAATGCAGAAGTAACCGGTCGATTAACAGAAACTTTAAATGGGGTAAGGGTGGTAAAAGGATTTAATGCCGAGCAACAAGAAATTAAAAGTTTTGAAACAGGTGTAGAAAAATTATTTTTAAACATCAAAAAAAGTCTTACTTCTACGGCTTTAATTACCAGTTCGGCTACTTTTTTATTAGGACTAGCTTCCACAGGTATTATGGGCATTGGAGGGTACATGATTATGAACAATGAATTAACCTTTGGAGATTTCTTGGCATTTACCCTTTATTTAGGTTTTATGATAGCTCCTATAGTGCAAATGAGCAATATTGGTAGTCAGCTAACAGAAGGTTTTGCCGGACTAGACCGAACGGAAGAAATAATGAACATGGAATCCGAACATGAGAAGCAAGAACGAGTGCTTGAGCTAAAAGAAATAAACGGAGATATTGCTTTTGAAAACGTATCTTTTGCTTACGAGCAAGATAAAGAAGTAATTCGCAACATTAATATTAATGCACCACAAGGTACAGTTACAGCTTTAGTGGGTTCTTCCGGTTCGGGAAAAAGCACTATTGCCAGTTTGGTTTCTTCCTTTTTAACACCTCATTCGGGTAAAATAACCATAGATGGCAAAGATTTGTCAACCGTTACCTTAAACAGTTATAGAAAACATTTGGGAGTAGTATTGCAAGATGATTTTTTGTTTGAAGGAACGATTAGAGAAAACATTATTTTTCCTCGACCCAATGCTAGTGAAGAAGCCATACAAGCAGCAGTAAAAGCAGCTTATGTAAATGAATTTACTGACCGATTTGAAAAAGGCTTAGAAACCGTAATAGGGGAGAGAGGTGTTAAACTTTCTGGAGGACAACGACAACGAATAGCCATTGCCCGAGCAGTATTGGCAGACCCTAAAATATTAATTTTAGATGAAGCCACATCTAATTTAGATACTGAAAGCGAAGCATTGATACAAGCAAGTTTAGGCAATTTAATGCAAGGCAGAACTACCTTTGTAATTGCTCACCGATTGAGTACCATCCGTAAAGCCGACCAGATTTTAGTTATTGAAAATGGTGAAATAAAAGAAAAAGGCAACCATGATGAATTGATTGCTAAGCAAGGACGTTACTTTGAGTTGTTTACTTACCAATCGAGGATTTGATTGATATGTTAGAATAACTTAAAATATACAACAGCCACCACTAACATTCCTAGGGCTATTAGTATAAGGAAAACATAGGTTCTACGTTGATTCCACAATAACCGCTGGTTTACTTTAGTCCATATATAACTCCATAATCTCATGAGTACTAATTTACACAAATAAAACGACTTTACATAATATAAAAAAATAGTCGAATTTTTTGAATTGGCCATCAATAAAGACTTATCGCAGCAAAGACAATGACCCTTTATAGGTAGTTGAAGAAGGTTCTCCACTTATTTTTACCTCTATGATATAAAAATATGTTCCTTCTGAAGCTTCTGCACCATTTGTTAATCGGCCATTCCATCCTTCATTAACTTGATAAGAGTCAAATATAATTTCCCCCCATCTATTATAAACAGATGTATGTATAAATTCGACATTAAATCCTACTATAGCTTTAAACAAATCGTTAATTCCATCTTGATTTGGAGAGAATATGGTGGGAATTTTTATTTCAGTTTCGCAATTACTTGAAATATTAATTGTAATGATTGAATCACAGCCATTAACATTTGCTCCGAATAAAGTGTCAGCGTATGTCCCACTCATTGTCCATATATGATTTCCGCCAGGAGATATATAAGTGTTGGTGTTGCAATCTATAGTATCATTAAAAGTAAAGTAGGTAGAATTGTTTATTAAAAGATTAATGGTAATAATAGAATCGCCATTAGTTGAATTTGCACCAAACAATGTATCCAAATATTGCCCCGTTGTAGTCCAAGTATAGTTTCCACTTGGAGATATATAAATATCACACACGGTGTCACTTATTGTAGAATAACTAGGTATAACATTACATATTATATCAACAGTTAATGGAATATTATCTAGAAATACGGGGATTGTAGGTTCTATTGGGGTGTGGTAGCCTGAAACGGAGCTATTATCAATCATAATGGATTGGGTAATATCTATCTCTGTCATAGGATAGGGGGTAGTTCCACATGCAGAGTATCCATCACTGTTGCTTTTCCTTACAAAGGCGTTAGATTGAGTAATAGAAAGTAGCATAAGTCCGGCAGAAATTAGATTTCCGTCCAAAGTTACTTTTGATTCATAAATAATGCCTTTTTTATTAAGACGGTATGAGGATAATAAATTCCCCAACGAGTCTGTTTTATATATTACGGGATATAGATTTGAACCTGTAAAAATACCTTTATAACCTGAAACTATATAGTTGTTGTTTACGTCTTGTATTACATTGTAAAAGTGTTCTCCAGTGGTTGTGCCAAAGGTTTTTGACCATAATAAATTTCCTTGCAAATCAAGTTTTACCATTAATCCATCTTGCAAACCAATACCAAAGCTTTGAGTATATCCAATAGCCATAATATTTCCGTCATTAGTACTTATTACATTTCTGAACAAATCAGATGAATGCCCACCTAAAGATCTGGTCCATTCTAAATTTCCAAGGGAATTATATTTCATAATAAATGCATTATAATCAAATAAAGTTCCTCCAGCACTCATTCCAACAGTAGCATAACCACCATCTACTGTTCTAGCAATTCCAACATAGGGACCATATCCTGTAGAAGTACCACTACTTGATGATGAAATTGCTCTGCTATTCCCCCAAACATAATTTCCGTTACCATCCAACTTTATTATTGTTTGCTCAACTCCTGAAGAAAAAGCAATTGCAAACCCGCCATCATTTGAAGTAGTTACAGCAGGAGTTCCAGCACTACCAGTAGTTTTATGCGTTCTTGTCCATATTGGGTTGCCATTATTATCAGTTCTTATACAAAGAACTCCAGTGTTTGGTGGGAGGCTGGCTCCTACAAGTAAAAAACCACCCGAATTAACAGAAACTACTTGAGGAGCATAAGCTACCCAATAATTATCGGCATACCTTTTAGTCCAAAGTGTATCTCCAACGGAATTAATTTTTATTAAACCAATTTTAAGATCTTGATTAGTGGTGTCAGCATAGCGAACTGCTACCACATACGTTGAATCGGGTAATACAGCAATAGAACCAGCTACAGAATTTAAGTTTCCAGGATATTCGACATGAAAGTTATTTTGACCATAACCTGTTATAGCAATAATAAAGAATAATACTAGTTTTATAAATTTCATCCGTCAAAAATAAATAAAATATACTATACAGATGTTTATTTTATTGTTCTTATAAAAAAGAATGAATTTAATCGAGATAGATGTAATACGATTAATTAACAACCTTATTTATTGCAATATAAAATAATAGGGCTGTTTAAAATAAATCAAATTTAATAAAAAATGTACTTTAAAAAGGATAAGCTAACATATTTACCTGATAACTTTGTAAATCATAAGTTGTGATATTACTTGGTCCATTATAGAGCACTTTTCTAATTATCCCAATAGAATCGACCCAATAGTACTGAACATTTGGAGTAACATAAGGGTAGTCAATATCTGTAATTTCAGTAACATTAAAGTATGTAGTGCCATTTACAACAAGTGAATCTAAGATATTAGGTGCGTCACAGAAATACTTAGGATAACCTGAAGCGTTCCATCTAATATAGTTTAAGTTATATGTTTCAGTATAATTACCATCTAACCAACTAGTATAGTTAATTTTAAGTTCCTCATAAAATCCACCGCAAAGTGATTGTCCTTTATTAGAATAGGTTTCCCAAGATAACACACTAACTTGATCTTGTAAAGAACTTCCTGTATCTTGATATAACCAAACGCTCCCAGTATCAAACATAAGGTTGTTTAAGCAATCAAAAACTGGTCTTTGGGCACCTGACATTTTTCCAGAACATGGTTCATCATCTTTACTACAAGATAAAGTGGTGATAATGATTATGAATAAAGTAAGGTACTTCATGCTTCTAAGTATTACTTTTAGAAAGTACTAATATACAACTTTTTTAATATATAATCCTGCTTTATAGTATATTATAGTTGACAAACGCGTTAAAGACTTAACTAAATAAGAATAGCGTTTTGTCCTATAATGTATTGCGTTATGTTAATATAGCTTAGGTTTTTAAAGAATTAATTCTTTAAAAAGGGCAAAAAAAATTATTAAAACAAATTCATGTAAGGGTTGAAAATTTGCTATTTTTCATAGCAATTTTAAACTCTTACCTACCGCTTTTTTTAGCGAAAAATGGGTAAAGCTTTTTCTGCTTTACTTATTTTTTAGCTGCGTGAGGGATAGAAGCGGCATCCTTTCTGTTTTTCACAGAAAGATATAGCGGATAGCCCGACCTTTAGGGCACGCCCAACAAAACTAACTTTGCCTTAATAAAAACATCTTAAAATTCGAGATAAATTAAAAATTTAACTGTATTTTTCCACTTCAAAAATTGAAGCAATGAACCGCATCAAAGAAGTACTGGAAGAAAAGGGGATTAAACAAGTTTGGTTAGCCGAAAAGTTGGGTAAAAGTTTTAACATGGTTAACTCTTATGTGCAAAACCGAACACAACCTAGTTTAGAAGTTTTATATCGTATAGCCGAAATTCTTGAGGTGAATGTAAAAGATTTGTTAATAGAAAAGAATGACTAAAGAACTCCAAATAGAAGAAAATTTAATTGAGCAGCTAAAAGGGCTTAAATATATCTATCGTCCTGACATAGTTGACAGAAAAACTCTTGAACAGAACTTCAAAGCAAAATTTGAAGAACTCAACCGTGTTCACTTATCAGATAATGAGTTTTTAAAACTTAGGGAAGATATTATAAATTCTGATGTATTTGCTGCATCTAAACTATTGCGTGAAAGACAATATTTTCAACGTGAGGACGGAACTCCATTAAATTACACATTGGTAAACATAAAAGATTGGTGCAAAAACGACTTTGAAGTTATTAGCCAATTAAAAATTAATACAGAAAATAGTCATCAACGATACGACATTATTTTACTCATTAATGGATTACCTGTTGTTCAAATCGAATTGAAAAAAGGAGATATTTCGCATCGGAAAGCAATGCAGCAAATTGTGGATTACAAAAACGAACCGGGCAACGGTTACGGAAATTCATTGCTTTGCTTTATGCAGTTGTTTATTGTGAGCAATGGAGGTAGAACACTTTATTTTGCTAATAACAAGAATCAGCATTTTGCTTTTAATGCTGATGAACAATTTCTTCCCGTTTATGAATTTGCAGAACTAAATAATCAAAAAGTAAATAGAATTGATTTATTTACTGAAAAGTTTCTGAGCAAGTGTACGCTTGGTGAAATGATTAGCAAGTATATGGTTTTGGTTGAGAGCGAACAGAAATTGCTCGTTATGCGACCTTATCAGATTTATGCAGTAAAGGCAATTGAGGAATGTGTTAAACAAAATAGGGGAAATGGTTACATCTGGCACACCACAGGAAGTGGTAAAACCTTAACTTCTTTCAAGGCTTCTACACTTTTAAAGGACAATCACGAAATTGAAAAATGTTTGTTTGTGGTAGACCGTAAAGACCTTGACCGACAGACCCGAGAGGAATTCAATAAATTTCAGGAAGGTAGTGTTGAAGAAAATACCAATACAGAAACTTTGGTAAGGCGTTTACTTTCTAAGGATTATACCGATAAAGTAATTGTTACCACCATTCAAAAATTAGGCTTGGCATTGGATGAAAATAGTAAGCGTAATAAGCTGAACGAAAAAAATGGTAAGGAAACATATAAACAGAGATTAGAGCCTTTAAAAGATAAACGAATGGTTTTCATTTTTGACGAGTGCCACCGTTCACAGTTTGGCGACAATCACAAAGCGATAAAAGAGTTTTTCCCGAATGCTCAATTATTTGGGTTTACAGGTACACCTATTTTTGACAAAAATGCCACATATAGCATAAGGGAAGGCGAATACGCAACTTACAAAACTACTGAAGACATTTTTCAACAAAGGTTACACGCTTATACAATCACACATGCCATTGAGGACAAAAACGTATTGCGTTTTCATATAGATTATTTCAAAGGAAATAAGAATCAAAAACTTGGTGAAGCCATTTCACGACAAGCAGTTGTTGAAGCCATTTTAGATAAACACAACGCTGCCACCAATTCAAGAAAATTCAATGCGGTTTTGGCTACGGCATCTATCAATAATGCAATTGAATATTATCAGCTATTTAGAGAAATTCAAAAAAATAAACAAGTCGAAAATTCCGATTATGTTCCTTTGAACATTGCTTGTGTATTTTCTCCACCTTCACAACTTATTGCTAAACAGGGTGACCAACAAAGTCAAAAAAATGCGGCTGATATCAAACAATTACAGGAAGATTTGGCACAAGAACGTGAAGATAACAAACAAAATCCCGAAGAGAAGAAAAAAGCATTAACGGAGATTATTACAGATTACAATAAACAATTTAAAACCAATCATAGTATCAACGAATTTGATTTGTATTATCAAGATGTACAAAGACGCATCAAAGACCAGCAATACAGCAACAAAGATTATTCACACGAAAACAAGATTGACATTACTATAGTGGTGGATATGTTGCTTACAGGTTTTGACAGCAAATATCTGAATACTTTGTATGTGGACAAAAATCTAAAATATCATGGATTGATTCAGGCATTTTCACGTACCAACCGAGTGTTGAACGACACCAAACCTTATGGCAACATTTTAGATTTCCGTTCACAACAGGAAGCCGTAAATCAAGCTATTACCCTTTTCTCAGGCGAAGACAATGGTAAAGCCAGAGAAATTTGGTTGGTTGACCCTGCACCTATAGTAATTAAAAAATACAAAGAAGCGGTTGAAAAGTTAGATGTATTTATGCAGCAACATAATTTAATAAACGAACCACAAGAAGTTTACAATTTGAAAGGTAATGCAGCAAAAATTGCTTTTATTGAAAATTTTAAGGAAGTACAAAGGTTCAAATTGCAATT
The DNA here is from genome assembly GCA_937901255.1 of uncultured Flavobacteriales bacterium. Taxonomy (GTDB): domain Bacteria; phylum Bacteroidota; class Bacteroidia; order Flavobacteriales_E; family Vicingaceae; genus BRH-c54. The sequence continues at coordinate 58,899 of CALCHN010000068.1, read as the reverse complement.
AGACCAATTCACTGATATAGACGAGGAGCAAAAGGCAAAAATTGATGCTATTTTACCAATGGAAAATTTTCAAGAATTCCGTAGCTCGTATATAGAAACCGCAAAACAATTCCAAAAAAGACAGCAAAAAGAAGGCGACCAAGCACCGCCTGAAATTCAACAATTAGATTTTGAATTTGTGCTTTTTGCATCTGCTGTGATTGATTATGACTACATAATGAAGTTGACGGCAGAGAACTTGGGTAGAAAGCCAAGTAAGCAAAAAATGACGAAGGAACAAGTAAAAAGCTTGTTGAAATCTAATTCCAATTTAATGGACTTGGAGAAAGATATGTCAGAGTTTATAGATCAACTTGATTGGACAATTGGACAAACTGAGACGGAACTAAATCGCAATTTTGAAAAATTTATAGACGACAAATACAACAAAGAAATAGCAATTATTGCAAACAAACACGGTTTAAAAACAGCAGACCTTAAAAAGTTCATAGAAAATATAATGGACCGAATGATTTTTGACGGTGAAAAACTCACTGACTTATTAGAGCCATTGGATTTGAATTGGAAAGAACGCAGAGTAAAAGAATTGGCTTTGATGGAAGATTTGGTGCCACAATTAAAAAAACTTGCCCAAGGGCATGAAATATCAGGATTAGCAGCGTATGAGTAAGAAGAAAAAACGAATACCCGAGTTGCGTTTTCCTGAATTTAAGAATGAGGGAGAATGGGAATTAAAAGCGTTAGAAGATGCTCTTAATTATGAAAGACCAGACAAGTATATTGTTTCTGATACGAATTATCAAAATGAGGGGATACCTGTATTAACAGCCAATAAGAGTTTTATTTTAGGATACACGAATGAAGATTATGGCATTTATAAGAAATTGCCAGCAATAATTTTTGACGACTTTACTGTTGATAGCAAATTTGTAGACTTCCCTTTTAAAGTAAAATCTTCCGCAATTAAGATACTTACACCTAAAAAGAAAGATGATTTGAGGTTTGCCTACGAGCTTATTTCCCAAATTGATTTTAATGCAGCACAGCATAAACGATATTACATTTCGGAATATCAAAAATTAAAACTTCCATTTCCTTCATTAAAAGAACAACAAAAAATCGCATCCTGCCTTTCGTCTTTAGATGAAGTAATTGCAGCCTATAAACAAAAGTTGGATTTACTAAAAGACCACAAAAAAGGCTTGATGCAAAATCTATTTCCACAAGAGGGTGAAAAAGTGCCGAAGTATCGTTTCCCTGAATTCAAAAAAGATGGAGTTTGGACAAAAAAATCATTAGATGAAGTCGCAACAATTTTGAAAGGGAAAGGAATATCGAAAGCTGACATAGTTGAAGATGGGGAATTGCCTTGTATAAGATATGGCGAACTTTATACTCATTATAATGAAACGATAAGTACAGTAAAGTCCTACACTAATTCAAGCCCAGAAGACTTAATTCTAAGCAAAGCAAATGATGTTATTATTCCTGCATCAGGTGAAACACAAATAGATATCGCTACTGCATCTTGTGTATTAGAAAGTGGTATTGCTTTAGGAGGTGATTTGAATATCATCCGTTCAAAAATAAATGGCGTATTTCTCTCTTACTATTTGAATAATGCAAAGAAACACGACATCGCACAAATGGCTCAGGGGATAGCAGTAGTACATCTTTATCCCAGTCAGTTAAAAACATTACAATTACAAGTTCCAAGTCCAAAAGAGCAAGTAAAAATTACTTCTTGTCTTTCTTCATTAGATGAAATCATTGTTGCTCAAACAGAGAAAATAGAGCAATTGAAGCAGCAGTACAAAAAAGGTTTGATGCAGGGTTTGTTTCCAAAAATGATTGATTAGAAATGAGCGATAAAAAGAAATTATACAAGTACAAAACATTGAAAAATGTGGCGATAAGATTAAGAGATGATTTGAATAATCATCACTTCGTTTTGCTGTATGCCTACAATGGAACAGGCAAAACACGCCTTTCAATGGAATTTAAAAACATCAGCAAGAAGCGAAAGAAAAATCCCGTAACCGACACATTATATTACAATGCTTTTACAGAAGACCTTTTCCATTGGAATAACGACCTTGAAAACGACACGCAAAGGCATTTAATCATAAATAGAAATTCAAGGTTTTTTGAAGGGTTTAAAGAACTTGCTTTGGAAGAAAAGATTTTCAATTTTCTTGAACGATATGCAGACTTTGATTTTAGAATTGATTATGACAATTGGACAATAACTTTCAATAAAGGAGAGGAAAACGATCATATTAAAGTTTCAAGAGGTGAAGAAAATATATTTATTTGGTGTATTTTCTTGGCGATAGCTGAACTTGCCATTGATGATGACGGAAATGGCACATATAATTGGGTTAAATTTATTTACATAGACGACCCCATTTCATCGTTGGATGATAATAATGCGATTGGTGTTGCAAGTGATTTAGCCAAACTTTTGAAAAAAGGAAAGGACAAAGTAAAAGTGGTTATTTCTTCCCATCATTCATTATTTTACAATGTGATGTATAACGAGCTTAAAAAAATAGAACATAAAAGCCATTTTCTACATAAAAACGATACTGATGGTTATATTTTGAGGGCTACAGATGAAACACCATTTTTTCATCACGTTGCCTTATTAACAGAATTGAAAAAAGTTTCAGAGAGTGGTAGTGTTAATACATATCATTTTAATATGCTGAGAGGTATTTTAGAAAAAACATCAACATTTTTTGGCTATGACGACTTTTCAAGTTGCATCAATGGTGTTGAAGATGAAATGCTTTTTTCTCGTGCTTTAAATTTGTTAAGTCACGGCAAATACTCAATCTATCAGCCTGTAGAGATGAACGAAGATAACAAAGAATTATTCAATAGAATATTAAACACGTTTTTGGAAAAGTATAAATTCCAATTACCTGAAATATTCGCATAAAAAAGACAAGTCAATGGCAAAAAAAGGACAACATAAACAATTAGGTGATACACTTTGGGATATTGCCAATGATTTGAGAGGTGTAATGAATGCAGATGATTTCCGAGATTATATGCTTTCATTTCTCTTCCTACGGTATTTATCTTTTAATTACGAAGAAGCAGCAAAAAAAGAATTGGGTAAGGATTATCCGCCAAGTACCTCTAAAGATTTAAGACCTGATTTTATGGTTCCACCACCTCTAGAAATTTGGTATGGAAAAAACAAACAAGATGTTACAGAGTTTGAGGAGCAAATGCGTAAAAAGGTACATTATGTAATCAAACCTAAATTCTTGTGGAGCAACATCACCGAATTAGCACGTACTCAAAAAGGTGAATTGTTAGAAACACTTCAAAAAGGATTTCGATACATAGAAGACGATTCATTTGAGAGTTCGTTTAAAGGTTTGTTTTCTGAAATAAATCTCAATTCTGAAAAGTTGGGTAAAACTCCAAAAGAAAGAAATGATAAACTCTGTAAAATAATCACTAAAATAGCGGAGGGCATTGCAGATTTTTCAACTGATACGGATACACTTGGAGATGCTTACGAATATTTGATTGGGAAATTTGCGGCAGGTTCGGGAAAAAAAGCAGGGGAGTTTTACACGCCTCAACAAATTTCTACCATTCTTTCCCAAATTGTCATTTTAGATTCTCACGACCCAACAACAGGCCCAAAACCTAAATTGGATAAAGTACTTGATTTTGCTTGCGGTTCAGGTTCACTTTTGCTTAACGTTCGTACTCAATTAAAAGAAGAAACCAAAAGAAAAGGTACAATTGGTAAAATTTATGGGCAGGAAAAGAATGTAACTACTTACAATTTGGCACGGATGAATATGCTTTTGCATGGTATAAAAGACACCGAGTTTGAGATATTCCATGGTGACACTTTACTCAATCAATGGGATTTATTCAACCAAATGAATCCGAGTAAAAAAATTGAGTTTGATGCCATTGTAGCTAATCCGCCATTTAGTTTGCGTTGGGAACCAAATGACACCTTAGCGGAAGATTTTCGCTTTAAAGGGTATGGTTTAGCACCAAAATCAGCGGCAGACTTTGCTTTCCTCTTACACGGTTTTCACTTTTTATCTAAAGAAGGAACTATGGCTATTATTTTGCCTCACGGTGTTTTATTCAGAGGTGGTGCAGAAGCACGAATCAGGGAAAAACTTTTAAAAGAAAATTACATTGACACCGTAATTGGTTTGCCTTCGAATTTGTTTTATTCCACAGGAATTCCTGTTTGCATTTTGATTTTGAAAAGATGTAAAAAGAAAGATGATGTATTATTCATCAATGCAAGTGAACAGTTTGAAAAAGGCAAACGACAAAACTCTCTTTCTGAAAAGCATTTAGAAAATATCGTAGAAACTTACAAATTCAGAAATGAAAGAGAGCGTTATTCTCGTAGAGTTTCAATGGACGAAATCAAAAAGAACGATTTCAACCTGAATATTTCTAGATATGTGAGTACTTCAGAAGACGAAGTACAAATTGACTTGAAAGTTGTAAATTCCAAACTGACTGAAATAAATAAAAGCATAAAAACAAACACAGATAAACACAACGAATATTTGAAAGAATTGGGGTTGCCTACTATTTGATTAGAAAAGAGGAAGAATTTTATATTCGAAGAAATGCAAGTGCAAAAGCACTTACACCAAGAGAAACAATGAAGTATGTAAAAGAACATTGGGGGTAAAAACAAAACAATGTCTGATAATAAAAATAACATTTTTAAAATTGTAATAATAGTAGTTGCTTTAATACTGCTGTTTTTTTTACTTATTGGAAATATTCCAAAGTGGGAATGGTTCTTCAAATCAGAGAAAGTTAAAGAAGAATATGATGAAATTGATTTTGAAAAACTTAATAAGAATTTTGAAAAATATATAAGTGAACGAAAGGAAAAACTAAAATATTTTGAGAACAAACGGAAGGAATTAGATGGCAGAATTAATAAAATTATTAATAGATCAAGAATCGTGATTGTTGGTCTAATTATCGTTATTAATATTTTAATTTATATATTCTGTAAAGTTCCTTATACAATAGAAGTATTTGTTTTGTGGAACCAAGCATTCGTAATCTCTATTTTAGTTTTTTTATTTATGCTTTCAGAAAGATATACAAGTTTAAAATTGGCTTTTGAAGAATTGAGAAAGCAAATTGTAAAAAGATTAGAAACCAAATGGAGTGTTCATTGGGAGATAGAAAATAAATTAAACTTTGAAATAAATTTGTTAGAATACATTGAGAATGTACACCCAAGTTATTTAAAAGAAATAGCCAGAACTAAAAAATTACCAATAATAAAAGATGAATAAACTCTACAAATACGCCCAACACTTTACCAAGCTTGAATTAATGCGAGCTAGGTTAGATGTTTTCCAAAATGAGAGTGGGAGAGAGGGAGTAGATTTTATTGTCAAAACCAAATCAGGTAATTATCATGAATTGTATTTGCAGCCCATCAATTTAGAAACAGAAAGAAGCGTTAAAATCACAAAAACCGTTTTAGGAGAACCAAAAGACAACCTTTGGGTGGCGTTGGTGCTGTTTATGAAAGATATTGAACCGGTATTGTATTTAATACCATCAACACAACTAGCAAAGCCCGATGATTACATATTTATCGATAACGACCAGGGCGAACGCTTCAAACACATGTCTAATTGGGAAATCAAAGTATTTACTAAGGCAATTCCAGAGTTGAGCAAGTTTGCTTTAACATATCAGGTAAAAAACCTAATCTAGTTTTTGAACAAAAAAAAGCCCCTAAAAAGGGACTTTAGAAAAACCACACTCGAACCAAAGGAAACTAATATAACTATTAGGAAACCCGTAATTATCTTTGTGATAAAAACCAAACCCGAATTTTTTAGGCTGGCAAGCAATATAGAACCAACCATTGTAAAACTTACCTAACTTAAGCCTAAGATTAAAAAACCAAAACATAATTAAAAAATTTAAATGAACCCTTGGCAATACGCCAAGTTAGGCGTTCATAATGGTTTTGAGTGAGGCAAATGCAAGGAGTAAAGCGGTTTACGGTGCGGTAGCAAAGCGTATGGCTAAATAGCTTTACTACATTTTATCCTTGCAATTTCCCGAACCAATAACCATAACTTTGCTGCAACTTGTGTGTAGAAAACTAAAATCATCAAGCTAATAATTATTAAAACATAGAATTATGTTAAATAGAAAGGCGTGTTGGCAGGAAAGAAATGCGGGCAAGCGTTTGGCGTGAATGGATAAATGCGTAAAAACAAACAAAAGGGGCTTGTCCTTTTGTTGCGTAGCAAACAATTACTTTTGTATTGTTTTAGCATTTATACAGAGAGCGTAGATAGCATATTTCTTTCTTGATTTTTTGGTTCTTTTTTATCAAGAAAAAAGAATAAATCAAACCAATCCAGTGAACGCAGCATAGAAAAATGCGAAATGAAGCCTTATTAAGGCAAACGCATTTTTTGTATGCAAGTGAACTACCACATAATTTTTTTGAGCGAGGGCAAAAGAATAAATTTTTTAAAAAAGAAAGGCATGTGCGGCTATTTAATATAATGGCTAATTATAAGGACAAAACGATAACCTTATAAAAAACTAAACTTCATTAGAATCGAATATTTTTAAATTTACGGAGAATTATCTTGAATACGAGAATTTAAGAAGCGTTGGCTTGTGTGTTCTATTTACCCGCTAGGGCGAAACGAAGTGGAGACATAATATTCATTATAATTGACAAAACGAATTAAATACACCAATAAATAAACACTATCGTTTTGTCTTATAATTTATATTATGTTAAATAGAGTTTTCTAAACTCGTTATATAATAAAATAAAAAGCCCCTATCTTCAATAAAGAATCAAGGGGCTTAATATAAAGAATTAACTCTTACTATTTAATTTCGGCAACACATCTAAAACCTAACCATGCTGTTGGTTTGGTATAAGTTATTTCCTTTTCAATAAATATTTCATTTGGATTATTAATCCATGAACCACCTTTAGCTAATCCTTGTTGGTTAATCATTTCGGCTACATTTCCAATTAAATTATAACATCCTACGGCATTTGGCCAATACGATTTAACCTGAGCTGTTATATCTGCATTGTCAGCAATATTTCCAGCTACTACCACATTATCTTCATTATTCCTTTTCAAATTAGCTAGAATTTGTCCTTTGTATTTAGTATTCAGTTGTTGTTGTGTTTTCTCGGAATAACCAATTTTAGCTGCTACTTCCCATTCTTCTTTTGTTGGCAATCTGTATTCTAAGTTGATTGGATACACATTCTTTTTATCGGTCAACATCTTTGTTTTAAACAATTCTAGTACACGTTCTGTACGCCATTTGCAATATTGCATGGCTTGTTCGTAACTTATTCCAACTACAGGATAGTCATTATACGCAGGATGACTATAGTAATATTGAGCATAAGGTTCATTAAATGTTTCTTTTTCTTTCCAAACTAAAGTGTCGGGCAACGCATTTTTGTATTCGATAGCGTTTTTTCCGTGTTTTTTCTCCAACCACATCACATATTCTCGCCAATTAAAGTTGGTTATTTCAGTTTCATCTATGTAAATATTGTCTTTTATTTTAACTGTTCCTGGAGGATTTATTTGTGCTTTTGCTTTTCTTAAAAAAGTTATAACGGGTCTAAAACCAATATTTACAGAAGGTTTTGTACTGCCTTTAAATCGGTCATTTCCTTCAGTTATTTGAAGCTCTTGTCCTATGCTCGACCAACTTCCACCTCTTGTTCCCGGTAAATTATTTTCATCTTCGTAATACACCATTTCAGCCACATTGCCACTCATGCAGTACAAACCAAAATCATTAGGATTGTATGATTGTACCTTAGTTGTATGAAATGCACCATCAGCAATATAATTATCTTTCATCGGATAAAAATTAGCTAAGAAATTTCCATTTGAGTTTCTTACATAAGGTCCTCCCCACGGATAAGGCAAAAATTTTCCTCCGCTAGAAGCTGCATACATCCATTCGTAATTACTTGGTAATCGAACATCATTAATAGGTTCAGTATTTTGTTTGTTTACCACTTCGCTTAACCACTTACAATACATCTCCGCTCCTTCCCTACTTATAGCAACAACAGGATAATCATTGTATGCTGAGTGTGAAAAATAATTATCTTGCATTGGTTTATTAAAAGCATTTGGATATTCTTTTACCCACATGGATTGATCAGGTTTTGCTTTTAAAAATTCCTCTTTTCTATTTTGAATTAACAAATCAAATAAAAAAGTTCGGTATTCTAAATTGGTAACTTCAGTAGTTTGCATATAAAATGCCTGTACCGACCAATTTTTATTTTCTATTTTAAACGTACCTGAAGGAATAAATGCATATTGTTTCTTATCTAATTTAATAAGCTGTTTTACCATTTTTGCTTTTTGTTTGTTGTTAGCAGCAATTTCATCAGGTGTTAAATTCGGAAATCGATAAGCAGTATCTAATATTTCAGAAATACGAGCCGATGCTACTAATGCTTTTTGGTATTTTTTTAGGCTATCTTTCGGAATAAGTAGAACTTTTTCTTGATTTAAGGTAATGTTTTTAGGAGTTAACCTATCTACTTTTTGTAAATATTCCGTTATCACTCGTTGCTGCTCTTGTAAAACCTGTTTTTCATTCTCTACTGTTGTTTCTACAGTTGATGTATTGATGGTATTCTCCTTATCTGTCGTTTTTGTTGAAGTTGTTGGTTTTAAAACTAATACCAATGTAATAGTTGTTATTATTGATGCTATCATAATAATTAATTTAAGGTTAAAAAATTGAGCAAAATTGTTAGCTTTTGTTGCATTATTTTTACTGCTAACAGAGGTTATAAATCGCTCCTTAGTTGCTTCAAAAGATACTTTTGAAGGTTCATTTTTAGCTTTGTTGAATAAATCATTCAACATTTTATTAGTATCATTATTCATGACTATCCTCCTTAGTTTGGTATTTTGATTCAAAAGTCAATATCTCTAATAACTTGGTTCGTCCTCTTTTTAAACGTTGTTTTACTGCCGATTCGGAGGAGTTTTGAATTTCCATAATTTCCTTAATGGAGAAGCCTGTAATCTCAAAAAGCACCAAACATTCTCTTTGTTCGTCAGGAAGCAACGTTAATGCTTTGTATAGAAAATAGATTTCAGCATCTCTTTCAGTATTGGCATTTACATCTTGATGATGGTCATAACTAGATTCAACTATTAAATCTTCTTTTATTTTTTTGTGATGATTAGCTAATAAACGAACACTTATACCTATTAAAAATGATAAAAAAGCTTTTTTATTTTTAAGTGTATTAAACTTTTTAAAAGCAACAACTAAAGTATCATTCATTAAATCCTGATATTCCATATTTCCAAAAACCCTTGCCCTGCAGAAGCGTTCAAACCTATCATGAATTGGTTTGTAGAGTATTAGAAATTCTTGCTGTTCTTTATTTTTAATCATCAATAACACGTTAAAAGGTGTGTTCTGTATAGTAAGTGTAACGAAAATGAAAAAAGTTACATTGTACGGAGTAAATTATTTAATTTTAATAGCGAAGTTAGCATTAGCTTATATAAATTTCTTTAAGTTATGTAGGTATATTTTTTATTAATTGTATCTTGCAAGGTATTATGAACACTTCCACTCAACCAACTATAAATGCAATAGAAATTATATATGAAGATAATTTATTGGTGGTTGTAAACAAACCCAATAATTTTCTTATTCATCAATCGCACTACGCCAGAAACATTACCGAAATTACTTTGCTGGAAACCTTACAGCAACAATTAGGCTTTCCACTTTTTCCTGTACATCGTTTGGATAGAAAAACTTCAGGAATTTTGCTGTTGTTAAAAGATAAATCCTTTGTAGTTCAATTTCAAGCTTTATTTACCAACAACACTATACAAAAAACTTACTACGCTATTGTCAGAGGTTTTTCTCCAGCCACTGGTAAAATTGATTCTCCAGTAAAAAATGATGATACTGGTGTTTATAAAGATGCCTTAACGAACTATAACACCATTAATAACATTGAGCTAGATATTCCTGTTCATCCTTATGAAAAATCGCGTTATAGTTTAATGGAGTTGCTCCCTAAAACTGGACGTATGCACCAATTGCGTAAACATTTAAACAAAATCAACCATCCCATAGTTGGCGATTATAAATATGGAGATCGATTTCATAACCGTATGTACGAAACGAAATTTAACTGCCAGTATTTGTTTTTACATGCCCGCCAGATTGAATTTGAACACCCCCTCTCCTACCAAAAAATGATTTTTACTGCTGATTTTCCTGAAGATTGGTTAAGAATGTTTAACGAATTTAAGTGGCAACAACCATGAGAATAGACAAATACAGTTGGGTGGTACGTTTATTTAAAACCAGAACATTAGCCACAAAAGCTTGTGATGCTGAAAAGGTTAAGCTTAACGGTGAATTTGTAAAACCAAGTAAAATGATTGTTGCTGGCGATATTATTAGTATTAAAGTAATTCCTATTTGGAGAAGTTTTAAAATATTGGATATTCCTAAATCACGTATTGGAGCAAAATTAGTGAGTCAATACCTATTGGAAACTACCAAACTTGAAGATTTACAACTATTAGAAGAAATTCTACAGCAACAACACCAAAATAAAATACTAGGAATTAAAGGTCGCCCCACTAAGAAAGTGCGTAGGGATTTGGATAAGTTAGGATCGTAACAGTTTGTAAGCTTCTAATATTAATAGAGTTACTCTAAAAAGAATAAAAAAACAGCCGTTAAAAAAGATTAACGGCTGTTTTCAAATATAAAAATTGGGATTTTTACAAAGAATAATTATTTCCTGATAAATCAAATATTTTGCTTGATTTTTTAGTTTTACTAGTTTCATGAGATGTTGTTGATACTCCATCTAAGAACCTTAAGGCTAAAACCAATAGTAAAAGTGAAAAGAAGAATATCGCTATAAACATATCGACTAAAATTTGATTTTCATCTACAAAAATAGTAAATTTATCGATATAAACAAATTTAATCGACAAAACTCAACAGTTCATCGAAGATTTTAACATAAAACGACCTTGAATAGAAACAACACATGAAAACCATTTATTTAATAAGACATGCCAAGTCGAGTTGGGAAAACCACCGACTATCAGATTTTGAAAGACCCTTAAACAAAAGGGGAATGAACGACACTAAAAAAATTGGACAGAAATTAAACCAATTAGGTTTTAATCCCGAAAAAATAATAGCTAGCACATCGGTACGTACAACAGCTACCATACAATTATTGTGTGAACATATTGACTACAACTTTAAAAATGTAGAATTCAATTCAAAATTATATCATCCTACTAGAGAAAACTTTATACGTATTTTAGAAGATTTGCCAGATGAACTAGAAAGTGTTGCTTTGGTTAGTCACAATTATGGTATTTCTGAGTTTGCCGATTACCTTACCGAAAATTTTATGGAAGCGATGCCAACCTGTGCTGTAGTTTGTATTGCGTTAGAAATTAGCTCTTGGAAAGAAATTGTTAGAGGTTTAGGTACTACAAAATGGTATATTTATCCTAAAATGTTAGAGTAGCCCCCTAAATCCCCCGAAAGGGGGACTTTTCCCAACATACAAAAGTCAATTAGAATTATCATTCTAAACGGTATTTTTTATATATTTGAAGAATGTGGATAACAAAATATAAACCAAGTATTAAAGGAGGGGTATTATCAGCATTATTTATAATCCTGACTGGATATTTTGCATCTTCCCCGCATAGTGGTGTTTTTGAGATTGCATTTTTTTTTCACTTAATTCCTTTTGTAATTGGTTTTTCTGGAGCCTCTTCAATATTAATCATACTATATTATTTAATCTTTTGGTTAGTATTTACCTTGATTTTTAGTTCTATTAATAATTATTTTTTAAATTCTAAATCAAAATTGAAGGTTATACTTTTAGTTATATTGGGATTTGGTATTTTGTTTTCTTTTATAGCTTACAATAATTATACTACCTCAAAACGAATGGATGAATATTTATCCACTTATAATGTTGAAAAAGAAAAAGAATTAAAAGAGTATGAACCTTTGAAGAGTGGTGATGTTATCTTTCAAATATCCCAATCAAATCAAAGTATTGCAGTTCAAAAGGCTACAAATTCAAAATATAGTCATGTAGGTATTGTATATGTGAATCAAGAAGATTATTACGTTTTTGAGGCATCAAATGTGGTAAAAAAAACATCCTTAAAACAATGGATTAATCAAGGTAAAGACAAGCATTATGTTGTTAAAAGAGTGATAAATGCCGATAGTCTTATCTCTATAGCAGAAATTATTGATTTAAGAATAGAAGCAGAAACGTATTTAGATAAAAGCTACGACTTACATTTTGATTGGTCTGATGAAAAAATGTACTGTTCAGAGTTGGTTTGGAAAATCTATAAAAAAGTATTAAATATTGAAATAGGTAAATTAGAACAAATGAAAGATTTTGATTTAACTTCACCAGAAGTAAAAAAGATTCTTGAGAAACGTTATGGAAACAATATTCCATTAAATGATACGGTAATATCTCCTGTTTCAATATTTAACTCCAAAAATTTAATCACAATAATTGAAAATTGATATATAATTGAAAGAAACTAAGCTATTAAGAGATAATGAATTTGATATGATTAATTTTATTAAAAGTGAATTTAATAAATATGAATGGGGTATTGAATATGATATTAAACAAGAAAATGAATTATGGTTTAATATTACATTTCCAAAATGTTTGATAACTTTCTTTTTAAATAATAAATATAATAGTGTTGACTGTAAAATATATGATATTAGAAGTAAAGATGATAATTACTATTTATGGCAAGCTTTAGAAAGTAATAACAAAAAAAGAAGTGACTTGTTCTATGAGTTTTCAGAAGTAGGGCAAAACGAATATATTACTCAATATATTAAGATAATTAATGAAAGGTTGATGAATGTTGTAAATGGTGATTATAAATGGGCAGACACATTAAAAAGGATAGAAATAAACGCAACCAAAATTCGAAAAGTTATGGGAACTTCGTTTATAGTAGATACAGAAATTTATAAAAAAATGATTAAGGGTGATGAAAATTGGGAATCTGATTTAGAAAAACTCAATAAATGATGAGCTTAAAGAATAAAATATACTTTTTACCAATAGTTAAATATGTAATTAATACAGAAGAATCTTCAAACGAGATAATTACAAGAATATCCAGAATAACCGAAGTTGTTACTAAATTCTCTTCTGGAGGACAGACAAAGACATCAAAACCATACGAAGGATTTTTAACAGAAAATAAATTTCAACTAAAAAAAGTATTGAAGATTGGTTATTCTAGTTTTTTACCTGTAGCTTACGGAAATATAAAAGAATTAAGAGAAGGGAAAGGTTCTGTTGTTAATATAAAAATTCAATTTAGTAATAGTGTGAACATTTTTTTAATTGCTTTTTTAATTTTCTCAACATTTTGGTTTATGTCCAACCTTGATTATGGGACTGATAAGGATATGATTGAAATTTACGACTTGCTTAATAATAGTGATATTAATTACCAAACAAAAAATGAAAATTTACTAAGTAGCTTTTTTTATTATTTCAGGTTTTCTTTTGTTTTATATTTAATAATGATTGTTTCCTTTAATTATTGGTTCCGTTCTTATAAATTTGACTTAGAAAAAAATATTGGAAATGATTTAGTAAAAAAAAGCTGATTGTCCAAATCCTAAAATCTCACCCCTTCCCTTTCAGTAAGATATAATTCTGAAATCCTCCTACTTGTTTTTTGCCACCAAAAATTTTCTGCTCTATAAAAGTAGCTAACCTTACTCTTGGCTTCTCGTGTTTATGAATTTGCTCTCCTGGTTTTCGTTGGTCGGAATAATTTAATTTTTCTGCCCAATCAAATTTGGCTATCCATTCTTTCATAACAGCAGGGTGCGAGTCCTTAAATTTAGCTAATTTACCCAAGGCTCCATAAGAAAACTCTAAAGCAACATTTTCATAATTTTTATTGGCTTTTTCCTCTCCTTTATGTATCGTATCTAAAGCTTTTTTCTTTTTGGTCATGTATTCTGGCGGACGCACCCAACCGTAATGATACACTTCTGCGGGAATATTCACCACTTTTAGTTTGTAGGTGTTTTCTTGCTGACGATAATTTTTGCCATCAAAATTGGGTATTCTTCTAAAAGATTGTGCCGACTCCCAAGAGTGGATATCTTTATCGTTTCTTACGATACGAATTTCTTTCGGATACCAATTATGAGCAAAATGATAGTGATTATAATCGCCCCAAAAATGTTTATAATTAAACAAAAAACCTTCTACTTCTTTATCGTTTAAATACTGCTCGCACTTTTGTTTGATAACGGGTAAATATTTTTCGTGGATTACTTCATCGGCTTGTAAATAAAACAACCAATCGCCCGAACAATGGGATTTAGCAATATCTGTTTGATGTGCATTTTCTGTCCCTCTGTCGTATTTTTTAATATCCCAAACCGTATGTACAATTTTAACTTTATCGGACCCTATACTTTCTATTTCTTGAAGCGTAGTATCATCCTCATCACAATCTCCCAAAGCCACCACAAACTCATCAACTATAGGTAAAACAGATAGGATGGATTGTTTTATAGGAAAATAAAGCTTGGTGGCGTTTTTCACCATTGTAAATCCGCTAATCTTCATTTTTTGTATAATCGTTAATTGTTATTTGTTAATAGTTATTTCCTCCTCTAACTCCTCCAAAGGAGGAGAACTCCCTCCCTTTGGGAGGGTTGGGGTGGGAAAATTTTAATCATCAATCTTTTGTATCGCTATTAATTTTCTATAAGCAGCGTTAGATGGATTTTCCATTAATTCTTTATGCGTGCCTTGTTCTATAATTTTTCCATTATTGATAACCACAATTTCATCTGCATTTTGTATGGTGCTTAACCTGTGAGCAACCACAATAGATGTTCTGTTTTGCATCAGTTGGTTCAATGCTTCTTGCACTAATTTTTCCGATTCAGTATCTAAGGCAGAAGTAGCTTCATCCAACAACATAATTGGTGGGTTTTTTAAAACCGCTCTGGCGATACACAAGCGTTGTTTTTGTCCACCCGAAAGCTTCATTCCATTATCGCCAACATAAGTTTGGTAGCCATATTCTGAGGCAACAACAAAATCGTGAGCATTGGCAATTTTTGCAGCAGCAATTACTTGTTCCTCTGTGACAGTTTCATTTCCAAAAACAATGTTGTTATAAATGGTATCATTAAATAAAATAGAATCTTGGGTAACAATTCCTATTTGCTCTCTTAATGAGTGCAGCGAAATATCTTTCAACTTATTTCCATCTATTTTTATTGTACCTTCATTTACATCGTAAAAACGTGGTATTAAGTTAATAATAGTGGACTTCCCTCCTCCTGACGCTCCAACCAATGCAACGGTTTTTCCTTTCTTAATAGTTAAGCTAATATTATCTAACACCTTTTTATCGCCATAACTAAAAGATACATTTTCTAAAGTTATACTATCATTAAACGACTCAATTGCTATAGCATTTTCAGCATCTTTAATTTTTACTTCAGCATCTAATACTGTAAAAATTCTTTCTCCGGCAATTAAACCACGTTGAATATCCGCCACCACAGAAAACATGCTTTTTAGTGGCGATATTACATTGGCAAACAACAATACAAACACCAAGAAATTTTCCGGTGACATGTAATCTTCTTTCAGTACTAATGTTCCTCCATAATATAAAATCATACAAAAAACACCAATTCCCATTACCTGAGAAACAGGAGATGCCAAGCCTTTTTTGTAATCCATAGATCGTAATGCACGCTCATACTTTACATTTTCATGTGCAAATCGTTTACTGAAATAGGCTTTTGCATTGAATGAGTAAATGATTTTTATTCCTCCCAAGGTCTCATCAATCGTATTTAAAATCCTACCTAAATAATCCTGACCTTGTTTGGCTTTTTTTCTCAACATTCGGGTAATTCTCCAAATTACTAATCCTGATAAAGGCAAAACCAGCAAAGAAAACAACAAAAGTTGTGGCGATAAATAATACAACACTACAAAAGTAAAAATAACCCGAATTGGTTCTTTAATAATGGCATTCAACGTGTCTATAATAGATGTTTCTACTTCTTTTACATCATTCGTCATCCTCGACATTAAATCCCCTCTTTTTTCGTTAGTATAATAGCCCAAGTGTAATTCAGTAATTTTATCATACATCGCTAAACGTATGTTTTTTATCATTTTAGCTTTTACAAAAGCTAAGTTAAATCGAGAAAGGAAAATGAATAAATTAGCAAAAAACACAGAACCAATTGCTACAAAGCAAATGATTTTTAATGCTTCTGTTTTATCGGAAAAAGAAACCAAATAATTTTTAAACCACTCTCCTACCGATGAGATATATTCTTCGCTAAAAGCAAATTCAGGAAATGGTGAGCTAACTACTGTTGCTGTTGCTTCCTGACTAAAAAGAATTTTTAAAACCGGAGCTACAATTGAAAGGTTTAGAATTTCGAAAATTACTCCTAAAACAGTAGTAATAACAAAAAACGGCAAAAAACTCCTAAATGGTCGGGCATAAGATAATATTCTAAGGTAGGTTTGCATTTGTTTCTTGCTCAATTTTAAAGGACAAAAATAGCAATTTTAAAGTAAGCTCATTAAAAACAAGTCTAGTTAAGTATTTTTTTATAATTTTATTGACTGTAATTAGAGTCTGTCTTTAATGTCCGATTTCTTCGTTATTCTTGTTTTAAAAATTAGTCATTTACAATAGTAAACTCTTAATTTTCAAAACTTCGAAAGCCTTGAACTCAAACATTATAGTTCAGCCTCTTGACTTTGAAGATATTAACTATTAACACTAAAAACTTTATTATGAAATAGCCACATGCTGAAACACACTAAATGTGATAAAGATAAACTGGCGTATTCCATATAACATAAAAAAAAAACCAATAAATATCTATATATGAAACATATTAACTTTTTTAAATGGACATTACTATTAACTGCGTTTACTGTTTTTATAGCATGCAGCAATGAAACTGAAACTACTGAAGAAGAAATTGTTGTTGAAGAAGAACAAACAGTAACAGAACCAGAAATGAATGCCAATGCTGAAATTACTGCTGCCGACACTAGTTCTACAGGGGTTTATCAGGAAGAAGTAACTGAATCTCCGGGTTCTTTAAAAGAAGCCATGCAATCTTCTAACAATCAACCGATAGTTGAGGAAGGTGGTTTGTCTTTTTGCGATTGTGTAAAAAAACAAAAAGAGTTGAATGAATTGATTATGGAAACGGAAGATGATGCTGAAATGGAAAAAGCCATGACAGAATTAGAAACCATGAAAACCGGTGAATGTAAAGTGCTTTTTTCTGTTAATCAAAATACTGTTGAAGAGAAAGAGGCTCATGCCAGAAGAGTGAAGAAATGTCTATAAGGAATTGGGCATTTTAAAACGCATACCATTAATTTTTAAGCTCATTATTGTTTTTGCTTTCTTAGGCTTAATATATTTTTTCTACTTAAAATATAGTATTGAAAATAAATACCTTAGAGATAGTTTAATTAAAAAAGCGGAAGTAATAGAAATTAAAAGAGAAGCATATGAATCTGATGGCTTCTCTGGAAAAACTGATAACACTTTAATTTTTGTAAAGTATAAATTTTCTTATAATTCAAAAGAATTTAAAGGCGAAGGAATGTGGATTCCAGGTGAGTTCTATTATATTTCACCTGATGATAAATTTGTACTTATTCAATTCTTAAAAGACAACCCAAAAGAAAACAGAATGATAAAAAGTAAAAATGGTCTTAATCTAATTATGAAGTAATTAATTCTATTCTCCATATTTCAAGTAACTTTGTTTGATAAACTTATATACTAATATAAACCACATGAAAAAAATTAGCGTTATGATATTATTACTAGGACTATTCTCAGGGTTTAACTCAAAGGTAGCACCTGAAGAAAAAAAGAATCTTTACCACTTATCGTTTACCGATATTAATGGTAAAGAAGTAAATATGAAAGATTTTAAAGGCAAAAACATCGTTATCGTTAATGTTGCTTCTGAATGTGGTTTTACCAAACAATATGAAGATTTACAAAAACTACACGAAGCTTATAAAGAAAATACCGTAGTAATAGGTTTTCCGTGTAACCAGTTTGGCGGACAAGAACCCGGTTCTGAAGAAGAAATAGCTACTTTCTGTAAAAAGAATTTTGGGGTTACTTTTTTATTGGCTTCAAAAATTGATGTAAAAGGAGAAAATACGCACCCTATTTACCAATGGCTAACAGCTAAAAGTGAAAATGGTGTAATGGATTCTTCTGTTAAATGGAATTTCCAGAAATACGTTATTAACAAACAAGGTGAATTGGTAGATGTGTTTTACTCGGTAACTAACCCCATGAGTGATAAAATTACTAAGTTACTTAAGGATTAATAGTTTGAGTTAAGTTGCTTTTATTAAAAACCAAACACTAAATAGGTAGCTACTATAATTGAAATAGATAAATGCACATTAAAAAGAAAAATATAAAGATGTTTTATTCCGAATTGAGAAACTTAACACCAGATTTGAAAAATCTGGAAGTATGGAGTGAATTCGACCAAGAGGGTGTTGGGTTTATTGGAGCGAGTATCCTAACAAATGTAGCTGAACAAGCGATTGTATGGACAAGTCAAGGCGAATTGGAACTAATTGATAAGCTGTTTGATTTTTTTGAACGGAGTTATAGTGAATTTGAAGATGGTTCAAATGCGTACATCTACACAGATTTCCATCCAACGATAATCAACTGTCAAAATTCAGAAATTCGAGAAAAAATAAAATCATATATGAGACCAAAAACAATGACCTTATATATCCAACTCATTGAGTTGGGTTTCTATGCAGAACATTGAAAAAAAAGCTTATGTTTGTTGTAAATTATTTAGTCTGTAGTCTCCAGCACATAGCTTGGCTTCAGATTATAGAAAGAATTGGGGAAACATGCAAAAAACAAAAAAAAGAATAGATGGATAAATCTAAAAATATTTTAAAAAAACAGATGAAGCGTTTTTAACAATAAAAGACGATAACTACTATAAATTTATTTTCACTTCATGTTTATTATCTTTTACATTATCAGTATTGGTTTCCTTACCCTTTAATTTTGAAATATCAGATATTTGGTGGAGCTATCTACCTGTTCATATTATCTATTTAATGTTTTGTTCATTAACATTAGTAGTTTTTGAAACACTTGGAAGAATTTTTGAGAAATTCATTAGCGTAAAACTAAAACAAACCATTTATAAGTTTTATTTTCGAGTATCTGTAGGCTTTATTTTTTTATTTCCAATATTTCTGGTATCCATTTTCTTATCTGAAAATATTAGTCAATAACTCCCTCTCTCCCGCAAGTTTAACGCAGTGTAACTTGTGGTAATTTATATTTGAGGCATAACATTACAAAGCTGTAAACACAAATTTTATTTCAATTTCACTAATTGTCACCAATTTAAAACATCAAAGATGTTTTTTTGTGTTCATTCTTTATTTAATCTCATTAATAAATTAGTGTAATCCGTGATAATTTGTGTTGACTAGGAATAAACCTCAAACCTCAATCACAGCTTCATTTCAGGAATATCACCTTCAATAATTAGTTTTCCGGCTGTAGCGGCTTTAATTTCTTCTACACTAACGCCCGGAGCTCTTTCTTTTAGAAGAAAAGCACCATCTTTTATTTCTAAATAAGCCATGTTGGTTACTACTTTAGTAACGCAACCTACTCCTGTTAAAGGAAGCGTACATTTTTCCAACAATTTGCTTTCGCCTTTTTTGTTGGTATGCATCATGGCAACAATAATATTTTCTGCTGAAGCTACTAAATCCATTGCTCCACCCATACCTTTTACCATAACACCCGGTATTTTCCAATTGGCTATATCTCCATTTTGAGCTACTTCCATCGCTCCTAAAACGGTCAGTTGCACATGCTGCCCTCTAATCATAGCAAAACTAGTAGAAGAATCAAAGATAGATGCTCCCGGTTGTAAGGTTACCGTTTGCTTTCCTGCATTTATCAAATCAGCATCTTCTTCTCCTTCAAAAGGAAATGGTCCCATACCTAAAATACCGTTTTCCGACTGAAATTCTACGGTTATGCCTTTGGGAATGTAATTCGCTACCAATGTGGGAATTCCTATCCCTAAGTTTACATACCATCCGTCTCTTAATTCTTGTGCTATTCGTTGTGCTATTCCGTTTTTATCTAACATACTTTATAATGTAACAATTTGTTAATTTAACAATGTAGCAATTATGATAACTACTACTTATTATTTTAGTTTTTTACTTGTACTTAATATTTTATATATAATTAATCCTATTTCTTTAATCTGATCTTCCAATTCTAAATTAAAAGGATATGTTTTCGCTTTTTTGCATAAAATTAACCAATATTTAGTCTCATCTAATTCTTTAGCGGCTATCTTTATTTTATGTATAAAATCTGCTTTACTTTCTGCATTTTGAGCTTCGTGAACATTTGCACCAATAGCTGTTCCTGAACGAAGTAATTGATTTGCTATAACAAACTTTCTTTTTGATTCTAACTCCTCACAAAATTCAATAATTAATAATGAAAAATTGATGGTCTTAGTTACAATTAAGTTGTCTTTTATCTCCATAAAACATTGTTACATTGGTAAATTAGTGAATTATTACATTAAACTACGAGCGAGAGCGAGTAGTTCGTTGTTCAATACGTTTTTCATAATCTTTTCCTTGGAAAATTCGTTGTACAAAAATCCCTGGTGTATGAATATGATTAGGATCCAACTCTCCTTCGGGCACTAATTCTTCTACTTCGGCAATGGTAATTTTTCCTGCTGTTGCCATTACATGATTAAAATTTAAAGCAGTGTATTTAAAAACTAAATTTCCTGCAGTATCTCCTTTCCAAGCTTTAACAATTGCAAAATCTGCTGTTAATGCAGTTTCTAAAATATGTGGTTTACCATTAAATTCTCTCACTTCTTTGCCTTCGGCTACTTCTGTTCCGTAACCTGCGGGAGTAAAGAATGCTGGAATTCCTGCTCCTCCTGCTCTACATCTTTCTGCTAAGGAACCTTGTGGAATTAAATCTACTTCAAGTTCTCCGCTAAGCATTTGTCTTTCAAATTCATCATTTTCTCCTACATAAGAAGAAATCATTTTTTTAATTTGTTTCTTTTGCAACAACAATCCTAATCCAAAATCATCTACACCCGCATTGTTTGAAATACAGGTTAACTCTTTTATATTTGATTTTACCAACTCTGCAATGCAATTTTCTGGAATACCACACAAGCCAAAGCCTCCAAACATCAGTGTCATTCCATTTTCTATTCCTTTTATAGCTTCTTCAGCATTTTTTACCACTTTATTAATAGCCATATTCTATATTTTAAATTTTTCCTACCAAGTTGAATTTGAACTTGAATTAAAATTATTATTAAGATTATATTGATTACAATCCAACTGAATTGATAATGGTGTTTGAGGTCGCTCAAAATCGCCACTTGAAATTTTTATCGTTGGATCTTCGTGTACTTTCTGCATGTAGTAACCCCAAATTGGTAAAGCAGTATTAGCTCCTTGACCCATAGCAGTTGTTGCAAAACGAATACTACGCTCATCAGCACCTACCCAAACTCCGGTAACTAAATCAGGCGTTATTCCCATAAACCAACCATCAGAGTTGTTTTGTGTTGTTCCTGTTTTACCAGCTATTGGGTAACGATGTCCGACATAAGGGCGAGACTCTGAAACACTTCCTCTTAATCTCATACCTGTTCCTGAATGGTACATGGGGCTTTTCCCTCTTGCTTTACGGTAATCTCCGGCACATTTATTGTACTCTCCATCAACAACACCTTTCATTAAATCTAACATTACATAAGCATCCTCTTCACTCAAGGCTTCATTCGTTTTAGGTTGGAAATCGATAATTACATTACCAAATTTATCTTCCACACGTGTGTACATAGTTGGTTCAATAAAAACACCTTTGTTGGCAAAGGTAGCCATTGCACCAACCATTTCATAAACCGATAAATCGGCAACTCCCAAGCATAAAGAAGGAACTGGCTCAAGTGTACTAGTAATTCCCATTGCTCTTGCTTGATCAACAACAGCTTTGGGACCAAATTGTTTCATAACATAAGCAGTAATAGAGTTCATAGAGTTAGCTAAAGCATACTTAAGTGATACTTTACAACCTGTATTATACCCATCAGAATTTTTGGGTGTCCAACTTTGTAAAATTCCATGTTCTCCTTTCTGGAAAGTGTAAGCCACATCAGGTACTTCATAACAAGGTGACATTTTATTTTGAATAGCTAAAGTATAAACTATCGGTTTAAAAGTAGAACCTACCTGACGTTTTCCTGTTTTTACATGGTCGTAAGCAAAATTTTGATAGTTTACTCCCCCAACCCATGCTTTAATATAACCTGTATGAGGATCTACTGACATTAAACCTGCATGTAAAAATGTTTTGTAATATTTTAATGAGTCTAATGGACTCATCGTTGTATCTTTATCTCCTTGATGAGTAAAGACAGTCATTTTAGTCGGTGTTTCAAAAATAATATCAATAGAATCTTTAGTTACAGCATAGGTTTCGTGACCGCAGTCTTCTGCCTGACAAACAAACAATTTTCCTACTTTTTTAACAAAATCTCCTCTTCTACCGCAATTAGCACATTCTTGTCCTGTCATAATTCTGTATCTCGGAGAGCCTTTTTTCATGTTATCTAATAATTGCTCGTATTGTTTTTGAGATATTCTATGATCATAAGGATATTTTGACTCACGATACTTTTTTAGGTGAGCACTAAATTCTGCTTGTAAATGGTTGCCAATATGTTCCTGAACAGCGTATTCTGCATAGGTTTGCATTCTAGAATCTATAGTAGTATAAATTTTTAATCCGTCTTTATAGATGTTGTATGGTGTTCCGTCTTTTTTGGTGTAGATGTAATTGCCTTCACCGTCTTTTTCTTGTAGTTTTTCTTGCAATTCTAACCTCAATGTTTCTCGGAAGTAAGGAGCTATACCTTCCTTATGATCAACCACTTTGTAATCTAACTCTATTGGTAAAACCCTTAATGAATCATAGGCTTCTTGCGTTAACAATTCATTTTTTTTCATCTGAGAAAGTACCACTTCTCTTCTTTTCATGGCATTTTCAGGAAATCTTTTAGGATTATATAATGATGGATTTTTAGCCATCCCGACCAAAATAGCAGCTTCTTCAACCTTTAATTCAAATGGTTCTTTATTAAAATAAACGTTACTGGCAGACTTAATTCCAACGGCATTATAAATAAAGTCGAACTTGTTTAAATACATCACGATAATTTCTTCTTTGGTGTATCTTTTTTCTATCTCTACGGCTATAATTTGCTCTTGTAATTTTTGTTTTATACGCTCAATAATATTATCAGCTCTATGTTCAAACATCATTTTTGCCAACTGCTGAGTAATGGTACTAGCTCCACCAGCTTGACCTAATTTAGCAACCGCTCTCACCAACCCTCTAAAATCTATTCCTGAATGATCGTGAAAACGTTCATCTTCGGTAGCTATTAGTGCATCAATTATATGTGGAGAAAGTTCTTCATAAGTAACATTAGTTCTATTTTCTTTAAAATATTTGCCAATTACTTTTCCATCGGCAGTAATGATTTCTGAAGCCAAATTACTTGTAGGGTTTTCCAATTCGGTTAAGTCAGGTAAAGGATCAAAGCTAAGCGTACCATGTTTAGCACCTAAGAATAAAACATACAGAAATAGAAAAGGAAGTAAGACAATTAACCAAAATATTAGTACTTTCTTCATTTTATTTGGCTCTTGCTGTTTGGATGTTTTTTTGTCTGTTTTCAAGTGTTATGAAAATAAAATGGTTTATAATAGTGGCAAATATATTGATTTTAGCTTGAAAGGCATTAAAAATACTTCAATTTTAATCCACCAAAAAGTGCTTCAATTTTTCCTGATTTCATAAAAAAATCAGGTGTATTTGCTTCTAATTCTCCATTACTTATCAACCAAATTTCATCGGCATAATTTAATGCTAAGTTTAATTGATGCGAAGAGATAATTATAGTTTTTGCTTGTTTTTCAACCAATTGATGAAGCAAATCAAATAATTCAGATTGATTTACTAAATCGAGATGCGAAGTAGGTTCATCTAAAAATATAATAGGTGTATTTTGAGCGATAGCTCGTGCCAATGCTACTTTTTGTCTTTCTCCATCACTTAAATTAGCAATGTTTGTAGCCGCAAAATTGGTAATTCCGCAAAGCTCCATTGCTTGGTTAATTTGCCAATTATCTTCTTCTTTTTTTACCGCTAACCAATTGGTATAAGGATATCTGCCATAAGCAACAAAATCTTTAACTGTAATATTATTAATTGCTGGTGGCGAAGTAAGTACCACACTAAACAATTTCGATTTTTCTTTGTGTGTTAATTCTTTGTTGATTTTTTCTCCAAAAAATATTTCCCCATCTATTGCTGGAATTAACCCTGTAAGCGTTTTTAATAAAGTAGATTTTCCTTGTCCGTTTCTCCCTATAAGCGTAATGAGTTTGGGTTGATCTACAACCACATTAATATTACTCAACACCTTGTTTTTGTCGTAGCCAATACTTAATGATGATATGGAAAGGATGTTTTTCAATTTAATGCTGCAATTTTTTTATTTTTAAAAATTATCCAAAAGATAAAAGGAATACCAATTAATGAAGTAACCGCATTTATAGGGAACGTTTTATCGCTTCCTGGCAGTTGAGCAATAATATCTGCCAACAACATAATGTTAATACCTAACAGCACACACAAAGGCACTAAATAAAAATGATTGGCAGATTTTAAAAACATTCTGGCAATATGTGGTGTGATAATTCCCACAAAACCTATTGGTCCGCAAAAAGCAGTAATGCTTCCTGCTAATAAAGCGGTAACTAAAATTACTAAATACCTAGTAACATTTACATTTGTCCCCAACGACTGAGCATAGTCTTCACCCAATAAATAAGCATTTAATTGTTTGGAGATAGCAAAAGCAGCTGTCAACCCTATCATCACAATAAAAAACAACATTTTTAAACTTTCTGGAGCAACACTGCTTAGATCTCCCATCGTCCATAAAACAAAAGATTTTAGGCTATCTTCTTGAGAAAAATATTCTAAAATGCTAATAAAAGCTGTAGCAATGCTTCCTATCATTATTCCCAATATTAAAACCGTCATAATATCTTTTAGTTTAGCAATAGCCGCCATTAATAACAACAACACTAAAACAGCTCCCAAAATAGCACTGATAACAATTCCGTAATTGGCAAACCAAACCGAACTACTTAAAGAAATTCCTAACACAGAAAAACCCATAATAAAAATAGCGACCCCCAACCCTGCTCCTGAGCTTATTCCTAAAATATAAGGACCTGCCAACGGGTTTCTAAACAAGGTTTGCATTTGTAACCCGCTAACGGACAAGGCACTTCCTGCCAAAATTGCTGCTATAGCTCTTGGCAACCTAGAAGATAATAAGATAATGCTCCAACTTTCTTTTTCTGCTTCATTTCCCAATAAAATATCTACAATAGAAGCAAGAGGAATATGAACAGAACCCAACGCTAAATCTGCCATAAACAGTACTATGCTGCTTATAACTAAAACAATACTTAATATGGTAAATTTAGACGTCAATTTTAGTACTTATTCAATTTTAATCTGAGATTATTGAGGGTATAAAAGTAGATATAATGGCTCAATTTATCCAAAAAATACTAAAATCAAATAAATTCTTTTTTTTCAATAGAAAGGATTACCTTT
This sequence comes from uncultured Flavobacteriales bacterium, assembly GCA_937901255.1. Lineage (GTDB taxonomy): Bacteria > Bacteroidota > Bacteroidia > Flavobacteriales_E > Vicingaceae > BRH-c54. The sequence goes on along the minus strand of CALCHN010000068.1, from coordinate 32,935 downwards.
GCCGCTCAAAATTAAACCTAAGACACATGAACGATATTTTTGAAAAAATTAAGAACAACAGAGGACCTCTAGGTAAATACTCAAAAGAGGCTCATGGTTATTTTGCTTTTCCTAAATTAGAAGGAGAATTGAATAACAAAATGAAATTTAGAGGAAAAGAAGTCTTACAATGGAGTTTGAACAATTATTTAGGATTGGGAAATCATCCAGAAATTAGAAAAGCTGATGCTGCAGCAGCTGCAGACTGGGGTTTAGCATACCCTATGGGAGCAAGAATGATGTCGGGAAATTCTAATTTACACGAAGAATTAGAAGCTAAATTAGCTGAATTTGAAAAGAAACAAGATGCTATTTTATTAAATTTTGGTTACCAAGGAATGGTTTCTGCTATTGATGCTTTGGTTGACAGAAATGATGTTATTGTTTATGATGCAGAATCTCATGCTTGTATTTTAGATGGTGTTAGATTGCACCAAGGTAAACGTTTTGTTTATCAGCATAACGATATGGATAGCTTAAGAAATATGCTACAAAAAGCTACTAAATTAGTAGAAAAAACCAACGGAGCTATTTTGGTTATTACCGAAGGTGTTTTTGGTATGTCAGGTAACCAAGGAAGCTTAAAAGAAATTGTTGCATTAAAATCTGAGTTTAACTTCAGACTTTTTGTTGATGATGCTCATGGTTTTGGAACTATGGGTCCAACAGGTGCCGGAACAGGTGAAGCTCAAGGTTGTCAAGATGGAATTGATGTTTATTTTGGAACTTTTGCTAAAGCAATGGCAAGTATTGGTGGTTTTATTGCTGCCGATGAGCAAGTAATAGAATATTTCCGTTACAACATGCGTTCTCAAATTTACGCTAAATCAATGCCAATGCCTTTAGTTGTTGGTAACCTTAAGCGTTTAGAAATGCTAAAAAACAGTCCTGAATTAAGAGAAAAATTATGGACAGTAGCCAATGCACTTCAAAATGGACTAAAAGAAAACGGGTTTAACATAGGAACTACTACTACTCAGGTTACTCCTGTTGTTTTAAGTGGAGATATTCCTGAAGCTACTAACTTAATTTTAGACTTAAGAGAAAACTTCAACTTATTCTGCTCTATAGTAGTTTATCCGGTTGTACCTAAAGGAGTAATTATGCTTAGGTTAATTCCTACAGCAATGCATACCATGGAAGATGTTGAATATACTATTAATACCTTTAAGCAAGTAAAAGAAAAACTTGTTAAAGGAGATTACAAATCTGAAAGCATTGCTTCTATTTCGTAAATTAATTTTTATATTAAATTATATTTTAAAGGCCGAGCAAATGTTCGGTCTTTTTTTATGTTTTTAAAAAAGAATTTTTTCTAGGATGTTAGATGAAAAGTATTTTCTGCTTAAAAATCTTATATTTGATAACTGTTGCTAAATAAACGAAAAAACCACTTAATTTATGAATAAAAATAATGCTCAACCCGAAGAACAACCCAACAATCCTTTACATGGTGTTAAATTGGTAACTATATTAGAAGAATTAGTCAACAAATTTGGTTGGGAAGAATTAGCAATGGAAATCAACATCAATTGCTTTAAAAGTAACCCTTCCATTAAATCTAGCCTCAACTTTTTAAGAAAAACACCATGGGCAAGAGAAAAAGTTGAAAAATTTTATATCTACTCGATGAAGAAATAGTTAGTATCATCTAAACAAAATTAACACTAATGGAAAGTACTCCAGAAAGCCTCATTGTTCAATATGTCGCTAATCAGCGTTCATTTTTTTCAACCCAACAAACAAAAAATGTAGCTTTTAGATTGGCACAATTGCAAAAATTAAAAAAAGCCATTCTTCACTATCAAAAAAAAATAGAAGATGCCTTGTGGGCTGACTTGCATAAATCACCTGAGGAAGCTTATTTAACAGAAATAAGCATTGTATTAAGCGAAATTGACAACCACTATAAGCAGCTAAAAAAATGGGCAAGACCAAAAAGAGTTTCAACACCTTTACACTTATTTCCCTCTTCGAGTAAAATTATTTATGAACCTTTAGGAGTAGCACTTATTATTGCTCCATGGAATTATCCTTTTCAGTTATTAATTAATCCGCTTATTGGTGCTATTGCTTCAGGCTGTTGCAGCATATTAAAACCTTCTCCCGATTCTCCAACAGTTGCTAAAATAATAGCAGAAATGATTGCTTCAACTTTTGATTCAACATATATTACTGTGGTTCAGGGCGGACGAGAAACAAATACTACGCTATTGAACCAACGTTTTGATATTATTTTCTTTACAGGTAGTCCAAAAGTGGGAAAAGTAGTAATGCGAGCTGCAGCCGAAAACTTAACTCCTGTTGTGTTAGAGTTGGGCGGGAAAAGTCCGTGTATTGTTGATGCAGATGCCAACCTAGACATTGCTGCTAAACGTATTGCTTGGGGCAAGTTCCTCAATGCAGGACAAACTTGTATTGCTCCTGATTATCTTTTTGCTCATCCATCTATAAAGGCAGAATTATTGGATAAAATAGCCCAAAACATACAATTAATGTATGGAAAAAATAGTAAACAAAGTCGTTTTTACCCCCGAATAGTAAATCAAAAAGCAATGGATAGACTTGCAAGCTTATTAAAGCAAGGTAAAATTCATACTGGTGGTGAAATAGATGTTGCAGAAAGATACATAGCTCCTACCATAATTGACGAGGTAAATCCAGACTTTTTGCTCATGCAAGAAGAAATATTTGGCCCTATTTTACCAGTAATGACTTTTAAGCACATAGATGAAACCATTGATTTTATTAATAATAATGAAAAGCCTTTAGCACTTTATTATTTTGGAGGAAATAAAACAGCCAAAAATGTTTTAGCCAAAACAACTGCTGGCGGTAGCTGTATAAATGACACCTTACTTCAGGTAGGCAACCATAACTTACCATTTGGTGGTGTAGGCAATAGCGGAATGGGAAGTTATCACGGAAAAGATAGTTTTCTTGCTTTTAGTCACAAAAGATCAGTTGTTACTACACCTACCTGGTTAGATTTACCTTTTAAATATGCTCCTTTCAAATATTTTAATATCTTAAAAAAATTTATCTGAGTTAAAATAATGGAGCAACATTATAAAAAAAAGATTTAATAAATTTACCCTAACAGATTTCCTTATTTTTACTTCTTTAAAAAAATATCAAAATGCAAAAAGCCATTATTTTTGGAGCCAACGGCTATTTAGGAAGACATTTGGCAAAAGCTTTAAAAGCAAACAACATAGCATTTATCCCTACCGGTAAAGCTACTAAATCTATAGATAATTACAGTAATTATGTTCAAGTAGATATTTGTAACCCAGAAACTTTAGCCCAACTCGATTTTAATGTAGATTATATTTTTGTTTTTGCAGCTATTACCGGAACTTCTACCAAAATAACAGATTATATAGCCATGAAATCTGTTAATGAATTAGGCTTACTAACTATTTTACAACAACACCAACAAAGTAACTCAACTGCAAAAATCATCTTCCCTTCTACCCGACTGGTTTATAAAGGAATGAGTAATGTTTTTATAAAAGAAGACGACCGACAAGAAGCTCTTACACCTTATGCTCAAACAAAAATAAACGGAGAACAATTATTGGCATTTTACCAAGAGCACGCAGGAATAAATTATACTATTTTTAGAATTTGTGTACCTTATGGAAACGCTTTTGATGGAGCTTACTCTTATGGAACTACCGGTTTTTTCTTATCTAAAGCTCAACAGGGAGAAAATATCAGCATTTATGGTGATGGTAATCAGAAAAGAACTTTTACCCATGTAGAAGATATCGTAAATGTTATTTTAACAACCATACCACATACACAAAGCGATAATCAAATTTATAATATTGCCGGAAACGACCATTTAAGTCTAAAAGACGTGGCAGAAATGGTGGCCAATAAGTTTAATGTAAAATTAGATTTTATTCCATTTCCTGAGCAAGCTGCAAAAATAGAATCTGGCGATACACTTTTTGATGATTTACAACTACAGTTTGATTTTCCATTTACCTATCAACACCATTTAGGAAAGTGGATAGATAGTCTTTAAATCTTTTTAAAAAAATTATTCATTTATAAATGAAGCCCACATTCTGTTTTCGGATTATTGTTCCATCTACCATCTCTATCTTCTCCTGGTACAGTACAGTGTTCACAACCTATAGAAAAATACCCTTTAGATATTAATGGATGAAATGGTAAATGATGTTCTCTTATATAATTATCTCTATCCTCTCTAGAAACATCTAACAAAGGATAAAACTTAAGAATACCACCTCGTTCTTCAAAAATATCTAAAGAAGCCCTATGGTCACTTTGCCAATTCATTAATCCAGAAACCCAAACTGTATGATTTTCTTTTAACGCTTCCAGAGGTTCTACTTTATTAATAGAACAACATAAATCAGGGTCTTTTTTCCAAGTTTGGTCTTTGGTTGTAAAATCATGTTTCCATTTTTCAGCTCTAACACTAGTTACTTTTAAATTATATAATTGTGTGAGATAATCCTTATATATCAATGTATCCTTAAAATGATAACCTGTATCTATAAACAATACTTCTTGTGAAGGATGTATGTCAGAAAAAAGTTTAAGTAACAAAGCAGAAGTAGCTGCAAATGAAGATGTAAGCATTATTTCTACTTCTTTAAAATCATTGTACAATTGTCTAACTCTTTGTTCTGGTGTTAAAGGTCTATATTTATCATTTAATTCATTAATTGAAATTTGATTAAAGGTTCTTTTAATATTTTCTACACTCATAATAATTTTTCTTAAATATTTCCTTTCATAATGAATCTTGCAAAGCTATTAATTCTTGCCTGCAATTAAACTGATGTTTGTCATAAATAAAATTTAAAACATTTATTTATGGGAAAATTAAAGGCTTATTTTTGTTGCATTGAACTAAGAATTTATGCAAGAATTAATAACCAAGATAAAAGAGCAAGAAAAAAATGCCAACCAATTAGAAGTAAACCTATCCGACAGAAAGCAATTGCTTGATAAAGTAAGTGCATTTGCCAATCAATTTATTGAAGAATTACCTAACTCAACTTCTTTTACGGCAACCACACAAGCAAGTGATAAGTTGGCAATTAAAACACCAACAACTATTGAAGCTCTTTTAAAGCTTTACCAATCGGAAGTTATTGATACAGGTATAAAAGCAGCATCTGGCGGACATTTAGGATATATTCCTGGAGGTGGAATTTACACTGCTGCGTTGGGCGATTTTTTAGCAGCCATTTCTAACGAATATGCAGGAGTTTTTTATGCCTCACCAGGAGCAGTTACTATAGAAAACGAAGTGATTAATTGGTTGAAAGATGTATTTTCTTTTCCTAAAACTGCGGTAGGTAATTTGGCTTCGGGAGGTTCTATTTCTAATTTAATTGCCTTAGCTGCTGCTCGAGATAAACATCAAATTAAAAATGAAAAAATTACCAAAAGCGTAGTCTATTTAAGTGCTCAAGTGCATCATTGCATTCAAAAAGCATTGAAAATTATTGGGTTGGAAGATGTCATTATCCGTTATGTTGACTTGGATGAAAACCACAAGATAAATACAGCAATATTGGAGCAATTAATAACAGCAGATAAATCTAACGGATTACATCCATTTTTAGTAATTGCCTCAGCAGGAACAACAGATACAGGTGCTATTGATCCATTAGCAGCAATTGGAAATATTGCTCATCAACATAATTTATGGTATCATGTAGATGCCGCCTATGGTGGTTTTTTTGTGATGACATCTAAAAAACATTTGTTTAAAGGAATGGAGACAGCCGACAGTTTAGTGGTTGACCCGCACAAAGGAATGTTTTTACCTTATGGTTTAGGAGCTGTTTTGGTAAAAGATAAAGAAGCGATGTTACATTCTAATCTTTATACTGCTAATTATATGCAAGATGCTATGGGCGATGAGTTGACTAATAGTCCTGCAAATGTTTCTCCTGAATTGACTAAACATTTTAGAGGGTTAAGATTATGGTTACCCTTGCAATTACATGGTGTAGAACCTTTTGTTGCTTGTTTAGAAGAAAAGTTATTGCTTACCACTTATTTTAGAGAAAAATTAGTTGAGTTAGGTTTTGAAGTAGGTCCTGAACCCGATTTATCAGTAAGTTATTTTTGGTATCCTGCCAAAGAAAATGCTAATGAATTTAATAAAAGTTTAATGCAACACATCCATCAAGATGGTAGTGTGTTTTTGAGTTCTACCGTAGTAAACGAAAAGTTTGTAATACGAATGGCAATTTTATCTTTTAGAACTAAACTTACCACCATAGACAAAGCACTAACAATGATAAAAAGCAGTTTAGAAAAAACGAAGCAAGAGTTGGGAAAATAGTTTACTATATGACTTATAAAGTTAAGGTTAACTCTTATCTTTTTTTTCAAGTTTTTTAAACCCATAAAATATCAATCCACAACATAAAAGCAACCCAATTACTGCAGGAATAATGATTGATTTTCCTGCTTCACCTGCATTATAAATACTCCAAATTATTTTTCCTGTTGCCATTAATACGATAACTCCAAGTCCCATTAACAAACTACGTTTCCAAAATGCAAGTCCTAATGCTATAAATGAAACGGGAATAGTTGTCATCATTAACACTTTTTTATAATTCCAAGTACCATAAAGCCATTCTTTCTCATATTGTAAAAATTCAATAACATCTTCGCTTACAATTGTTGGTTTATTAAACCAAAACATACTTGTAAAAAGGCAGAATATTGTTATTGAAATTCCTGACCAACTTTGTTTATAAGCGAAATAACAAAATGGAATTAGAAATATAGGTCTTAAATACCAACTCCACTGGTTGTGGTGTCTATCAAAAACCCATTCAAAAAAGGCTTCGTTTGTCATTGAAACAACTATAAATGTTATCGTCAACGCTAAAAAAAGCAAGGCAATTATTTTATCTTTGTTAATTATCATCCTCTTTTTCGTAACCTTCATAATAATAGGATTGTTCTATCCCTTTAAAAATTATTTCTCGGTTATCTACTTCATCTGTTAAATTTGCGAAAAGCAATGTCCTTAATTCTAAATCATTTATAGGGCTTCTCTCCATTGCTTGTAAGTAAAGTGTTTTATTGACAAACTGCCAGTTTACAACTTTTTCTAATTTCGATTTCAAAATCATATCTAACCATATTCGCATGGTTCTACCATTACCTTCCATAAAAGGATGAGCAATGTTCATTTCTACATATTTTACTATGATTTCTTCAAATGTGTTTTCAGGAAGTTGTTCAATTTTAACTAAGATTTCTTTTAAATATAAAGCATTGGCAAATCTAAAACCTCCTTTCGAAATATTTTTTGTACGTATTACTCCTGAAAAGTCGTACAAGTTATTAAAAAGATAATGGTGAATTTGCTGTAATCCCTTAGTGGTTCCAATTTCAATTTTATCGATATCACCTGATTCAAATAAGCGATAAGCATTTTCCAAACTTAATTTATCAATATTCTTCATAGCAATTTAAAGATTGAAATTGAACATAAAGTTACAAATCTTTTTTCATTATAATCAGCTTTTGAAGGGTTTGAATGCATTACAAATGTGCTCGAATTGGGCAAGAGCCTACTATTTAAACCCAGGAACTTTTCTCATCATAAAAGTAAAAACTAATGCATAAAAAAGTCCCATAAAAACTAATCCAAACATGGTCCACATAGCTTGAAAATATGGCGATAAATACATGTTGATACCTAAAATTTGGTTAGATAAAAATTCGGTTAGTTCTGTTTTGTCCATTGTAGCTGCTTTTTCTTTAGCATCTACTGCTAATTTTTCAAAAAGTGGTTGTTTTTTTATTTCAAAAAAATCAGCATCAATTTGAGCGTAATACACGAAAGTAATAATAGCAACTAAAACAGCAAAAAAAGAAGCTGTTCTTGCTCCCGATTTAAAATCTTCTCCAAAAGTAGGAGGATTTGTGTTGTTTATTTTATTGCTTCTTATGCCAAAGAAAACTGTCAATAATAAAATTAACATGTAAATATAGATAAGGTATCTTTCCATATCTCCATGCTGTGCACCTAAAGAAAATATAATTAACTTAACACAAAGTACTACTAAAGAAAATGTTATAGCTACTTGAAAAGGATTTTTTAACATTAATAATTAGAGATTAGAAATTAGATATTAAGGATTAAAGTCCCCCTTTCGGGGGATTTAGGGGGCTTTTATCTTACCCATTCATTGAGGCTAAAAACTCCTCATTATTCATGGTTTTATTCATTCTGTCTTTTAAGAAATCCATTGCTTCAACAGGGTTCATATCAGCAATATAATTACGTAAAATCCACATACGTTTAGTAATATCAGCCCCCATTAATAACTCTTCCTGACGAGTACTTGAAGAAACAATATCAATAGCAGGATAAATTCTTCTGTTAGATATTTTTCTATCCAATTGAAGCTCCATGTTTCCTGTACCTTTAAATTCTTCAAAGATAACTTCATCCATTTTAGAACCAGTTTCGGTAAGTGCTGTAGCAATAATGGTTAAAGAACCTCCATTTTCAATGTTTCTGGCAGCACCAAAGAATCTTTTTGGTTTTTGTAAAGCATTGGCATCAACACCACCAGAAAGTACTTTTCCTGAAGATGGAGAAACCGTATTATAAGCTCTTGCTAAACGGGTAATAGAATCTAATAAAATAACCACATCATGTCCGCACTCTACCATTCTTTTAGCTTTTTCTAACACCAAGTTAGCTAGTTTAACATGTTTTTCTGCCGGCTCATCAAATGTAGAAGCAACAACTTCTGCATCAACATTTCTTGCCATATCGGTAACCTCCTCAGGACGTTCATCAATTAATAAAATTAACATGTAAACTTCTGGATGATTTTCTGCAATAGCATTGGCAACATCTTTTAATAAAGTGGTTTTACCTGTTTTTGGCTGAGCTACAATCATTCCTCTTTGTCCTTTACCAATAGGAGCAAATAAATCAATTACTCTGGTAGATAAAGAATCTTTTGAATGTCCGGTTAATTTTAATTTTTCTTTAGGAAAAATAGGCGTAAGGTATTTAAAAGGAACTCTGTCTCTTACAAAAGCAGGCTCTCTGTTATTTATAGCTTCCACTTTAATAAGCGGGAAATATTTTTCTCCAATTTTCGGAGGTCTGATAGCTCCTTTTACGGTATCTCCTGTTTTTAAACCAAATAATTTTATTTGCGATTGAGATACATAAATATCATCAGGCGAGTTTAAATAGTTGTAATCTGACGAACGCAAAAATCCATAACCATCAGGCATAATTTCTAAAACGCCTTCGCTAACAACTATACCATCAAAATTATATCCGTGGTCTTCGTTTCGTTGTTTTTCGTTGTTATCTTGTTTCTGATTAGGATTATTGTTGTTATTAGGGTTGTTATTTCCTTTGTTTTGGTTGTCTTGCTGTGGTTTTCTAGGGTTATTATCAGCTTTAGGTTTGTTGGTATTTTGTTGAGTAGGTTTTTTTTCGGGAGAAGGAGCAACTTTGTTTTCTACTGGAGCATTTTCTTTAGCTGATGCTTTGCTTTCTTCTTTTTTAGTTGTATTGGTGTTGGTTGATTTTAAAGTTTCTTCATCTTTAAACAAACTTGGTTCTTTATCGGCAGGTAATCTTTTTCTTTTAGGTTTGGATTTAGCTCCGTTAGAAGAAGCTGCAGGAGTTGGTTTTTTAGGTTGCGGAGTATCTTCTTTTTTTACATCTACCACCGCTTTAGGGTTGATAGCTTGTTGATCTAAAATTTGATAAATTAAATCTTCTTTTTTAAGCTTTTCTGCTTTTTTAATTTCAAGTTTGTCGGCAATTTCTCGCAATTCGCCAACAAGCTTTTTGTTTAATTCAATAATGTCGTACATAAATTTATAATATGAGATATATAATTTTCTAGATTTGTTATGTTATAATTCAACTATGAAATTCCATTGAGTGTGGAAATAAATAAAATAAAGAGATTTCGCAATAAGTGAAAGATTAAAAAAATAAAGATTGGTTTACACTTATCAGGACTCTGATGGTGCAATATTAAACAAATAAATATTATCTACTCTTTTTTATGATTTTTTTTTACATTTTTTTTTGGTTTAATTTATGCTCATATTTTTTTTTGAAAGCATAAGCTTACAATTTAATAAATAGCTACTTTTGTAGCTTTTCAAAACATAAGCATTCTTAACTTTAACAATTGAATTTGAGCATTTTTAAATTATACAACTTACCCAATAAGCTTATTTGCTTTATTTTATTGTTCGTATTAAGTGCGGAATTTATAAACGCCCAATCGCTTACTAAAATAAAAGGTACTATTATAGATGCCGATACTAAAGAACCACTTCCTTTTGTAAATGTTTCTTTTAAAGGAGCAAATGTGGGAACCACAACCGATTTTGATGGGAACTATTATTTAGAAACCCAATGGGGAACAGCAACCTTACAAGCTTCTTTTGTAGGTTACAAAACTTTATCTAAATCAGTACAATTAGGAAAATCCCAAACTATAAATTTTTCTTTAAAAAATGAAGCCATTACTATGGATGAAGTAGTAATTAAAGCCGAAAATAAACGGTATAAAAACAAAGATAATCCTGCTGTTGCTTTAATTAAAAATGTTATTGAACATAAAGATGATAATAGATTAGAATCGTTGAATTTTTATGAATACGATAAATATGAAAAAGTAGAAATAGATTTAAATAACATTACAGACGACTTTTTAGAAAAAGGCTGGTTAAAAAAGAAATTCCAAATTGTATTAGAGCATATAGATACTTCTGAAATAAACGGAAAACCTTATCTACCTATCTTTTTGAGAGAAACAGCTTCTAAGGTATATTATAGAAATGATCCTAAAGCTCTTAAAGAATACGAAAAAGGTAGTAAACTAACAGGTTTTGAAGGATATTTAGATGATGAAGGAATATCATTTATAATGGACAAGTTATACCAAGACATTAATATTTATGATAACGATATCTTTTTATTATCTAACCAGTTTACTAGTCCAATTTCTTATGTTGGCCCAACAATTTATCAATACTTTATTATAGACACAGTTGATGTTAATGGTTACGAAACCATTAGATTAGCTTTTACACCAAGAAACAAAGGAAGTTTTGCTTTTGTAGGAGATATGTACATTTTAAACGACTCTACCTATGCGGTTGTTAAGATTGACATGGGGGTGGCAGATCAAATTAATTTGAATTTTGTAAAAGACATGAAAGTGGATCAAGAATTTACAAAGTTTCATGATAGTGTTTGGGTATTAACTAAAGATAAAATTATTATTGATTACAATATAACTAAAAAAGGTAGAGGCTTCTTTGGAAAAAAGAATGTTCAATATACCAATTATTTATTTGATGTTGAGAGAGATAAAGATATTTATTCTCCCGTAGAAAAAATTATTAAAGCAGAAGATACGAAAGAAAAAACAGATTCATTTTGGGTAGAAGTTAGACCAGATACCCTTACCAAACAAGAACAAGGTGTTTACACCATGATAGATAGTATTCAGAAAATACCAGCATTTAAACGTACTATGGATATTGCCTTTTTATTAATTACAGGTTGGCATTCTGTTGGTAAAATAGAAATAGGACCTATAAATACCTTTTATAGCTTTAATGATGTAGAAGGGTTTAGGTTAAGAGGTGGTTTTAGAACTACAACCAACTTCCATAAGAAGTTTATGTTTGACACTTATCTTGCTTACGGTTTTAATGATGAAGAATTTAAGTATTATGCAGGATTAACCTACTCTTTTAATAAAAACTTTTTAGATAATCCACAAAACAGAATTTTGGTCTCCTATCAACACGAAACGGTTTTTCCAGGACAAAACCTTATGTTTTTAAATGATGATAACTTCTTACTTTCTTTTAGAAGAGGTCAGGCAGATAAAATGTTGTTTTTCGATTCTTATACCGTAGATTATAATAAAGAATTTCATAGTGGTTTTGCCTATAACCTTATTTATGAATATAGAAAAGAACGTCCTATCGGAAATATGGTATTTCAAAATGACGAATCGCCACAGTTGATTGATGCTATTAGAACAGATAATATTAGTTTGAATTTAAGGTTTGCACCTAATGAACAATATTACCAAGGTAAAAACTTTAGATTACCTATTTATAATAAGTATCCTATATTTCAGTTACGCCACAGACAAGGTATAGATGGTTTAACCAATGGAACCTTAACCTATGGGAGAACTTCGTTTAACTTATTTAAAAGGTTCTACTTATCTATATTTGGGTACATAGATACAGAGTCAGAAACAGGAAAAGTATGGGGACAAGTACCTTTCCCATTGCTAAACTTACCTCAAGCCAACCAATCGTTCTTTCTGCAAGAAGCTTCATTTAACTTAATGAACTTTATGGAATTTATGAGTGATGAATATGTAAGCGTAAAAGCCACTTATTTTCCTAATGGTTTTTTCTTTAACAGAATACCTTTATTCAATAGACTAAAACTAAGAGAAGTAGTGGGTGTAAAAGCACTATTAGGAAGATTAACAGATATTAATAACCCAGATTTACATGCTGATTTATTTAACTTTCCAACCAATGCAGACGGAACACCAACTACTTTTGCTTTTAACGAAGCAATTCCATACATTGAAGTAAGTGCAGGTGTTTCTAATATCTTTAAAATATTCAGAGTAGATTTATTACAGAGGGTTACTTATTTAGACCATCCTAACGTAAGCACACTTTTTGGAGTTAAAGGCTTAGGCATTAGAGCTAAAGGAAAAATAGATTTTTAATCCTTTACTTTTCTTGTAATAAAGCATTTAGTATTAGATTGTCTACTACTCTACTCCTACTGCTTTCAATATTAAAACATTTCAAAAGCTATAGTTACAATAAGCATTATTAATCCTTAAATTTGCTACTTCTTAAAAATAGCTGCTTAATGAAATTAGACATTCTTTCTATTGGTGATGAATTATTAATCGGTCAAACTCTTAATACCAATGCACATTGGCTTTCCAAGCAACTCAATCTTATTGGATTTCAAATTAGGCAACACACTACTGTAAGCGATAAAAAAACTGCCATAGTTACTGCTCTAAATGATGCCTTAACAAATAGCAATGTGGTAATTATTACTGGCGGATTGGGACCAACAAAAGATGATTTAACCTTAGACATACTTACCGAATATTTTGGTGGTAAACTCATTATGAACAAAGATGTTTATCATGATATTGAGAAATTGATTACAGGAAGAGGCTATGAAATGAACGAACTAAACAAACAACAAGCTCTTGTTCCTGATAATGCAAAAGTACTTCGTAATAAAAATGGTACTGCTCCAGGAACGTGGTTTGAAAAAGACGGTAAAATTGTAGTTTCTATGCCGGGTGTTCCCTACGAAATGAAAGCCATGACAACCAATACCGTAATTCCATGGTTAAAAGAGAAATTTGAGCTACCTGCTATCGTTCATAAAATGGTTTATACACAAGGAATTCCAGAATCTAAATTGGCAGAAATGCTTGAAGATTGGGAAAACAGCTTGCCTCCTACCATAAAGTTGGCTTATTTACCTTCTCCCGGAAGGGTAAAATTGAGATTAAGCTCAATAGGCAGCAATAGAAATGAGTTGGAAGCAGCCACAAACTTGCAGATAGAAAAAGTAAAAAAAATTATTGGCAACCATATATTTTCCTTAACCGAAGATGAATTACAAGTGGTTATTGGAGAGTTATTACGTAAAAAAAATGCAACACTTTCTACTGCCGAAAGTTGCACAGGAGGTTATATCGCTCATTTAATTACGCAAGTTGCTGGTGCGTCCGATTATTTTAAAGGTGCAGTAGTTTCCTATGCCAACGAAACTAAAATTGAAAGTTTAGGAGTAAATCAGAAAGATATTGAACAATACGGAGCCGTTAGCAAACAGGTAGTAGAACAAATGGCTGTTGGAGTTAGAAACAAATTAAAAACCGATTATAGCATTGCTACTTCAGGCATTGCAGGCCCTGATGGAGGGACAGAAGAAAAACCTGTTGGCACTGTTTGGATAGCAGTAGCCTCTAAAAATGAAGTAATAAGCCAAGTGTTTCAATTTGGAAAAGATAGAACGATAAATATTGAACGAAGTGCCATTGCCGCTTTTGGTATGTTAAGGAAGGTAATAATTGAATAAAAAATAAAATTTGTTAATAAATTGCACGCTGAAAACCGATAAAAAAAATTACTTTTGGAACTCAAAATTTGAAAAATATAATATATCATGAACATACACGAATATCAAGGTAAATCATTATTGAAAAAATATGGCGTAGCCATTCAAGAAGGTGTTGTTGCTGACAACCCAGAACAAGCTGTAGAAGCTGCAAAAGAAGTAAATCGTTTAACTGGCTCTGAGTGGTTTGTAGTAAAGGCTCAAATTCATGCTGGTGGTAGAGGAAAAGGTGTAGTAACCGAAACAGGTTCTCATGGAGTTGTTTTAGCTAAAGGATTAGATAAAGTACATGATATTGCCAAAGGTATTTTAGGCGGACATTTAGTTACTAAACAAACCAAAGCTAAAGGTAAATTAGTAAACAAAGTGCTAATTGCACAGGATGTTTATTACCCAGGAGAAGCTCAACCTGAAGAATTTTATATGTCTGTTTTAATGAACAGAGAAACTGGAAGAAACATCATTATGTATTCTCCTGAAGGAGGAATGGATATTGAAGCTGTTGCTGAAAAAACGCCTGAATTGATTTTTAAAGAAGAAATAGATCCAAAAATTGGTTTACAAGGTTTTCAAGCAAGAAGAATTGCTTTTAACTTAGGCTTATCTGGTGAAGCTTTTAAACAAATGGTAAAATTTGTTTTTGCTCTTTATGCTGCTTACGAAGGTACGGATGCTGCTATGTTTGAAATTAACCCAGTTTTAAAAACATCTGATAATAAAATTATTGCCGTAGATTCTAAAGTAAGTATTGACGAAAGTGCTTTGTTCAGACATAAAGACATTGCAGAAATGAGAGATATTTCTGAAGAAGACCCAGTTGAAGTGGAAGCTAAAAAAGCTGGATTAAACTATGTAAACCTAGACGGAAATGTTGGTTGTATGGTAAATGGAGCTGGTTTGGCAATGGCAACTATGGATATCATTAAACTTTCTGGTGGAGAACCTGCTAACTTCTTAGATGTTGGTGGTACTGCTGATGCCGAAAGAGTTGAAAAAGCTTTTAGAATGATTTTAAAAGATGAAAAAGTAGAAGCTATTTTGGTAAATATTTTTGGTGGTATTGTAAGATGCGATAGAGTTGCTCAAGGTGTGGTTGATGCTTATAAAAACATTGGCGATATTAACGTTCCAATTATTGTACGTTTACAAGGTACCAATGCTGAAGAAGCTAAAAAATTAATTGATGATTCTGGATTAAAAGTTCATTCAGCTGTTTTATTAAAGGAAGCTGCTGATAAAGTAAAAGAAGTGTTAGCATAAAAATATTTCTTTTTATAAAGTATAAAATCCCTTAGTAATAATTTTACTAAGGGATTTTTTTTGTCTTAAATTTAATTTCTTATAACTAGTGTAGAAAACTACTCACTAATTTTTATTACTTTAGTGTTTTAGATAAAAAATTAAACCATGCTATTAAAAGAAATTACTACCATTATAGAAAGCTTTGCTCCACTTTCATTACAAGAAAGTTATGATAACTCAGGGTTAATTGTTGGCAATGCAAACGATGAAATAATCGCTGCACTTATCTGTTTAGATAGCACAGAAGAAATTGTTGATGAAGCCATTGCTAAAGGTTGTAATTTAATTATTGCCCACCACCCTATTTTATTTTCGGGAATAAAAAAACTAAATGGTAATAATTATATAGAAAGAGTAATTATAAAAGCTATTAAAAATAATATAGCCATTTATGCATCACACACTAATTTAGATAATGCTTATGATAGTGTTAGTTATAAAATAGCAGAAAAATTAGGCTTAACTGACTGCAAAACACTCTCTCCCAAAAATAATCTGCTAAAAAAAATTGTTACTTTTTGCCCGGTTAGCCATGCCGAAAAAGTGAGGAATGCTATGTTTAGCAAAGGTGCCGGAAAAATAGGCGAATACAGTTCTTGCAGTTTTAATGGTGAAGGGATTGGAACTTTTAAAGGAAACGATAATACCCAACCCTTTGCTGGAGAACCAAATAAATTACATTACGAAAATGAACTTAAAATTGAAACCATTGCTTATACTTATCAAGTAAGTCAAGTTGTTGCAGCCCTAATACATGCTCACCCTTACGAAGAGGTAGCTTACGATGTTTATCCATTAGAAAACAAAGACTCAAGAACTGGTAGCGGTATAATTGGCAAGTTAACTACTTCTATGAAAACAACCGATTTTCTACAACAATTAAAAAAAGCAATGAAAACCGACTGTATTAGACATACTAACATTGTTAAAGAAGAAATAAAAACAGTTGCTCTGTGCGGTGGCTCGGGAAGTTTTTTATTGCCTGATGCTAAAAAAGCTAAAGCAGATATTTTTATAACAGGCGATTTTAAATATCATCAGTTTTTTGATGCTGATAATGAAATTGTTATAGCAGATATTGGCCATTATGAAAGTGAACAATTTACTTCTGAATTAATTTATGACATTCTTAGAAAAAAAATTCCTAATTTCGCACTTCATTTATCTGAAAAAAATACAAACCCCATAAATTACCTGTAAAGTATGGCAAAAAAAACAGCAACAACAACAGTAGAAGAAAGACTAAGAGCTTTATATGAGTTACAACTTATCGATACAAAAATTGATAAGATACGTTTGATAAGAGGTGAGCTTCCTTTAGAGGTTCAGGATTTAGAAGATGAAATCGAAGGCTTACAAACACGTCAGGAAAATTTAACTTTAGAAATAGAGAATATAAAAACTGATATATCTAATAAGAAAAATAGCATAAAAGATGCTACCAACCTTATTAAAAAATATGAAGAGCAACAAAATAAAGTTAGAAATAACAGAGAGTTTGATGCTTTAACTAAAGAAATTGAATTTCAGAAACTAGAAATTGAATTAGCTGAAAAAAGAATTAAAGAAGGTGAATTCTTATTGACATCTAAACAAGAAAAATTAGATGAAGCTAAAGAATACTTAGATGGTAGAAAAATTGATTTGGAAAACAAAAAAAATCAATTAGAAGAAATTACCAACGAAACTCAAAGTGAAGAAGAGAAGTTAACAGCACAATCTGAAAAAGCTGAAAAAGTTATTGAAGATAGATTATTAACTGCATACAAAAGAATTCGTTCTGGTGCAATTAATGGATTAGCAGTAGTTACTGTACAAAGAGATTCTTGTGGAGGTTGTTTTAACAAAATCCCGCCTCAACGTCAGTTAGATATTAAAAACCATAAAAAAGTTATTGTTTGCGAACACTGCGGAAGAATTTTAGTTGATGCTGCTCTAGATCCAAACTACACTCCTGAAGTGGAAGTAGAAGAAAAACCAAAAAGAAGAATCACAAGAAGAACTAAACAAAAAGCTTAATTCTTTTTGATTCCTAACCATACTTAAAAACCGACAAATATATTTGTCGGTTTTTTTTGTGTTTTAATTTTAAGTAACTTTATACTTATTATTAAAATTACTATGAAAAAAATTCTACTGCCATTATTCACAATGCTTCTTTCACTATCTGTGATGGGGCAAATCAGTCAGGGAGGACAACCATTTAGCCAAACTACTGCTACTCTAACAAATAATATCCCTGTTTTTGTTGCTCCAGCTATAGATTTAACTCCAATAAGAGCAGAAGATGTAATAGCAGACCAACAAAAAGATATTCCTTGGAGATTTGGAATTGAAATTCCTGTTAATTTATCTCTCAATAATAGTGGTTTATGGGAAAATCTTCCTAATGGCGATAGAATTTGGAGATTAACCATTGAAATTTCAGGAGCCTTATCTATTAATATTAATTACCAAAAATTCTTTATGCCTAAAAATGCTACCTTCTTTTTATATAACAATAAAAATGTGTTAGGAGCATTTACCAATGCAAACAATAAAGAAAATATGGAATTTGCTACTTTCTTAACTAAAGGAGAAACCGTTACCTTAGAATATTACGAACCTGCCAATGTTAATGGTCAGGGAATTATAGAACTAGCCTCCGTTGTTCATGGTTACCGGGATTTATTTAGCAAAATGAAGGCATTTGGAGGTTCTGGTGCGTGCAACATAAATGCTGCTTGCGATACCGCTATTTGGGGCGATGAAATTCGCTCAGTGGTAATGCAACTTACATCTGGAAATAGCAGAATGTGTTCAGGAGCATTAATTAACAATACTGCTAATGATGGTACTCCTTATATCTTAACAGCTAATCACTGTAACCCAGCTTCCAATAATATTTTTATGTTTAATTACCAATCACCACAATGTGCTACTAATATTGATGGACCAACAACAAACACCATTAGTGGTGCAACTATTATCGCTAATAATACGCCTTCCGACTTTTTCTTACTAAAACTATCTGCTACTCCACCAGCAAACTATAATGTTTTTTATGCCGGATGGAATGCCAATAATTCACCCTCTCAGAGTTCAACTGGTATTCACCACCCAAGTGGCGATGTTAAAAAAATATCGCATGATTATGAACCTGTTGTTAGCTCTGGATATTACGGAGCGGGCAACGATCATTGGCAAGTTTTAGATTGGAATACAGGAACTACCGAAGGCGGTTCTTCTGGTTCCCCTCTATTCGACCATAACCACAGAATTGTTGGTCAGCTACATGGCGGAAACGCTGCTTGTGGAAATGATGAATTTGATTATTATGGTAAATTCTCTTTTTCTTGGGACACCAACAGTGATACACTTAAACAATTAAAATATTGGTTAGACCCTAACAATACTGGCTTAACTGAAATTAATGGATACGACCCTAACGGTAGTTATTATGCCCTAGATGCTGCCGCTTTGAGTATTACAGGAATTGAAAAAAATATTTGTGGAGATACTGCATCTCCAGCACTTACTTTTATTAATAAAGGAAATACAACACTAACTAATTTAACTATAAACATTAGTTTGGATGGTAATACGCCAAACACTATTCCTTGGACAGGAAGTTTAACTCCTTACCAATCCATAAACTTAACTTTACCTGCACTTTCTGGATTAAGTGGCGGAAGTCATACCTACACAGTGTTTACTTCTAATCCTAATGGTTCTTCCGATCAAAATACCGTTAATGATACAATTACACATGTATTTACCGCTACACCACAACCCATGTTTGCTTCTTTAGCATTAACTACCGATAATTTTGGTTCAGAAACCAGTTGGGCAGTTAGAGATAGCTCTGGAGCTATCGTTGCAAGCGGTGGCGGATATCCAAATACTACAGGAGGTGCCACACATAATCAGGATATATGTTTAGAAGAAAAATGCTACACTTTTATACTGTATGATGCTTACGGAGATGGTTTTTGTTGTGGTTTTGGAAATGGTTCTATCTTACTTACAGAAACTTCTACAGGCGACACCATATTTTTTAACAATACCTTTAATGGAGATAGTTTAGTTGAACCTTTTTGCTTAGGAAATGCAACAATAGGAATAAACGAAAATGAGTTGAGCAACTTACTTATTTACCCTAATCCAACACAAAATAGTATTACTATAGATGTTGGAAATAATCAACTTATTAATGCAAGCCTTGATGTTATTGATATGACAGGTAGAAGTTTAATATTCCAAAAAATAAACAGCCAAAATACTCAACTAAATATAAGCCATTTAAGTAACGGAATTTATTTTATTCATTTCCGTAACAATTTAGGAAGTAAAGTATTTAAGGTAGTGAAAGAATAAGAAATTGTTTATTGAGGACGTTTGTGCTTCCATCTTTTATGCGACCATAACCAAAATTCAGGTTGAGCAATTATGTCTTGTTCTAATCTTTTGGTGTGCATTTCCGAGATTTCTCCTTTGGCGGTTTCTTTTGGATTTTCGCAAAGCATTTCAGCTCTCATTTCATAAAAACCTCTTTTGTATTGCTGTACACAAATATAAACTATAGGATAATTTAATTTTTTAGCAATCAATTCTGTCCCCCAAAATATAGGTGTATCCTGATTTAAAAAAGTGGTCCAATACGCATTTTTAGGTGATGGTGTTTGGTCGGCAATAAAAGTAGTTGCACTTAGTTCGCTACTATCTTTTAAAGAAAGCATTTTACGTAAGGCTTCTTGCATGGCAATTATCTTTATGCCAAACCTTGTTCGCTTTTTATTAATGAGTTGATTAAAATATGAGTTAGATAAAGGTTTATACAACACATATAATTGATAATTGGTTCTGTAAGCCATTTCTGCTCCACCCAACTCAAAATTGCCGTAATGCCCCATCACAAAAATTAATTTTTTGTTTTGAGCACTTAATTGATTTAATAACTGAAGGCTGCTATCATTAAACTTACACCTTTTTAACGCTTGTTCTCTGCTAATGGTAATGCTTTTAATCATCTCAATAATCCAATCGCAAAAAAAGCGATAAAACTTCTTATAAATATCGTGTATTTCTGCATCTGTTTTTTCAGGAAAAGCATTTTTAAGATTGGTTTTTACTACTTTCTTTCTGTAGCCCACCACATTAACCACCAAAAAGCATAAAAAATCTGAAACAATATATAATATTGGAAAAGGAAGTATGGAAATAAGATAAATGAAAGGCAGTATCAAATAAAAAACTAATCCTTGCATAATATTTAAGATAATAAATTTGTTAGGTACTTTCAAGCAAAACTAAATGAATATTTTTGTATAAAAAACATTTCGGTGCAAACATCTAAAAAAATATTTCTTATTGGCTTTATGGGTAGCGGAAAAACTACCATAGGTAAAAAACTTGCTAATAAACTAAACATTCCTTTTTTCGATATTGATGAAGAAGTAGTAAATGATGAAGGCAAAGATATTCCTACAATTTTTGAGGTGGAAGGAGAAGATTATTTCAGACAAAAAGAACATGAAAAGTTAGCTCAACTTATTAATGAAAATGAAGCCTTTGTTATATCTACTGGTGGCGGCACACCTTGTTTTAAAAACAATATGGAATTAATGAATACCAATGGAACTACATTCTATTTAAAATATACCCCAGAATTTTTGGCAAGCAGACTAAAAAATGCTCTTCACAAAAGACCCTTACTAAAAAATGTAACTAGCTCTGAATTAAATTCTTTTATTACTTCATTGTTAGCAGAAAGAGAATTTTATTATAGCCAAAGTCAGTTTACCATAGAAAAAATCAACCTAAAACCAGATGATTTTTTAACATTTTTTAAAACAGACCTTTAACATTCTTTAACAGCACCATACTAATATATAGATACTTACAGTAGTTTATATGGCGAACTTTGTATAAGAGAAACCATAAAATATATCTACTATGAACACATCTATTAAAACTGCATTATTTGCAACAACTTTCGCACTAATTGGAGGTTTTTCTGCTATTGGTGTTTACAAGCTGACAGAAAAACCTGAAAAAGTTTACATTAAAACCATTGCTGATGATGAAGAAAATGCTTCTTCCAAACTAGTAAGTAATTATGATTTAGCGGGAACTGCCAATAGTTTTGAGTTTGCTGCCGAAAAATCACTCAATGCAGTGGTGCATGTAAAAACAGCCTCAACTGTAAATTACCAAATGAACCCTTTGTATCATTTCTTTTATGGAAATCAAACACCTCCACAAGAACAAGTAAGAGGAGCTGGTTCAGGAGTTATTATTTCTGATGATGGATACATTGTAACTAATAATCATGTTATTCATAATGCAGATGATATTCAGATTACATTAAACAATAAAAAAACCTATACTGCAGAAATTATAGGAACTGACCCTTCCACAGATTTAGCTTTATTAAAAATTGATGCTGAAAAGCTTCCTTATATCAATTTTGGCAACTCTAATCAACTTAAAGTTGGTGAATGGGTATTGGCTGTAGGAAATCCTTTTAACCTAACTTCTACCGTTACTGCCGGAATTGTAAGTGCCAAAGGAAGAGACATCAATATACTAAAAAGTGATCCATTCTCTGGAAACTCTGCTATAGAAGCTTTTATTCAGACAGATGCAGCTGTAAACCCTGGAAATAGCGGTGGTGCATTGGTAAATATTAATGGCGATTTAGTTGGAATTAATGCTGCAATAAAATCAAATACAGGTTCTTTTGCAGGATATTCTTTTGCTATTCCTGCTAATATTGCCAGAAAAGTAGTTGAAGATTTAAAAGAGTATGGTAATGTACAAAGAGCTTTTATTGGTGTTAATATTAGAAGTATAGATGAAGAGTTGGCTAAAGAAGAAAATTTATCTAATTTAAATGGTGTTTACATTACTGATATTACTAAAAATGGTTCAGCCGAAAATGCAGGAATACAAGCTGGAGATGTAATTAAAAAAATTAATAATAAGAGTATTGACGATGTTCCAGAACTTCAAGAACAATTGAGTCAGTTTAGACCAGGAGATAATATTATAGTAACTGTAGAGCGAGATGGCGACTTAAAAGAATTTCCTGTTAAGTTAAAAAACTTTGATGGTACAGAAAAACTGATTACCAAAGAAGCGACTTCAATCTTTAAGAGTTTAGGAGCTAAATTTGAAAATGCTGATAAAGCAACTCTAAAAAAGCTTAAGCTGAAAAATGGTGTAGTAGTAAAAGAACTATTTAATGGCAAATTAAGAAGTGTAGGTGTTCGACAAGGGTATGTAATTACCAAAATAAATCAAACACCAGTAAATTCTGTTGATGAATTGGTTACTATTTTAAATACCAATAAAAACAATGGAGTGCTTATGGAAGGAATGTATGAAAATGGAAGAAGAGAGTTTTATGGTTTTGGTATGAAGTAAAACAACTAACTTCCATAAGTAGAAAGAGGCTGATAAAATTATCAGCCTCTTTTGTTTTTTAATTAATTTGTTTTATTAATTGTCCTGGATAATATTTACCCGAACCTTTAAAAGTAGTATATTCTTGTTCAGGTAACTTACCTTCTTTTTTTAACTGCTCCATTTCTTCATCAGAAAAACTATTATCCCAAACCTTATCAACAGAAATAACCCCTACTCTTTTGTATATTGTGTTTCCTTCTTCTGTAATTTGTTGTTCAAGAACTTCAAACTTATCCCCTTTTTCTAATCCTTCTTTAACACCTATTTTAGCAGCTATTGGCTCAACAGAATAAAGAGGTGTTTTTGTTCTAAATTCCTCATATTTGCGTTCTAATTTTGCAATTGCTTTATCTATAGCCTTAACAGTTGCCATTTCTATTAATTCTTCATTAGTTTTGTTTGTAAATATTGAAGATTGTACATCTGCCATAGCAGATTGTGATCCTACAAAACTTAATTTAAAGTTATTTGATTTATTAAAGGCTTCTACTTTTTCACTACTATGGCTATTACTATCTGTCCAATAATCTTGATAAAATATAGCTGCAGTTTCTTCATCCCAAACCAATCTATATAAATAAGAAGTAGTTTTAATCATATATCCTTTTCCTGCTATTTTAACACCAGCACCTAAAGCCCCAGTCATTGCACTTCCAAGTAGGTCTCCATCTCTAGAGTTTTCTTTTGCAACATCTAACAATGCCTTACTTAAAATACTGGCTCCCTCTTCCTTATTAATAAATTTTAAATCATGTACAATTACAAAAGTTTTATTAATTAATTCTTCTCCTGCATCTGCTAATAAAGCGTTTCCTCTTTGTAAATTACTCGCTATTATTTTATCCATAGCTGTTGCATCATACAAGCCTCTTTCTGCTATCAAATCCATATTGTAGGCTCCATTAGAATTTCTATTAAACCATTTTGAAATCAATTGCTTAGCAATATCATTTTGATTTAAAAAATAAGTTATTTGATCTTGTTGTTGCTTAATATTAGATATACTCAGAATATAGTAAGGTCCCACATTATGATCGTTAAATTTAGTTGGCATTTCTAAATTTCCAAATGTATTTTTTATTGTTTCATGGTAATCAATCAATGGGTCATATATCATCATTGAGTGTAATGAACTTCTTCTATATTTCAAGTCTTTAGCTAAAGCGTTTTCTACAACATTTTTTATCTTTGACTTTGTTTCTGAATTTACGACAGATTCTTTAATACTAGAATTTTCTACTAAAGTATAAGTAGCTATACCACTTTCTTGTATTTTTTTATGTGCTATATCTCTTTTGTTTTCATTATTTACAACAACTTTTGATACGCCTGTTTTAGTAATTTTAATCCAATTAACACTAGTTGTATTTAGCATTCCTGAATTAAACTTTATTAGTGAAGAATTAAAAACAAAACCTGGTGATGATGTAAGTAAAGCATCATTTAAATAAAACGAAGTAACATCATCTTGTTTTACAATTTTTAAAACATTTTCATCATCGTTAAATTCAATAGGCTGGTCATAAAGAGCATCTTGATACATAGTTTTTAAACTTACACCTAAAAATGGGGTAATAACAACTCGTTTTTTATTATCTTCTACTACTAGGTTAAATACATAATGAATACTAGAATCTGGTGAAAATGCCAAACCTAATCCAACCATTTTATACGATTTTTTATCAAGGAATTGAAACGATGCTTCTAAAATATAATTATCATCTTTACAGTTAAATCCTTCAATATGATGTCTTGGTGATTTTAAAGTAAATGTATTATCTTTCATGTAATACAAATTATCTTGAACTTTATAAGTTGATTTTTTTTCTGTTTTTTCTAACCACCCAAAACTATTATCACTAAAGTCTTCATCAACTAAAACAATAGGTTTAAATAAATTTTCTGGAATAACTGTTTTTGTTTCCTTTGTTTTAGGCTTTTCAACTTTATTAATAGGAGTATTGTTTACAGTTGAGTTTTCATTAATAGTAGTTTTTTCTACAGTAATTTCATCATTAGTTGTAACAGAAGTTGAAGACAATCGTACATTTACATTTTTAGGGTACTTCCTGTTTACTCCAAATATAGGATCCCAAATAAAACCTGCACCATAATTTAAAACATTTGCTAAATATGTTCCCGTACTAAATTTACTTTCATCTACATGTGTATAGTCTTTATACCCTTCTTTTTTAAGCGTATAAGTCATTTTTTTCTTAACACTTGTAGGAGAATCTTTTACCCTTCTTTTTACTTTTATTTCTGCTGGTGTAACTTCTCCAGTATATAACCCATTTACATGAATTTCAGCCCCAGGAGGATCAGAACTAACTGTTACTTTTTGCTTAGTTCCATTAAACATTATTCCACAAGAAGTGAATGTTATTGCCATTGACAACAATATAATTTGACTTTTCATAAAAATTATTTGAATAAAAAACCAAAAATATAGAATAATCCTTTTAGTTATTATCTTTTGATTACTAATTAGTTATAAACAAAAAAACTCTCTTGTTATTTTGCATGACTAAAGCCATTAAATTATGGAGAAATAAAAGATTTGTAATATCTTCAATAAGAAAAATATTATAGAAATTATGCAGAAAATTGTTAATAAATCAATCTTTATTTAATTAATTTGTCTTATCAACATCCCTGGATATAAACCTGATTTAGAACCAAGAAAATGAGTTTCGTTAATATTTTGTTGTGGCACTTGGTCTTTGGCATCTTCTGGAACATAAGTATTATCCCAAATCATGCCTTTTTTAACTCTTATGATACTTTTTCTTTTGTAAGAAATTTTTCCATTTTCATCCATAATTTGTTCTAACACTTCATATTTATCATTTGGTTCCAAGCCTTCTTTTAATCCAATTTTAGCCGTAAGCGGTTCTACACTTGTTAATGGCGTTTTAGTTCTAAATTCTTCATATTTTCTCTGAAGTTTAGCAATAGCTTTGTCCACTGCTTTAATAGTAGCGATATATATTAATTCTTCATCGGTTTTACTAGTAAAAACTGATGATTGTAAGTCTGCCCATGCATCTTCATACCCAACCAATTTAAGTTTAAACAATCCTGACTTTTCAAAAGCGGCAATTTTTTCAGGATCTAAATTATTTTTATCTACCCACATATTGTTATAAAAAACTGCTGCAACAGAATCATTCCATTCTAATTTGTATAAATAGGATGTTGTTTTAATAATATAGCCCTTACCTGCAATAGTAGCTCCTGCATCTACCACATCAAGTGTATTCGTTATTGCACTACCACCTGGAATATAAGAAGCTCCTAATTTTGCCCATCCTGCTGCCTTACTAACTTTTTGGGCAACTTCCTCTTTATTAGTAAACTTAAAATCATTAATAATCACATAAGTATTTCCTATTAATTCCTCACCAGCATCAGCTAATATGGCTTCTCCTCTTTCCAATTTTGCCGCCACCATTTTATCTTGAACAGTTGCGTTGTACTCTCCTCTATCTTGTATTAGGCTCATATCAAATGCTCCCTCTTTACTTCGGTTAAACCATTTTGCTACTAAGTCTTTAGCAACATTATTTTTTTCTAAATAAGAAGTAATTTCTGCCGAACGGTCTTTAATATAACCTGTTGCATCTATTAAATAAGGCCCTATGTTATGATCATTAAACTTTTCTGATAAAGGGGTGTTTCCAAAAGCATTTAAAATTACTTGAAAATGTTCTCGTTGATTGTCGTTAATCATTAAAGTGTAAAGTGAACTTCTACGGTATTTAAAAATATCGTTTTCTTGCTCAGTTTTACTCACTTTTGTAGGGCTTTCAGTAGAAGAGTTAGGTGAGTAACTTTCTTCTACTAAAGAGAGTTCAGAACTATTGTTAGCAAAGCCTTCTTTTAGCATGGCTTGATAAACATCTTCTCTACGATTATTTAATCCGGCATATTTTGAAGCAGTAGTTTCTGTTACAGGAGCGTGATATTTTTTTGTAAATATGCTGGTTTTAATACTTTTTGCTAACACCCAATTTTCTTGTGCAACAGCCTGTTTTTGTTGTTCTTCTAAGGCTTTTACTTCCGAAACAACTACAGAATCTTCTTGCCAAGGTTCTTTAGTTAAACCATAAGTAGAAGAATTTCTTTTATCAATTTCATCTTGAATTACTTTAGCCAATCTGTATTGATTGTTGTCAACAGCTTCCATTTTCATGGATTTTAGTTCATCCATGGTGTAAAAGCTCTGAGCATTTAATGCCCCATTAAAAATAAAAATTGAAATTACTGCAATATATATAAATCGTGTTTTCATCTTAAAATCTGTTAAAGTTATTTATCTACTTTTTCTTTTAATTCTTGTCCATGATATACCAAATCGATAAAATGGCATATAATCATAATAATGATTTAAGCTTAGGTTAAGTTCAAAAAACAACCCGAAATTTCTCTCTTGTTTAAAAAAAACATGACTTCCTAACTTGTAAACTATAGGTAAATAAGCCTCTCCATCATCATCTAAACCGAAACCTAGTCCTAATGAAGTGTAGGGTAACACTACAGCATCAAAATCAGCAAAGGCTGTTATTTGTGGTCCAACGCTAAAATCAAAATAATCACCAAAAACAATATCATAAAACATCCCTCCTGCTAAATATTTATTTACCCACCACCTACTATTGGCAAAATGATATGACATTAAAAATTCTGAGTACGTTTCGGATGTGTAATATCCATTGTATGTATAATCTACCGTCTTAAAACCCATTCCAAACTGACCTATTATCTTATCACTAAAATCATATTCAGATAATGGTTTACTATTTTTTTTAGATGACTTTTGTTTAGCATTTTTAGCCATATAATTTAAAAAATCTTGATTATAATTTTGATTATTGCTTGCTACTGATAATGTATTGGCTAATTCGGATGAATTATTATTAACCCCAAATTCAGATGCTTTGGTATATTTAATTTGACTTTCCAACAAAATTACCTTATCATAATCTTCTTGGAAAATTGCTATTCGTTTATCTTCTTCTAAATCTCTAAGTTGCTTATTTTTATTTTCTACAAACTGTATTTCTTCTCTTAAAGAAGTTTCCTTCTTCTTATCTTTTTTTTCAATAGCTATTTTTAGTTCGTTATTCAAACTATCTAATTCAGATGTTGATTGAGCAAAACTTATTACTCCTAATAACATTAAAACAGCTACAAAACCTGATTTTGTTATGTTCATTTTCAGTTTTTTAGTTAAATTTTGGTGCGAAAGTATAAAACTGCTATTGATTTCAAAAAAATATCCTAAACCTTCATTCAATAACCCATTTAATAACTAACATATAATACTGATATACAGAAAACAACTATGTTAATAAGTTTGGTGTTGATATGTTTTTAAAAAAAACACCAACAAGTCAAGTTCAATTTGTGGTAGTTCTTAACTTTGCCGCTTTCTATTTTATACCTATTTATGATTTTATTTTTTAAAACTAAATTCAACACCATAATAGCTGTTGAATGTGCTAATGAGTTAAACGAGCAAGAAATTTTAAAGCTAAATTGGCTACTGGCAGCAGAAAAAATCAACGAAACTAGCATAACTGGTTTTTTTATCGGCCCTAGAGCTGAAATGGTTTCGCCTTGGAGTACCAATGCCGTTGAAATTACGCAGAATATGGCTATTAATGGAATTAGCCGTATGGAAGAGTTTTTAATCGCTGAAAATGAAAATACTCCTCATGATGCTATGTTACAGGTAATGTATAAAACCTTAAATCAATCTCTTTTTACCGTAAATGTACAACCAGAACCTGTAAAATACATAGATGACATTGCCGCTTACAACAAAGAAGAAGGTTTAGCTTTAAATGATGATGAAGTTATCTACCTTGAAGAAGTAAGCAAAAGAAACAACAGGAAACTTACTGATAGCGAAGTATTTGGTTTTTCTCAAGTAAACTCAGAACACTGTCGCCACAAAATATTTAATGGCACTTTTGTAATAGATGGAAAAGAAAAACCTCATTCACTATTTAGCTTAATTAGAAAAACATCCCAACAAAACCCCAATACCATAGTTTCAGCCTATAAAGACAATGTAAGTTTTGTTCAAGGTCCTAAAGCCATGCAGTTTGCACCAAAAACTCAAAACAAAGCCGATTTTTTTGAAACTTCTGAAATTGATACGGTTTTATCGCTAAAAGCTGAAACACACAATTTTCCAACTACCGTAGAACCTTTTAATGGTGCTGCAACGGGTTCGGGAGGAGAAATAAGAGATAGAATGGCTGGCGGAAAGGCTAGTGTACCTATGGCAGGAACTGCCGTTTACATGACTTCCTACTCTCGATTAGAAAAAGATAGAAATTGGGAAAAAGCAATGGACGAAAGAAAATGGCTTTACCAATCACCTTTAGATATTTTGATTAAAGCATCCAACGGAGCATCCGATTTTGGAAATAAATTCGGACAACCATTAATTAACGGTTCTGTATTAACTTTTGAGCATAACGAAAATGGTAAAAAATTTGGTTTCGATAAAGTAATTATGCTTGCCGGAGGTATAGGTTATGCCAGAAAAGACCACGCTCAAAAACAAACACCTCAAAAAGGAGATAAAATTGTGGTGTTGGGTGGCGATAATTATCGAATTGGCATGGGCGGAAGTGCTGTATCTTCAGTAGCAACAGGTGAATATAGCAATGCCATAGAATTAAATGCTATCCAACGTTCTAATCCCGAAATGCAAAAAAGAGTTTCTAATGCCATTAGAGCTTTTGCTGAATCATCTAAAAACCCAATTATTTCTATTCACGATCATGGTGCTGGTGGACATTTAAATTGTCTTTCTGAATTAGTAGAAGAAGTTGGCGGAACTATCGACTTACACAAATTACCAGTTGGCGACCCTACCCTTTCTGCTAAAGAAATTGTTGGAAATGAATCTCAAGAAAGAATGGGATTGGTAATTAAAGCTGAAGATGTTGCTTTATTAGAAGAAATTTGTAAGCGAGAAAGAGCTCCTATTTATGTGGTGGGAGAAATTACTGGCGACCATGTGTTTAAATTTGAGGATAACAAAACCAACGAACATCCTATCAATTTAAAAATTGAGGATATGTTTGGGAAACCACCAAAAACTATTATTGAAGATAAATCCATTCCTTCAAAATTTCAGGAAATAGATTACGAATCGAATAAAATTAAAGATTACATCAAACAAGTACTTCAATTAGAGGCTGTTGCTTGTAAAGATTGGTTAACCAATAAAGTAGATCGTTCTGTTAGCGGAAAAGTAGCTAAACAACAAACCGTTGGAGAAATCCAATTACCATTGAATAATTTAGGTGCTGTAGCTATTGATTTTAAAGGCGATAAAGGTATAGCAACTGCTTTGGGACATGCTCCTGTACCTGCATTGGTTAACCCTAAAAGTGGAAGTAAATTAGCCATTGCCGAAGCACTTACTAACATTGTTTGGGCTCCATTAGAAGACGGATTGAAATCTATTTCTTTAAGTGCCAACTGGATGTGGCCTTCTAAAAACGAAGGGGAAGATGCTCGTTTGTACGATGCTGTTGAAGCGGTTAGTGATTTTGCTTGCGAGTTAGGAATTAATATTCCTACAGGAAAAGATTCGCTTTCTATGGTGCAAAAATATCCTAACAACGATAAAGTTTATGCTCCTGGAACAGTTATCATTACTGCTTCAGGTGCTGTAAGTAATATCAGACAAATAGTTGAGCCACGCTTGGTTAATGATGAAAATTCTGTGTTGGTTTATATAGATTTTTCTAACCAAAAACTAGATTTAGGAGGTTCTTCATTTGCTCAAGTAATTAATAAACTAGGGAAAACAGTTCCTTCTGTTAATGATGCTACTTATTTTGCAAATGCATTTAATACGCTTCAGCAATTAATAAAAGAAAATAAAGTATTGGCAGGTCATGATATTTCTGCTGGAGGCTTAATAACTGCTTTGTTAGAAATGAATTTTCCTAACGAAAAAGGTGGCTTAAACATTAACTTAAATGCCTTTGACGAAACAGAAATGATTAAAATATTGTTCAGTGAAAATCCGGGAGTAATCATTCAGGTGAATCACGATGGGCATAAAATTGTTTCTGAATTGGGTAAAAAAGGTATTCATGCTTCAATTATTGGTAGTATTATCAACGAAAGAAAATTAAATATTAGATTAAAAGAAGCTCAACTTTCGTTAGATATTGATGAGTTGCGAGACGTTTGGTTTAAAACGTCTTATTTATTAGATAGTCATCAAACTAAAAAAGAGTTAGCCAAACAACGTTTTGATAATTACAAGAAAGAAACTCTTACCTTCTCCTTCCCTACTCATTTTAAAGGGAAGTTAGCCGATTATGGTATTGCTCATGGTAGAAAAACAGCAACTGGAGTTAAAGCTGCTATTATAAGAGAAAAAGGTGTAAACGGAGATAGAGAAATGGCATATTCTTTATTTTTAGCAGGGTTTGATGTTAAAGACATTCACATGACAGACTTGATTTCAGGAAAAGAAGATTTAAGCGATGTAAACATGATAGTTTTTGTGGGAGGTTTCTCAAATTCAGATGTGTTGGGTTCTGCAAAAGGTTGGGCTGGAGCATTTTTATACAATCCTAAAGCTAAAGAAGCATTAGATAATTTCTATAAAAGAGAAGATACCTTAAGCTTGGGGGTTTGTAACGGCTGTCAGTTAATGATGGAATTGGGACTAATTGCTTCCAAAGGAAAAACACAAGCTATGGCTCATAATGAATCAGGAAAATTTGAATCTACTTATTTAAATGTTGTAATTCCTAAAAACAATTCCATTATGCTTTCTACACTTAGTGATGCTAAACTCGGAATATGGGTTGCTCATGGTGAAGGAAAATTTATTTTTGAAGATAGCGAAAAAGAATATAATATTGCAATGAAATACAGTTCAGCTAATTACCCTGCTAATCCGAATGGTTCGGATTATAATACTGCCGGAATAGTTTCTGACTGTGGAAGACACTTAGCAATGATGCCGCATTTAGAGCGAACAATTTTCCCTTGGCAAACCGCTTATTATCCTATGGATAAAAAAGTAGATGATGTTACGCCTTGGATGGAAGCCTTTGTTAATGCCAAAAAATGGGTAGAAAGCAAAAATAACTAGTAACATTTTAGATGCAACTTTTTCAAAAAATACTTTTTACTTTTTTACTGCTAGCCTCAACTTTGCAAGCACAAACACCAGATGAGCAAAAGATTGCACTTTCTGGAATTGTTTCTGAATACTACAGTGAAAGTACCATGGAAGGCGTTAGCATTAAAATTACTGAAAACGGCAAGTATATTCATAACGTTGTTTCCGATAAAAAAGGTAGGTATGAATTGTTGGTTGATTATGAAAAAGAGTACATTGTATTGTATGAAAAAGCCAACTTTGTTCCCAAGAAAATTATTGTAAATACCAAAGGAATTCCACCAGATAAAAGAAATAGTGTTAATGACCTTTATGTAGAAATGACACTTTTTCAGCAACATAAAGATTTGAATGTTGCTTTTCTTGAAAAACCAATTGGGAAGGCTATTTACGATCCGAAAATGAGAGAATTAGACTGGGATATGGGCTACACCGCTCCTATCGCTCAAAAATTAAATCAGGAATTAGCTAATTTTAAGAAAAGACAAGAAGAAAGAGAATTACAAGAAAAGCTTAACTTGATTAAATATGCTGATGCTATGAAAGCTGGTGATAAAGCCTTATTTGCTCAAGATTTTGATAATGCACGAAAAGAATATCAAAAAGCGACAAGTCTATTTCCAGATAAAGAAGAACCAAAAAAGAAGCTTGCACTTATTGATGAAGCTCAAAAAAATAAAGAAGAAGCCGAACGTTTAGAAGCAGAAGCCAAAGCTAAAGCTGAAGCTGAGGCGAAAGCCAAAGCAGAAGCA
>CALCHN010000067.1 GCA_937901255.1 uncultured Flavobacteriales bacterium | reverse complement strand
TAGGTTGATTATGTTGCTGCCACAATTGCCAATCTTTGTTGTTACTATTTTTCTTTCCTGCATCTTCAAACATCCATAAAAGCCATTCTTTTCTACTTTCCTGAGGATGACTGCTTATTTCTTCCCCTCCGCTGCCGCAAGCGTCCACGCTTGTGGTAAAGTGATAAATAATAAAATACTTCATTTGTTTTTATTAGCAGGAACTACAAATTCCATCACCCAAAAGGACTATACTTTGTAAATTTTTCAACAGTATTTTGGATAGTTGTATTTGTAAGAGAAGAATACTCAGACAGTATTGTTAAAAATTTAAACTATTGTGTGGTTAATAAAGGGTTGGTAAATTTATGCTTGGTTTAATCTTAAATAAAACGTGTGGTATGGCAAATACACCACAAGCGTGGACGCTTGCGGCAGCGAAGAAATTTTAAAAGATTCTTAATTACTCTTCTTCAACTGTTCCGTAATCAAAACAGCTTCTTTAGCGGCTTTTACATCATGCACTCTAAGGATGTTTGCTCCTTTCATTAAAGCAATGGTGTTTAGTACAGTAGTTCCATTCAAGGCTTCTTTGGGTGTGGTTTTAATAACTTTGTTAATCATAGATTTTCGGGAAATACCAACTAAAATAGGCAATTCAAAAATATTAAAATCGGCTAAGTGGTGCATGAGTTCGTAATTGTGTTCAACCGTTTTGCCAAAACCAAAACCAGGATCTATAATAATATCATTTACTCCTTTTTTGGTAAGGATATCCACTTTTTCAGATAAGAAAGACATCACTTCTTGCGTAACATGTTGGTAAGAGGGAGCTTTTTGCATATTTTCTGGAGTGCCTTGCATGTGCATTATAATGTAAGGAACATTCAAATTAGCCACACAATCGAAAAGCTGACTATCCATGCTTCCCGCAGAAATATCATTAATAATGCTTGCCCCATTTTCAACCGCTTTTTCAGCAATTTTACTTCTAAAGGTATCAATAGAAATAATGCATTCAGGAAATTCTTGATGAATTAATTTAATGATAGGTAAAACCCTGCTCAATTCCTCTTCTTCGGTAACAAAAGCAGCTCCCGGTTTGGTAGAATATCCGCCAACATCAATAATAGTAGCACCTTCAGCTAAGTGTTTTTTGGTTTGTGTAACAATTTCTTCCTCCGATAGATAGCTGCCACCATCAAAAAATGAGTCAGGAGTTACATTTAATATGCCCATTATACATGGTTCGTCTAAATTTAATAAATTACCTTTGCAATTTATAAGTGTATTTTTTAAAAATAATGTATCTTTCCGTTTTTCTTTTTTCATGGATATAATGTGTATAAGTTAAGATGAATAAAACCGACAAACAATACGATGCGATAATAAAAATTTGCTCTGACATATTTACGAAAAAAATGAAAGATTATGGCAGTGCTTGGCGAATTTTACGAACAAGTTCATTAACCGACCAAATTTTTATTAAAGCAAAAAGAATTAGAACGCTTGAAGAAGTTGGTGAAAGCAAAATTAAGGAAGATGTAAAATCTGAATACATCGGAATAGTAAATTATTGCATTATGGCTTTAGTTCAGCTAGAGTTAGGTTACAACGAAAATACCGAATTACCCGAAGAAGAAGCAGTAAAATTGTATTCAAAATATTTTTTAGAAGCAAAAGAATTGATGCAAAACAAAAACCACGATTATGGTGAGGCTTGGAGAGATATGAGAATTAGTTCGCTTACAGATTTAATTTTGATGAAACTACTAAGAACAAAACAAATAGAAGATAATAAAGGCAAAACATTAATTTCTGAAGGAATAGATGCTAACTATTTCGATATGATTAATTATGCTGTTTTTGCCTTAATTAAACTAGAGTTTAAGAACAAATAAAATTATTTAAGACATGAAATTATTAGTAAATATTTGTCGTATTTTAGTTGGAGCTTTATTTATTGTTTCCGGATTAATAAAAGCTAATGATACCTTAGGTTTCAGCTACAAACTAGAAGAATATTTTGAAAATGGAGCATTGGCTTACAGAATTAGAGATTGGTTCGGCTGGGATACTTTTTCATTAGAATTTTTAATGGAATATGCGTTGGCTATAGCCATCATTATGTGTGCTGCCGAAGTTATACTTGGTTTTATGTTGCTTTTTGCTACTAAAATTAGG
Source organism: uncultured Flavobacteriales bacterium (assembly GCA_937901255.1). GTDB lineage: Bacteria > Bacteroidota > Bacteroidia > Flavobacteriales_E > Vicingaceae > BRH-c54. The sequence goes on along the minus strand of CALCHN010000067.1, from coordinate 91,326 downwards.
TTGACACTTTATTCCTTATTGGCATTAACCATCATGTTCTTTTTCTTAACCTTACATACTGCAACTTGCGATACTTCTGCAACCTATGCTAATTTAACTGAAGTTCAAGTAAATTCTCCAGAACATGCTATAATGAAAGAAAGAGTAGCAGCAGATAGTAAAATTGTAGTAGTAGAAGAGACCAGTGAGATTGTAGTTTATAAAGAAGAAATGCCTGTTCAGTGTGTTACCGATTGCGGTTGTTTTGGAGATGCCATGAAAGGCTCTTTAGGTAGAAGTTTAACACCTTGGGAATCATTTTTTAAAGATTTAATTTTAATCATTCTTATTATCCCAATATTCTTATATAGAAAGAAAATACAACTCAATACCACTCAAGATGATATACTACTTTTGTCTGGTGGGATGGTGGGAGTAATTTTACTTTCGTGGGTATTCGGTTGGTACTTTCCTGTTTTATTTACACTAATTGGTTTTGGAGCATATTATGCCATTAAAAAATTCTTTAAAAAAGAAGTAAACCAATGGATAATTATTGGGTTGGTAACATTAATCACTTTAATCTTTATTAATTATACTTACAATCACCTTCCTGTAAAAGATTACAGACCTTATGCAATAGGAAAAAGTATTCCTGAGCAAATGAAATTGCCTGAAGGAGCAAAGCCAGATGTGTTCGAAAATATTTTTTATTATAAAAATAAAACTACCGGAAAAGTAGAAGAATTTACAGAAGCCAACTATCCTTGGGATGATGAAAATTACGAATTTTCTGATAGAGTTACCAAGCAAATTTCTGTTGGAGATAAAGCTGCTATTACAGATTTTACCATTATTGGAGCAGACCAATACGATTATACTCAGGATTATATGAATGATCCTGGATATTTATTTATGATGGTAGCTTATGATATTAAAAAGACGGATGAGCAAGCAATCAAAAAAATTAATACATTTGCCGACCAATGTTTTAAAGATGGATATTATTTTATCGGATTAACAGCCTCATCTAATGATAATGTGGAGGTTTTTAAAGGTAAACATCAAGTTAATTATGATTTTTATTCTTGCGATGCCATTACATTGAAAACAATTGTTAGAGCAAATCCGGGAATAGTGTTGTTGCAACAAGGAAAAGTATTGGCAAAATGGCATGCCAACGATTTGCCAAATTATGATGACGTTAAAAGTCAATTATTAAAAAAATAACGGATAGTGTCAAGGTTTATCACTAAAAGAATATTGTACGGACTATTAGTATTAGCGGGAGTTATTACTGTAGTGTTTTTGCTTTTTAACGTTTTACCAGGCGACCCTGCTCGTATGCTTATGGGGCAAAGAGCAGATGAAGAATCGCTAAGAGTTATCCAAAAAGATTTAGGATTAGACCAAACACTTTCTACACAATTTGTGATGTATCTGAACGATTTGTCGCCAATTTCTGTTCATAGTACAGATGAAGAACATTATTTGTATTTAGACGAAAATAAATATTCATATTCTACACTTTTTACATTCGGAGAAAATAACGTTTTAGTAGTAAAAACACCTTATTTAAGGCGGTCTTATCAAACCAAGCGGCAAGTCTCCGAAATATTACTCGATTATCTACCAGAAACCGCTGTATTAGCTGTAGCTGCCATATTATTTGCTTCCTTTTTTGGTGTGCTGTTTGGCATTGTAACTTCCTTAATGAAAGATACTTGGGTAGATAAATCCTTGTTGTTTTTATCTGTGTTAGGAATGTCTATTCCATCTTTTTATTCAGCAATTATCATATCTTGGTTAATAGGTTTTGCCTTGCCACAAGCAACAGGTATAAATTTATTTAACATGACAGGAAGTTTATTTGAGTATGATGATTTAGGTAACGGAGAAATTTTGAAATTAAGTAACTTAGTTTTACCCGCATTTACATTAGGTATAAGACCAATTTCAGCCATTTTGCAACTTACCCGAAGTTCTATGTTGGATGTAATGTCGCAAGATTATATTAGAACAGCAAGAGCGAAAGGATTATCTAAAATGGTAGTAGTAATAAAACATTCATTAAAAAATGCGTTAAACCCTGTAGTTACAGCTGTTTCAGGAATGTTTGCCAGCCTATTGGCAGGAGCACTTTTTGTTGAAATGATATTTGCTTGGAAAGGATTAGGATGGGTATTGTATGATGCACTTACCAAATACGATTTACCAATAGTTATGGGAGGTGTTTTACTTACATCAACCATATTTGTTATTGTAAACATTATTGTAGATATCGTTTACGGAATGCTCGACCCAAGAGTTAGAGTAAGCTAAATAGCCCATTATTTTACCAATTAATTGAAGATATGCGTAAAAAAATAGTTGCCGGAAATTGGAAAATGAATTTGCAATTAAATGAAGCCAAACAATTGCTTCAAGACATTAAAGCATTAGAAAATAATGTTTCAGGAGTTAGTTTAATCATTAATCCACCTGCTTTATATATTTCTTTGTTTAAAGAATTAGTAGAAAATTCAGCAATAGCTTTAGGAGCTCAAAATTGTTCTGAACATGAAGCTGGAGCTTACACCGGAGAAATAGCAGCACAAATGATTAAATCTTGCGGAGCTAACTATGTTATTGTTGGTCACTCCGAAAGAAGAAGCTATTACCACGAAACCAATGCAATTATTGCAGAAAAAATAAACAGAGCATTAGCTGCTGATTTATCTCCTATTTTTTGTTGTGGAGAATTGCTTTCAGAAAGAGAAGAAAACAATCATTTTAAGGTTGTGGAACAACAGCTAAAAGAAGGACTTTTTCATTTAAATGAAAATGAATTTAAAAAGGTAGTAATTGCTTACGAGCCTGTTTGGGCAATAGGAACAGGAGTTACTGCTACAGCAGAACAAGCTCAAGAAATGCATGCTTTTATTCGTAAAGTGTTAAAAGATTCTTATTCAGAAGAAACTGCTCAAAACTGTTCTATTCTTTATGGAGGAAGTTGTAATGCAACCAATGCAAAAGAACTTTTTGCTAATCCGGATATTGATGGCGGATTAATTGGTGGAGCATCACTTAAAGCAGCAGATTTCCTAGCAATTGCACAATCTTTCTAATTTAGTTATTCAACTTTCACAGTTTTTGCATCTTACTGTTGTTAAAGAGATGAGAAAACATCTTCAACTAATTTCCGTTTTTTAATATGGAATTACGATATTTGTAAGTTATCTTTATGTTGATTAGAGCCAAACATATCATCTTATTTGTAGTATTGATTATTTCAATGCTGATGTATGCTCCTGAATTAAAAGCTCAGTGGAAGTTGGACGTTAAAGGGACAGTAAAAAATGAAGATACAAAGAAAAGATTTGAGGGAGTTACCATTACCATTAAGCGTAATGGAGCAGTTTGGAAAACTATTAATACTCCTGCAAACGGAGAATTTATCTTAGAATTACCACCCGATGCTGTTTATTTAGTTGAGTTTTCTAAACCGGGATTTACAGGAAAAAAAATAGAATTTTCTACTAAAAATGTACCGCCAGAAGATGCTAAGTATGGCTTTGAATTTCCTATGGAAATGAATCTTTTTGAAGAAGTAGAAGGCTTGGACGTGTCTATTTTAGATAAACCAATTGCTAAAGTAGCTTTTGATCCTGCTTATGGGTATATGGATTACGATCCGAATTATACCAAATCCATACAAAAAGAATTAGAGCAACTTAAAAAAGAACATGAGCAGAAACGTAAAGAACAAGAAGCTGCCAGAAAAGCAAAAGAGAAAGAATATGCTACAGTGATAGCTTCTGCGGATAAGCTTTTTAATGCTAAAAAATATGCAGAAGCAAAACCACTTTACGAACAAGCTGCTAAATTATTACCAAGTGAAACATACCCACAATTTCAATTAGGATTAATAGCTGATGAATTAGCTGCAGCAAATGAAGCAAATGCTAGATATACAACAGCTATTGAAAGAGGCGATAAAGCATTTAGTGAAAGAAATTGGGAGAAAGCAAAAATGGAATACAATGCTGCAATTAGCTACAAACCAAATGAAGCTTATCCGCAAAATAAAATTAAAGAGATTGATGATTTAATTAAGAACAAGGAAAAAATTGATAAAGAATACACTGATTTAATTACTTCTGGAGATGCTTACATGATTAATAAAGATTATGAAAAAGCAAAAATAGATTTTCAGAAAGCTGCAGCACTTAAAGATTTTGAAGCCTACCCTAAAACAAAATTGAAAGAAATTGAAGCGGCATTAGCAGAAATTGCTAAGAAAGAAGCCGAAGAAAAAGCCAAACAAGAAAAGTATGATGCAGCTATAGCAGCAGCAGATAAGGCTTTGTCGGCAAAAGATTATGAAGCAGCTAAAGCAAAATATAACGAAGCACTTGGGGTAAAACCTGATGAAGAATATCCTAAAACAAAACTGACAGAAATTGAAGGTTTATTGGCAGAATTGGCTAAGAAAGAAGCTGAAGAAAAAGCCAAAACTGAACAATACAACGCTTTAATTTCAGCGGCAGATAAAGCCCTTGGAGCAAAAGATTACGAAGGTGCCAAAGGCAAGTACAATGAAGCAATAGGGGTAAAACCAGAAGAAAAATATCCTAAAGATAAAATTGCAGAAATTGATGGAATTTTAGCTGAATTAGCTAAGAAAGAAGCAGAAGAAAAAGCCAAGCAAGAAAAGTATGACGCAGCAATTGTAGCAGCTGATAAAGCCCTTGCAGAAAAATCGTATGAGGCAGCCAAAGGTAAATACAACGAAGCATTAGGGATAAAATCCGATGAACAATATCCTAAAACAAAACTGACAGAAATTGAAGGGATATTAGCAGAAATTGCTAAAAATGAAGCTGCAGAAAAAGCCAAACAAGAAAAGTATGATGCAGCTATAGCAGCAGCAGATAAGTCTCTAGCAGAAAAATCGTATGAAGCAGCCAAAGGAAAATATAACGAAGCACTTGGGGTAAAACCTGATGAACAATATCCAAAAACAAAACTGACAGAAATTGAAGGTTTATTGGCAGAGTTGGCTAAAAAAGAAGCAGAAGAAAAAGCTAAAACTGAACAGTACAATGCTTTAATTTCAGCGGCAGATAAAGCCTTTGGAGCAAAAGATTATGAAACAGCTAAAGGCAAATACAATGAAGCATTAGGAATTAAAGCAGAAGAGCAATATCCAAAAGATAAAATTAATGAGATTGAAAGTATTTTAGCAGAATTAGCGAAAAAAGAAGCGGAAGCAAAAGCCAAACAACAAAAGTATGATGCAGCCATAGCAGCGGCTGATAAAGCGTTGGCTGAAAAATCGTACGAGGCAGCTAAAGGCAAATACAATGAAGCCTTAGAAGTGAAAGCTGAAGAAAAATATCCTAAAGATAAATTGAAAGAAATTGAAGATATTTTAGCAGAAATTGCCCGTAAAAAGGCAGAGGAAGAATCTGCAATGATGGCTCAACAAGAGAAAGATGAAAAATACAATGCAGCTATTGCAGCAGCAGATAAAGCCTTTGCCGACAAATCGTATGATGCAGCAAAAGGCAAATACAATGAGGCGTTAGGAGTGAAACCAAGCGAGCAATATCCAAAAACAAAACTGACTGAAATAGATGGAATTTTAGCAGATATAGCCAAAAAGAAAGCGGAAGAAGAAGCTGCTAAAATGGCTGATAAAGAAAAAGATGAAAAGTATAATAGTCTGATTGCTTTGGCAGATAAGGCTTTTAATGACAAATCGTACGAGCAAGCTAAAAGCAAATACAACGAAGCATTAGGAGTAAAACCAACTGAACAACATCCAAAAAATAAGATTAGTGAAATTGATGGCATTTTAGCTGAATTAGCCGGAAAAGAAGCTGATGAAAAAGCCAAACAAGAAAAGTATAATGCCCTGATTACTGCTGCCGACAATGCTTTATCAAGTAAAAATTATGAAACAGCCAAAGGTAAATACAATGAAGCATTAGGAGTGAAACCTGATGAACAATACCCAAAAGATAAAATTAAAGAGATTGATGATTTATTGGCAAAATTAGCTCAACAATCTGCTGAAACTGAATTAGAGAAAGAAGCAGAGAAAAAGAAAAGAGAATATTATGAAGCAGTAATTGCTCAGGCTGATGCCGATTTTTATGGAGATAAGTTTGATAAAGCTACTCAAAAGTACCAAGAGGCATTAATGATTTATCCGAATGAAGAATATCCTAAAAATCAACTAAAAGCCATAGATGGAGCTAAAGCGAAAGCATTGGCAGAAAAAGAAAAAAATGATAAATACAATGCTTTAATTGCTAGTGCTGACGATGCTTTTAAAACGGAAAATTACGATCAAGCTAAAGCTAAATATAAAGAAGCTCTTGGTATAAAATCTTCTGAAACTTATCCTAAAAACCAGATTGATGAAATAGAAAAAATATTAGCAGCTAAAATAAAAGAGCAAATTACGGTTAAACCAAATGCTCAGGAACAGAAAAAAGCAGAGTTCAATAGTTTTGTAAAAATGGGTGATGATAATTTTGGCTCTAAATCTTACGAAGTTGCTAAAAACTATTACAAAAAAGCATTAAGCATTATGCCTGATGAAGCTTATCCTCAAGAAAAAATTGAAGAAATAAATACTATTTTAGCTCAACTTGCTGAGGAAGAACGTAAAAATAAAAGTGAAGCATTGGCTTTAAAAGCAAAAAGAGAAAAGTATGATCAACTTATTTTTGATGCCGATAAATTATTCTTATTAAATAAGTTTGAAAACGCTAAAGATAAATATAAACAAGCATTAGTGTTGTTTGAAGGCGAGCAATATCCTAAAGACCAATTAGTGAAAATTGAGGCAATGTTAGATAAACTTGCTAAAGAAAAAGAAAAAGAAGAGGAAGAAGTTGTTGTAAAAACCAATACTCCTCCACCTGGTGGCAGAGCTAAAATTGATGATAAAAGAGAAAAAGAAATTGAAGCCATGATGGCTAAAATATGGGAAGATAAAGAAAAAGGCAAGGATAGAGTTTTAGCTGAAGATAAAGCAATTTATAAGAAACAAGAAGAAGTAAGAGTGTCAACCAGTAAAGAGAAAACGAATAAGGCTCAAGAGGATATTTTAGCAACGTATGATCAAATAGGTAAACTTAAGGAAGAAGGCGATAAAAAATACCTCGAAAACGAAAAAGAATTACAAGCAGATAAAGCATCTTACAACAAACAAGAGGAAATTAGAATTAAATATAATGTTGACAAAACCAATAAGGCTCAAAACGAAATTTTAGCCACTTACGAGCAAATTGGAGAAATGCAAAAAGAAGGCGACAAGAAATATTTAGAAAATGAAAAACAGTTGCAAAGCGATAAAGCATACTACAATCAGCAACAAACGAATAACATAAAATCGGCTAACGATAAAACAAAAGAGGCACATACTTATGCTAACAAGCAAAAAGATAATATGGGTAAATATGCTAAAGACAATGAACCTAGGTATCAACAAAAAGTAGAAGATTTATATACTTACAAGAGTAATATTCAGGAAGATAGATGGGTAATGACAGAAAATGCAGATAAGAAAAGACAGAAAAATCAGGAAGCAATAAACAATCAACAAGCTACTATTCAACAGAACCAAAAAGATTACGAAGCCAAAAGAAAAGAAAGAGAATTTGATGTGAAGCAATATAGTAAAGATTTAGCAGCTTTAGAAGAAGTTAGAATAAATGCATCGTTGAAAAAAGTGGAAGACAACAGAAGAGCACTTCAAAAATATGCTGACCAAATAGCTTTAATGCAAATAGAGCAGACTAAAAAACATAAAGTTAAAGCAGAAAAATTAGCTGCTGATAAACTGCTTTACATGGAGTTTAATGAGAAAAGAATAGCCGAAGAAAAGCAAAAAAATGATAAGGCTACTGCTGAATTAAAAGATTATAAAACTCAGTTAAATAAAGAGCGACAAAAATACCAGAAAGATGCTGATTTTAAACGCTCTAAAAACGAACAAGAAGCTATTGCTCAAAAAGAATTGTTAAACAAACCGACAAAAGAACAATTGCAAAGAACTATAAATGCAGAAAAACAATTGCAAAAAGAAAAACAGTTTTATAGCGATTATCAATCTCAACTAAATGCCAAGCAAATTGAAAAATCAACCAAAGCATCAGAAGAAGTATATGATGTGTATGTTGGAGAAAAGAAATTATCAAGCAACTTAGATCAATTTGATAAAAATTATCCTCAAGGAATTACCGAAGAAGAAAGAGAAACTGGAAATGCTATCATCATCAGAAGAATTAAAGTTACCGGAGATCACGCTGATGTTTACGAAAGAATTTTCTACAAATGGGGTGGAGTTTACTACTCTAAAAATGGTATTAGCATTTCAAAAACCATTTGGGATAACGAATCTATTGAGAAATAGAAATTAATAGTTGCTAACAAACCCTTCAATCATTTTTTTAGTTCCACAATTTATTTTTACATTTACGCTTCATAAAAATATTTCATGGAGTCCGTTAAAAAGCCAAGTTTATTTCAAGCATTAATACCCATAGTTGTTTTAATATTACTATTAGTAGTAAATGTGGTATTTGTTTTTGGAGATAATGCCTTAGGTGGAGCAAATCAAATAGTTTTATTAGTTGCCGGAGCTGTTGCTGCTGCTATAGGAATGTACAATGGCTATACTTGGAACTCCATTCAAAAGGGAATTGTAAAAAGTATTAAATCTGCTTTACCCGCACTTATTATTTTATTATTAATTGGTGCTTTAGCCGGAACATGGATGGTTAGCGGAGTAGTGCCAGCAATGATTTATTATGGGTTAGACATACTTCATCCGAAAATCTTTTTAGTAGCCACCTGTATTATTTGTGCAGTAGTTTCTATGGCAACAGGCAGCTCGTGGACAACCGCAGCAACTGTTGGTATTGCTTTAATAGGAATTGGAGATGTATTAGGCTTCAATAAAGGAATGGTAGCAGGAGCAATTCTTTCAGGAGCTTATTTTGGAGATAAAATGTCGCCTTTGTCGGATACTACCAATCTTGCTCCCGCAATGGCAGGAACGGATTTAATTACCCACATTAAATACATGGCATTAACTACTGTCCCGTCTATTATTATCACGTTAATCATATTTTTAATTATCGGATTTACATTTGAGTCCGGTGGAAATACTACCGATGTAAGCGAGCTAAAAATAGCTATTGAGTCAAAAATAGTAATTACCCCTTGGTTGTTTATCGTTCCTGTTGCTGTAATATTGCTTATTGTAAAAAAAGTAGATGCCATTCCAGCCTTATTTATTGGTAGTTTATTAGGTGGTTTGTTCGCTCTCATTTTTCAGCAAGATTTAATTGTTGCTTTGGCAGAAAGCACTTCATTAACTTTTGAAGCCGCTTATGAAGTTATTGTAAATGCCATGACAACAGATATGAGCATTCCCACAGAAAATGTACTAGTAAATGAATTGTTGGAAACAGGAGGAATGAATGGTATGTTAGGAACCATTTGGTTAATTATTTTTGCCATGATTTTTGGTGGCGTAATGGAAAAAACAGGCATGTTAAAAACCATTACCAATACCTTAATTCCATTAGCAAAATCTACAGGCTCTTTAATAACAACTACTACTGCTACCTGTATCACTTTTAATGTAACTGCTTCCGACCAATATTTAGCCATTGTTGTTCCCGGAAAAATGTTTAGTAAAATATACAAAGAAAGAGGGCTTCACCCAAAAGTGCTCAGTCGTACCTTAGAAGATTCTGGTACGGTAACCTCTGTGCTAATTCCTTGGAATACCTGCGGAGCATACCATTCAGGAGTGTTAGGGGTGGCAACAGGCGATTATTTCATGTATTGTTTCTTTAATATTTTAAGTCCAATTATGACCATAATTTTTGGTGTTTTTAACATTAAAATTGCTAAACTTGTATCTACTGAAAAACATAACCCAAATGAGATAAATTCCGTAACAAAAAAATAAAAATATATACAGATGAAAATATTTTACACTACCTTAATCACAATTTTATTAGTAAACACATCAATTCTTTTTGCTCAATCTAAAAGTTATGCTCCTGAAGAAGTAATTGATCAAAAATTTGGTATTCAAATGTATGAGCCATTAAACATGATGCTTGGGAGAGATACCGTAAGAAATGATGAAAATGGTTATGCTGCTAATGGTTTTATTGAAGATTTTTATAGTAGCGGACAATTGCTTCACAAAGGTTTTTATGTTGATGGTCAGCTTAAAATATACAAAAACTATTATCCCAACGGAACGGTAGAGAGAAATTTTAGAGTAACAGATGTAAAGAAAAGTAAAATGTCACTTTATTATAGTGATGGTAAACCAAAATCTGAAATTGAATATGTAGAAACAGAAGCTCAAAAATGGACAGATTATTACCCTAATGGAAATGTGGAATTTGTTGAAGAGTACCATAAATCTTTTTTATATTATATTTTTAAAGCCAACTATTTTGAAGATGGTAAGCCAGAAAATACCTTAGAGTTAATCAACAAAAAGAAGTTAATTTATTCTCAAAAGTATTACCACAAAAATGGCAACCTTAAAGAAGAAGGTGAGATGAAGTACAATAAAGCATTATTTGATTATGAAAGAATCGGAACGTGGACTAAATACGATGATAGCGGAAAAGCCATCAAAAAAGTAAAATATGCTAGCGGTAAAGTTCAAAGTGAAACAGATATCTAATTTCATATAAAACAAAACAAAAAATAACTTTTATAATGACTTTGAGCGTTGGATATTCTCCCCTTTCGGGGGAGTTAGAGGGGCTAAAAATATAAACATATGAACATTCATTTTATTGCTATTGGCGGAAGTGCCATGCACAACCTTGCCATCGCTCTTCATAAAAAAGGGTATAAAGTTACAGGCTCTGATGATGAAATTTTTGAGCCTAGCAAAAGTAGGTTAGCCAAACATGGGTTATTACCCCAGACAGAAGGTTGGACAGAAGAAAATATTCATGCTGATTTGGATGCCGTAATTCTTGGAATGCATGCAAGAAATGATAATCCGGAGTTAATAAAAGCTAAGACATTAGGACTAAAAATTTATTCCTATCCTGAATATATTTATGAGCAATCAAAAAATAAAACCAGAGTAGTAATAGGAGGGAGTCACGGAAAAACCTCTATAACCGCTATGGTATTGCATGTGTTACAAAAAACAAATATTGATGCAGACTATATGGTTGGAGCTCAGTTAGAAGGATTTGAAACCATGGTAAAAATTACAGATGCTCCAGTTATTATTTTAGAAGGAGACGAATACCTTTCTTCACCAATAGATAGGAGACCAAAGTTCCATTTGTACCAACCAAACATAGCTTTGCTTAGCGGAATTGCTTGGGACCATATTAACGTTTTTCCAACTTTCGAGAATTATGTAGAGCAGTTTAAAATATTTATTGATTTAATTGAAGATAATGGCTTTTTGGCCTATTGCGAAAACGATAAAATACTAAAAGAACTTGCCGAAACAACCACAAAAAATATTACTAAAGTAGCCTATTCAACTCCAGAATATTATATTGATAACGGAACTACCTACCTTAAAACAGCTGATGGAGATATTCCTTTAATTATATTTGGAGAACACAATTTACAAAACTTAAATGGAGCTAAGTTAATTTGCAATCAGTTAGGTGTTAAAGATGCAGACTTTTATAAAGCTATTGCTACTTTTAAAGGAGCAGCAAAAAGGTTGGAGTTAATTGCTAAGAACAATACTGTTGCTGTTTATAAAGATTTTGCACACTCACCATCTAAATTAAAAGCAACTACTAAAGCCGTTAAACAACAATATCCCGACAGAAAAGTAGTGGCTTGCATGGAGTTACATACGTTTAGCAGCTTAAATAAAAACTTTTTAAGCGAGTATAAAAATGCCATGAGCGATGCTGATGAAGCTTATGTTTATTATAGTGAACATACTTTGGAACATAAAAAACTAGCACACATTACACCTACAGAAGTAAAGAATGCTTTTGCTTCCGATAATGTTGAGGTAATTAACGACTCTAAACAGTTAGTAAGCTTATTAGAAAATAAAAACTGGAACAATAGTGTGATGCTACTTATGAGCTCAGGAAATTTTGATGGTGTTGATTTAAACGCTTTTGGCGAAAAAATAGTAGAAAGTGTTAGTTTATAGGTAGGTTAAGAGTTTATAAATCTAATTGCTATTTAGAAATTAAAACACAAACCCAATTTCTTTCATATCGTATTCGTGTAGCTTGTTTTCATGGATAAGTTGTAATTTCCCAGAGGGAGCAATACCACTAATTACACCTAAAACGTTTTGGTTATCAATAAGATAAGTCCTTTCGGTATTATAGCCTAACAGATGCTTAAGGTAATCGTTATTAATTTGTTGGAGTTTGCCAGTTTTAAGTTGTAAGTAGCGTTTTTCAATAAAAAAAAGCAATTGATTTAAAATACTATTTAAGTCGTAGCTTTTATTAGTAATAAGCTGTAAAGAAGTAGCTTGTTGTAGGTGTTCATTAAAACTAGTTTGGTTAATGTTTATACCAATTCCGGCAATACAAAACTCAATTTTAGAATTTTTCAAGGTGTTTTCTAACAACATTCCTGCAATTTTTTTATTGTCAACGTAAATGTCATTTGGCCATTTAATATGGGTATTTTTTATACCCAAATCTGTTAAAAAATCTAAAATACCTAATGCACAAACTTTGCTCAACAGAAACTGTTCACTTACCAATAAATTGGGTTTTAATATGATAGAAAAAGTAAGGTTTTTATTAGGTGTAGTTTCCCAAACATTTCCTCTTTGTCCTTTTCCATTGGTTTGGTTATCAGTATGTATAACCATTCCGTCTGTAATAATTTTAGGACTATTTTTAATTAAAGTAGCAGCATAAACATTGGTAGAATCTACTTCTGCTAGCCGAACAATTTTACTTCCTAAAAACAAACTATCATACATAATATCCAAAATTAACTAAATAGTTCATGTTATAGGTTAACTAACAAATTTTTATAAATTGAATTACTTCAATAGGAAATCTGTAACTTTGCCACTTAAAAATTTATTATAAAAATTAATGGCAAAAGTAAAAAAGTTAGATGATACGCAACTCCTTGTAGATGTTATAATTAAAGGATTGCAAGATGTGAAGGGAGAAGACATAGTAAGCATAGACATGCGAAAATTAGATAATGCAGTAACTGCATATTTTGTAATTTGTACAGGAAATTCTAATACACACGTTGCTGCACTAGGAAGTGCTGTAGAAAGAGAGGTGAGAAAAACATTAAAAGACAGAGCATGGCACACCGAAGGTTATAGAAATGCAGAATGGGTTTTATTGGATTATATTAATGTGGTAGTACACATTTTCCAAAAAGAACAAAGAGATTTTTATAACTTAGAAGGTTTGTGGGCAGATGCAGAAATAACAAAAGTAAAACAAGCTTAAATAAACGTATTGAATGGAAAATAACAACAATAAAAAAGGGAATGTCCCTCCTAAAAACAACAAAACCCCAAATAAAAAACCTTTTAGTTTCTATTGGATTTATGCCATTGTTGGTATAGTACTTTTATCACTTCAGTTATTAAATTGGAGTGGAGGTTCTTCTGTAATTACCGAAACTGAATTTCAGAATATGGTAATGCAAGGAGATGTAGAACAGGTAGTTGTAGTAAAAAACAAAGGCGTTGCTAGAGTTACGCTTACTCAAGAAGCTTTATCTAAAGAAGAACATGCTAAAAAAATTAAAAATAACAATTTTAATAGCGGAAACAGAGGGCCACATTATACTTTCGAGTTTAACTCTTTAGATAATTTTGATAAAGACTTAAAACAGTGGTCGGATGAAAAAGGTTTGAAATACAAAACCGTTACCGAAGAAGATTGGCTGGGAGGCATAATAGGATTTATTTTACCGATTTTAATTATTGTCGGAATATGGATGTTTTTGATGAAAAGAATGTCTGGAGGAGGTGGTCCGGGTGGACAGATTTTCAACATTGGAAAGTCTAAAGCTCAGTTATTCGATAAAGAAAAAAGTGTTAAAGTAACCTTTGAAGATGTTGCTGGATTAGAAGGAGCAAAAGAAGAAGTTCAGGAGATAGTTGATTTCCTAAAAAAACCAGAAAAATATACAGAATTAGGAGCAAAAATTCCTAAAGGAGCTTTGTTAGTTGGTCCTCCCGGAACAGGAAAAACTTTATTGGCAAGAGCAGTAGCAGGAGAAGCTAAAGTACCATTTTTCTCACTTTCAGGTTCTGATTTTGTTGAGATGTTTGTTGGTGTTGGAGCTTCGAGAGTTAGAGATTTGTTTAAACAAGCAAAAGAAAAAGCTCCATCCATTATTTTTATTGATGAGATAGATGCTATTGGTCGTTCAAGAGGAAAAGGCATGGCTCAAGGAGCAAATGACGAAAGAGAAAATACCTTAAATCAGTTGCTTACAGAGATGGATGGTTTCGGAACAAACACTGGTGTTATTGTATTGGCAGCAACCAACAGAGCTGATGTGTTAGATAGAGCTTTAATCAGACCAGGACGTTTCGACAGACAAATTCATGTTGATTTACCGGAATTGCACGAAAGAGAAGAAATATTTAAGGTTCACTTAAAACCGTTAAAAATTGACGAAACTGTTGATAGGTTCTTTTTAGCAAAACAAACTCCCGGATTTTCAGGAGCTGATATTGCTAATATTTGTAATGAAGCGGCTTTAATTGCAGCAAGAAAACAAAAGAAAGTAATTGGTAGGCAAGATTTCTTAGATGCAGTAGATAGAGTAGTTGGTGGATTAGAGAAGAAAAATAAAATTATTTCTGACCACGAAAGAAAAACAATTGCCTACCACGAAGCTGGTCATGCAGCAGTAAGTTGGTTGGTAAAATACGCATCCCCTTTGGTAAAAGTAACCATTATTCCTAGAGGCAGATCGTTGGGAGCAGCTTGGTATTTACCAGAAGAAAGACAAATAACCACTACAGAACAACTAAAAGACGAAATGTGTGCTGCCTTAGGTGGTAGAGCTGCCGAGCAAGTAATTTTCGGAAAAGTTTCTACAGGTGCGTTGAGCGATTTAGAAAAAATTACCAAACAGGCTTATGCTATGATTAGTATTTATGGCTTAAGCGATAAATTAGGAAATATAAGTTATTACGATTCTACAGGTCAGTCAGATTATTCTTTTTCTAAACCTTACTCTGAAAAAACAGCTCAGTTAATAGATGAAGAGGTAAGCAAATTGATTGAAGAATCTTATGCAAGAACAGTTAAAATTCTTACCGAGAACAAAGATAAGTTGACTCAATTGGCTGAAATTTTATTAGAAAAAGAAGTAATTTTTAGAGACGATTTAGAAGTAATATTTGGAAAGAGTGCTTTTGAAGAAGAGTTAAAAGAAGAGAAGAAAAGTTCTAAGAAAAAAGTACAGGAAGAGGTTGTTTCAGAGGCTGTACAACCAGAAGAAACGAAAACTGAAAAGAAAGACGATAACATAGATACGGCTCAAAGCTAATAGTGCATGCAAAAAGATTGGGTTTTGATATACACAACAACAAATAATAATAGTGCACAAATTGTAAAATCTGTTTTAGGCAGTGAAGGAATTAATGCAGTTGTTGTCAATAAAAGAGATTCCATGCATTTGCACCTTAATAATGCTTCAGTAGAAGTGTATGTTAAGTCTGATGATGCAATAAAAGCAGTAAACATTATTAATAAAAACGAATTATAGCCTAATGTTACAGCGAGCCATAACTGGATTTTTGTTTGTGTTGGTATTAATTACTGCCATTTATTTTGGTGTCTATTCTACCTTGTTTTTATTTATGGTTATTGTATTGCTAGGTATTGATGAATTTTATGCTTTAGTAAAGAAGAATAAAACCATTAACCCTCAAAATTTTCATGGGGTTATTACTGGACTAACTTCATTTGTATTGTTGGCTTTTGCCGCTCAACAAATAATGGATATAAAATATACCTTGTATCTTATTCCTTTGTTTTTCCTAACCTTTATTATAGAGCTGTATCGTAAAAAAGAGCATGCTTTTATAAATATCGCTTATACGTTATTGGGTGTTTTTTATGTTGCTTTTCCTTTTGCCATGTTGTATCATTTAGGCTTTTATCAGGAAAATCAGTTTACATCAACTTTTAGTTTTCAAATCATTATTGGCTTTTTCATATTGTTATGGTCGAGCGATACTGGAGCTTATTTAGCAGGAAGATTTTTCGGTAAACATAAACTTTTTGAAAGAATTTCACCTAAAAAAACGTGGGAAGGAAGTATAGGAGGAGGAGTTTTATCTTTAGTTGCAGCTTATGTTATCAGCTTGTTCTTTCATAATATTGATTTAAAAGATTGGATGATACTGGCAATAATTACCGTAGTTTTTGGTGGTTTAGGCGATTTAGTAGAATCTATGCACAAAAGAAACTTAAATGTTAAAGATTCAGGCAACTTACTTCCAGGTCATGGTGGTATTTTAGACCGATTTGACGGCTTGTTTATGGCTGTTCCGTTTATCTATACTTATTTGATAATAGTTTCCAACTAACAATAATATCAATTAAAAAAAAATCATATTTTTACTACATTATTAACTAACAATAATTTTATGAAAATTATAGATGAATTTAAAGCATTTGCCGTTAAAGGGAATGTAATTGATATGGCTGTCGGTATAATTATCGGAGCAGCTTTCGGAAAAATTGTAACATCATTTGTAAATGATGTGATAATGCCTCCCATTGGAATTTTAATAGGAGGAGTTAATTTTTCTTCCTTAAAAATTGTATTGAAAGAAGCTGTGGGAGAAACTCCTGCCATTGCTATAAACTATGGTAATTTTCTTCAGGTAACATTTGATTTTTTAATTATTGCACTTGCAATTTTTATGGTGGTTAAAGCTATGAATGCCGCTAAGAAAAAAGAAGAAGCGAAGCCAGCAGCACCTCCAGCACCAACCAAAGAAGAAGTATTGTTAACAGAAATTCGAGACTTATTGAAAAAATGAGTTGGTTAATGCTTGTAATAGCGGGCTTATTTGAAGTCGCTTTTGCTTTTTGTTTAGGAAAAGTAAAAACAAGTGTTGGTACAACAGCCACCTTGTGGTTTGTTGCTTTTCTACTGTGTTTATCCATAAGTATGTTTCTATTGGTAAAAGCTACTCAGCATTTACCAATAGGAACTGCCTATGCAGTTTGGACAGGTATAGGAGCTGTGGGGACTGTTTTAGTAGGAATGGTATTTTTTAAAGAACCAACCGATTTTTGGAGACTCTTTTTCATCACTACACTTATTATGTCCATTATCGGACTTAAGTTGGTAACGAAAGCCCCCTAACCTTTCCCAACACACAAAGTCTGCTTTTGTAATTGGTTAAAAGTTATTTGTTAATGGTATTTACTTACTCCAATTCATTACCGTCATTGCGAAGCCTAGCGTAGGAATAAGTGTTGGAGATGAAGCAATCTGTTTAATTTGAATATAATGTTGTGCTATTGTTAGGCAATGCATTAGCAATAGAAGCTCTTGACGTTCTTTTGTCTTGACACAAAAGAAGCAAAAAGTCAAGACTTCTGATAAATTTATGGTTTTCTAAGCGGTTAAATTTGCCACACAACCCAAGCCCTGAAATTTTTAATTTAAATAGCAGCTAAGCAAAAGGTACTAACGCCTACTCACTTTTTGTCTAAGGCAGTCCAAGGGTTGCTTACATAAAGTCCTCGCTAAATTGTAACCACAAGAAACGACTTAATATACTATAAATTTAATTATTTACTAAAAAGCAGTTATATCTGACATTAAAAAAACAATAAAAAAATTGCAGATAAAAACTATTAAATTAATCAAAGGTCGGTTCTTCATTACTTTAAAATACCTTCTAAGCTTTAAATTTTAACCTTATAAACTCCTAAACTATCTATTGCCGTCATTCCCGAAATTTTGGAGTGCAACGGAAAAATTATTGGGAATCTGTTTAATTGGACCTTTCTTTATTAACAACAACTCAGTAAAAAACATCAAAATTAGTAGCTATATTTATAAGCTATTTTGTAAATAGTTGCTTAAATAGTTAAGGTAACATTAAAATTATCATGCAAAAAAGATTACAGTAAACATTGGTAATTGTACCATAATTTGTATTTTTGGGACAAATAAGAAGAATATGGGACAAAATGCACCACATTACCATCTCGAAAAGCTTCCTCCTCTGAGAGAAAAAGTGGAAACGATTAAAATTCTTAGGCAAACAAATAAATCTACTGCTGCATTATCTGAATTAAAAGGTATTGCAAAGACAATTCCTAACCAAGCGATGCTAATTAATGCAATAGTTTTACAGGAAGCAAAAGATAGTTCAGAGATTGAAAATATTATTACAACACAAGATGAGCTTTATAAAGCACTAACTAGTAATAAAACTCACATTTCACTAGAGACTAAAGAAGTTGTAAATTACCGTAAAGCAATATTTCATGGGTATGATCTTGCTAAAAATCAAGGTTTTTTAAGAGTTAATGATATTGTTGATATTCAACAAATATTAGTTGGTAATGCTGCTGGGATTAGAAGTACACCTGGAACAGTATTAAAAAATGACACCACTGGAGAAATAGTTTATACCCCACCACAAGACAAGTCTGAAATACTTGACTTGATGACTAATTTTATTAATCACTTTAATAAACAACAAGATTTATCACCACTTATTAACTTAGCCATATTGCATTATCAGTTTGAAAGTATTCATCCTTTTTACGATGGAAATGGTAGGACTGGTAGGATTTTAAACATTTTGTACCTGATACTAAATGATTTAATTGAAGTTCCAATTTTATATTTAAGTTCATATATAATTGCTAATAAACAAGAATATTATCGACTATTAAATCAGACTAATCTGACTGGAAAATGGGAAGAGTGGATAATGTTTATGCTTAAAGCTGTTGAAAGTACATCTAAAAATACCATTGAAAGGATTTCAAGTATTAAAGAACAACTTGATTATACAATAATACAGGTTCAAAAAGAAGCACCAAAAATTTACAGAAAAGAGCTTGTGGAGTTATTATTTGAGCAGCCATATTCAAAAATTGAGTTTGTTGTAAATAAGTTAGGAGTAGAAAGAAAGGCAGCATCTCGATATTTAAAAGAGTTAGAGAGTATTGGAGTTGTGGAATCTCAAAAAGTTGGACGAGAAACTTTGTACATTAACAGACAACTAATTGAAATACTGAAACAATAAAGCATAAAACACCAAAAATAACTGTTTGGTTTATAAGCTATTTTTTGTAGATTTGGAGGGAATTTATAGCCGCTATAGGAAAAATATACGCTATAAAATTAATATACTAGCGTTTAGCTAGGTGTTGTGGTGCATTCAAAACAGACAAACTAAATTGATATGAAAAGAGTATTTACGTTTTTACTTCTAACTGTTTTCATTTCTTCATGTGGACTATTGGAGAACAAGAAAAAGAAAGCAATAGAAATCTGCAAACAAAGTAAGGTTCAGTTCAATATGGATAATCCTTTTGCAAATTTGTTTTTAGGTGCTCAAGGACTTAATAGTGACGCAACATGGCAAGACTATGCTAATATCCTAGCTCAGGAGCAACCAAATAAAAAACATGATTGGACTGCTAGGGAATCAGACGAAGAAGGAGTTTTTATTGTTGCGTTTGCAGATGAACGAGGTTGGGGTCATAGATGGGAAGTTACTTTAGATGAACAAGTCGTTAAACACATAAACTCAAATGAATTTCTCTGCAGAAAATATGGGTTATCTCGACTAAGTGGTTCAGAAGAGTTTAAAATAACTTCTACTGAATTAGACACTTTAAGATTTTATAAAAAGTATCGTAGTTCAGAACCAACCATTATCTATGAATTTACTGGAACCGTATTGAATAACACAGACAAAGTGATTACTGAAGCCGAAATTAAAGGTGAGTTAAAATTAATATTTGAAGAAAAAACAGTCGAAGAAGGTAGTGGTTATTCAGACGGATTTACTCAAAGAATTTCCAAATCATCACCATGGAAACCAGGTGAAGAAAGAAATTTCCAATTGAAAACTGATGGAATAGAAGCGCTCTACGCTGAGTACGAGCCTCCATATGTGTTTTTTGAAATTCAACTAAAAGCAGAAGACCCGGTCGGCTATAACTTTGACGAGAATATCGAAGAAATTGAATTAGTCGAAAAGTGGAAAGGTTTAAAAAAATAACGCACCACAACAATGGCTAAGAAAACATAGGGCAGATAAGGCTTTCAGAAAGGTTCGTTCACTTAGCAAACTTCAGTTTAGGTGGGACAGGTAATCGCTTCGAAAGCCCTACGTTTCTTAGCCTAAACGTTGGCGTGCATGCAAAAAAACAGAAACTAAATAATGGCATTAAGTTGGAATGAAATAAAAGACCGAGCCTTAAAATTCACCCTCCGCTCCCGCCAACGTCCACGCTGGTGGTTTTTGGTTAAATACTAATGTAGCTTAAAATTCTAGCCCCATCCTCGAGCGCATTTGTAATGCGTTAGTAAATTGATACTTGATTCTTCTAACAAGAAATTAGCTCCTCAAACGCTCAACACAACATTAATATTCTTGTTAAAAAATTGTTGGTTTTAATTTTTTTTAGCGGTTAAAAAAGCATTCTCTTTTAGTAACTTTATCCTCTCACTTTTTTAGCATCAGTTGTCATGTTTTTAATATTCGATACAGAAACCACAGGCTTACCACGCGACTATAACGCACCCGTTTCCGATTCGGACAATTGGCCCAGAATGGTGCAGTTAGCATGGCAATTGCACGATGATACAGGTAAATTAATTACAGCCAAAAATTACATTATCAAACCCGTTGGTTTTGATATTCCTATTGCCGTAGCCAATGTGCATGGTATTACCACCGAAAGAGCCTTGGCAGATGGTGAGGACTTGCAATTTGTATTAGAAGAGTTTCAAAAAGATGTGCAACAAACCACCTACAACGTAGGACATAACATTGAGTTTGATATCAACATTGTTGGAGCAGAATTTTACAGACTTTCTATAGCCAATAATTTAGCAGATAAAAAGTCGCTCGATACCATGAAATCTAGTGTGGATTTTTGTGCTATTCCAGGTGGAAGAGGTGGAGGGTATAAATATCCCAGATTAACGGATTTACATATAAAACTTTTTAATAAAGATTTTGGAGATGCCCATGATGCAGCTTATGATGTAGATGCCACAGCTCGTTGTTTCTTTGAATTACTTAAGCTTAGAGTAATTCATCCCAAAGAAATTACCAATCAGGAAATTGTTTATGAGGCTCCAAAATTAGCAGAAGCCAATTTCGCTAAAAAAGCTACGGATACTTCGGCTGAGGATGTTTTAAAAACGACTACTCCCATCTCTTCGGAGTTGGAAGCCTTAGATTTTGTGCATCTGCATAATCATTCGGAGTTTTCTACACTTCAATCTACTACAAAAGTAGCTGGCTTAGTAAAAAAAGCCAAAGAATTAGGAATGAGTGCGGTTGCTCTAACCGATCATGGTAACATGATGGCAACCTTTCATTTTGTTAGAGAAGCACACAAAGAAGGCATTAAGCCTATAGTGGGTTGTGAGTTTAACCTTTGTGTAAACATGAAGGATAAAAACCTTAAGGACAATGGTTTTCAAACTGTTTTAATTGCAAAAAACGAAAAAGGCTACCATAATTTAATAAAGTTGGCTTCTTACGCCAATACCGAAGGATTTTATTATGTTCCCAGAATTGATAGAGAATTATTATTACAATATAAAGAAGATTTAATTGCATTAACAGGAGGTATTTGGGGAGAAGTTCCTAATAAAATTCTTTTTGAAGGAACCAACCAAGCCGAAGAAGCTTTTGTTTGGTGGAAAACCAATTTTGGCGATGATTTTTATGTAGAAATCAATCGCCATGGTGTACAAGAAGAAGAAGCGGTAAATAAAGTATTGTTAGATTTTGCTAAGAAATATGATGTAAAATACATTGCTACCAACAATACCTATTATTTAAATAAAGAAGATGCTGTTTCTCAAGATGTATTGTTGTGTATAGGTGGCGGAAATAAAGTTTCTCAACCCAAAAAATACATAGGTTCTAAAGGCAGAGAGTTCAGATTTGGTTTTCCCAACGATGAGTATTATTTTAAGTCGAAGGATGAGATGAAACAGCTTTTTGCTGATATGCCTGAAGCTATTTTAAATACTGCTGAGGTAGCAGAAAAAATTTCTCCATTTAAGTTAGAACGAGATGTATTGCTTCCTAAGTTTGAAATTCCTGAAGAATTTAAAGACCCCAAAGATGAAGAAGACCCAAGTTTAAAAATTGGAGAAAATGCTTATCTCCGCCATATTACTTACGAAGGAGCAAAAGAACGCTACGGAGAAATTACAGATGAGATTAGAGAAAGAATAGATTTTGAGTTAAGTGTTATTAAAAATACAGGATATCCAGGATATTTTTTAATTGTAGAAGATTTTATTAGAGAAGCTCGCAAAATGGGCGTTTCTGTCGGGCCAGGCAGAGGTTCTGCAGCAGGTTCGGTGGTGGCTTATTGTACAAAAATTACCAATATAGACCCTATAAAGTACGATTTGCTTTTTGAGCGTTTCTTAAATCCCGACCGTATTTCCATGCCCGATATTGATATTGATTTTGATGATGAAGGCAGACAGCTGGTAATGGATTATGTGATTAATAAATATGGAAAAAACCAAGTAGCTCAAATTATTACTTATGGTAAAATGGCAGCAAAATCTGCTATTAGAGATACCGCTAGAGTTTTTGATTTGCCGCTTTCTGAAGCCAATTTATTAGCCAAATTACTCCCAAAAATGATTCCCGGAAAGTGGAGTATTGATAGGTTTTTAAAAGAAAATGAAGAGGAAATAAAAAAAGTACTTCGCCCTGATGAAGCTGAACGAATGAAGGAGTTTATCCGCTATGCAGAAAGTAATCCAGCAGCTTCAAAAACGATACATCAGGCAAAAATTGTTGAAGGAGCTTTAAGAAACACAGGAATACACGCTTGTGGTGTAATTATTACTCCTGATGATATTACCAACTTTGTGCCCATAGCTACAGCCAAAGATTCTGACATGGCTTGTACGCAGTTCGACAACTCTGTTGCTGAAGATGCGGGATTGCTGAAAATGGATTTCTTAGGGCTTAAAACACTTACTTTAATTAAAGATGCCTGTAAAATTATTAAAGATAAACATGGTATTGAATTAGATCCCGAGCAGTTTGATATTGAAGATGAGAAAACCTATGAGCTTTTTCAGAAAGGAGCTACCAACGGTATATTTCAGTATGAGTCGGATGGAATGCAAAAATACCTTAAGGATTTAAAACCTACTGTTTTTGCAGATTTAATTGCGATGAACGCACTTTATCGTCCGGGTCCGATAGAATATATTCCTTCTTTTGTGAAGAGAAAACATGGAGAAGAAGAAGTAGTTTATGATCTTCCTGAAATGGAAGAATACCTTAAAGAAACTTACGGAATTACTGTTTATCAGGAGCAGGTAATGTTGCTTTCGCAAAAATTAGCCGATTTTACCAAAGGTGAAGCAGATATGCTTAGAAAAGCCATGGGTAAAAAGCAAATTGCGGTGCTGGATAAAATGAAGCCCCAATTTATTGAGCAAGCTAAAGAAAAAGGACATCCAGAAGATAAATTAGAAAAAATTTGGAAAGATTGGGAAGCTTTTGCAGCCTATGCATTTAACAAATCTCACTCTACTTGTTATGCTTGGATAGCTTTCCAAACAGCTTATTTAAAAGCCCATTATCCTGCCGAGTACATGGCATCTGTACTGAGCAATAACATGAACGACATTGAAAAAGTTACTTTTTTTATGGATGAGTGCAAACGCATGAAACTTAAAGTGCTTGGTCCTGATGTAAATGAATCGGTATATAAATTTACGGTAAATGCCAATGGAGAAATTCGTTTTGGATTAGGAGCGATTAAAGGAGTTGGAGAAAGAGCCGTAGAATGTATTATTGAAGAAAGAAAAAACAACGGTGCTTTTTCTTCTATTTTTGATTTAACTAAAAGAATTGATTTAAGAGCTGCCAACAAAAAAACCTTAGAAAGTTTAGCCTTAGCAGGGGCTTTCGATTCGTTTCCTAATACGCACAGAGCACAATATTTTGCCGAGTACGATAAAGGTACTTTCTTAGAAATGGCTATAAAATTTGGCAATAAATTTCAGGATAATGCCAACTCTGCTCAAGTATCTATGTTTGATATGGTGGAGGCTGAAGAAGAAGTTGATGAACCTCAATTACCACATTGCGAAGAATGGAGTACCCTTAAAAAACTTAATGCCGAAAAAGAAGTGGTGGGGATTTTTATTTCCGGACATCCTTTAGATGATTTTAAGTTAGAAATGCAAAGCTTTTGCCGAGGAAATTTAAGTGATGTTAAAAACACATTAGAAAATAAAGGAAAAGAATTAGCCATTGCTGGGATTTGTACAGGAGCAGAAGAAAGAATGACTAAAAACGGAAAACCTTTTGGTATTCTTAAGTTAGAAGATTATGAAGCTACACATGATTTTTTTGTTTTTGGTGAGGAATACGTGAAACACAAACCTTACTTTTTAGAAGGACAATATTTATTTGTTAAAGGAAAAATTCAACCCAGACAATGGGCAAAAGATGATAATGATGTAGAGTTTAAGATTGCTAGCATTCAGCTGCTTTCTGAAGTGAGAGAGAAAAGAACCAAAAGAGTAATTATTTCTTTACCTAACAAAACACTAACTACAGAATTGTTTGAAGAGATTGAAGCAATTATTGAGCAACATCAAGGGAATGTGCCTTTTAGGTTGATGGTGCAAGATGATGAACATGGAGTGGTAAACATGAATTCAAGGACTAAAAAGGTAGAAGTATCTAATGAATTTTTAGAAAAGTTAGATAGTTTATATCAAATTAAGTATAAAATTTCGGAAAGTTAAAAAAGTATAAAAATCAAAGAATTGTAATATTTGTTACAAAGTAAATTGATTTATTAATTGTAATTTTGGACAAAAGAAATCAGAGAAATAATTTAAAAAGATAATATTATGGCATTAGAATTAACAGACGCAAACTTTGAAGAAAAAGTTTTAAAATCAGACAAAGCAGTATTAGTAGATTTTTGGGCAGAATGGTGCGGACCATGTAGAATGGTAGGACCAATTGTTGAAGAATTAGCTAACGATTACGATGGAAAAGCAATAGTAGGTAAAGTTGATGTTGACAACAACCCTGAAGTAGCTGCCAAGTTTGGAATTAGAAATATCCCAACTATTTTATTCATAAAAAATGGTGAAGTAGTGGACAAACAAGTTGGTGCTGTGCCAAAACAGACATTAGCAGCTAAATTAGATGCTATTTTATAAGTTTTTAAATTTTAGTTAATTGTTTTAAAAGCTGCTCGGAGTAATCTGAGCAGCTTTTTTATTAGCCCAAAGCCCCCACCAACTCCCCCGAAGGGGGAGGGTATCCAACGCACGAAGCCTTTTTTGTTAATTGTTAATGGTTATTTGTTAATCGTAGATATTAGCAGAGGAAAAATTATCGGGAATCTAGTTGATTTTACCATTCTCCTCTTGTCCAGATAACTATCGGGAGAGCAAATGTTGTTCGAAGTTGCGATAGCAGCGAGATTACAACATCAGAGGTGTGTTTTTGCATTTAAATCTCAAAAGGTGGGACTTTTTCATCACACATAGCACTTTATTATGATAAGCTTTACCTATACGCTTTACAAATTACGCTCTGTTGGAGCTTGGACATAACCACAATTAACCAATAACATTTAACAGCTAACTTTTCTTGCCTAATAAACTATTTTTTATACATTTGAAAAAAATAAGTCTGACTAATTTTTTGATTTTATCAGACCTATATATAAGTTATGGGTAATTAAATATAAGAATGGAACTAACAGAAATTAAAGACATTGCTGTAATTGCTAAGCCCTTTGTTGAGCCAATCGTATCTACTTTAATTTCACCAAAGATTGAAAAATTAAAATCTTGGTTAAATAAAGAACGAACTAAATCACTAGTAATTGACAATTTTTTTGAGAACAAGTTTGAAGAATACTTGTATCGTACGTATAGGGACTGTTCGAATTTAAACGTACTTGTTTTTCCAAACCAGCAAATTAAAATTAAAGACTTGTATCAACCACTAACCTTAAATTCAACTAAAGCTTCAGAGAAATATAAGGTTCAGGTTTTTGAAAAGTCATTCATTGATAAATACGAACGAATCCTTATTTCTGACAATGCTGGCATGGGGAAATCGACTTTAATGAAGTGGATTTCAATATCATTAATTGAGCAATCGATTTCAATACCTATTCTAATTGAACTTAAAAGAATTAATAAGACGAATACCATCCTTGATGAAGTTTTCACCCAAATTGACCCCATTGACAGGTCTTTTGATAAAGACTTAATCTTGAAATTTCTAGAACTAGGTTCATTTACAGTTCTTTTCGATGGATTTGACGAAATTGAATACGATGAGAGACAAACAGTAATAAAGGATATAAAAAGTTTAACTTCTAAAGCACCGAAGAATTGGTACATTTTGACGTCAAGACCAGATTCAGAATTGTCATCATTTGGAGACTTTCAGTTATTTAATATTCACCCCCTTGAAAAAAAAGAATCTTTTGAATTAATTGATAAATATGACGCTGTCAATAGTAATCATCTTTCTGATAAGTTGAAAGAAGGAATTGAACTTAAATTCACACAAGTTAAGGAGTTTTTAACCAATCCTTTCCTAGTATCATTGCTTTACAAAACATATACATATAACAAGGATATACCTTCGAAAAAATCTACATTTTATGATGAAGTTTATTCAGCTCTTTACAAGCATCATGATTTATCTAAGGATGGATATAAACGCAATAAGAAGTCTGGTTTAGACATCCACGACTTCAGGTTAGTTCTTCGGAAATTAGCATTCAATACATCTAAAATTGTTAAGACTGAATATTCAGATGCACAACTAATTGAACACTTAAAAGAAGTAAATGAAGGAATAAGTTTTGATTTCAAAGAATTAAGTTTTTCCGAAGACTTAGAATTGAATGTGCCTTTATTTGTTCGAGATGGTAGAATGTTAAAATGGTCTCATAAATCAGTTCAAGATTATTTTACAGCAGAATATATTTGTAGTCATCCTCAAAAAAAAGAAATTGTTGCTCGAATCTATCACTCTAAGAAAAGTAATTACCTCCAAATCTTAGACTTCATATCCGAGCTAGAACCTGAGATTTTCAGGGAAGTAATTGTCCTTGAAATCTTGAAGAAGTTTATTTCCTATTGTGATACAACATATAAAGATTGTAACACACCCAAGAAAGATATAAGAAGAAGACAGTCAATAACTTTTGGTGTTTTATTTGGAATGCAGAATTCAGGTAACGAAATAGAAAACTGGTTTGAGAAATTTGGAGATGATGAAGGAAGCAAAATCGGAGATTATACACTCAATTCAATAAAATTTACTCATAGTAAGAATCATCATGTGGTAGAAGTTTTCGCTATATCTTTTGACCAAGAGATAATAAACATCATTGGTAATAGAGGGGCAAGCTTTACTATTCGAGCTAAAAAAGACAATAAACTAAAACCACTTGAAATTAATGTTTCTGATGCTGATCCCGTTTATGTGAATGACAGACCCGATTGTGTATTCAATGAACCTAAAGTATTTAACAATGTAACTGATAAGATAATGTCTTCTCGAAATGCAACAAGCACTAGTAGCAGTTCATTTTTTTTAGACTATGATAAATCATTGGATGAGATAGAATCAATCGAAAGACAAATTAGAAAGGAAAAGGAAACAGATGTACTCGATGGAATATAAAAACAACTATGCAAACTGCCCCAACTGTGCTTAGTCTGAGTCTGACGGGAGGCAATGAGAGATAGGGACTAAGGACTAATTTCTACAAAAAATAAATAATCCTTACTTTTGGTTTATCTCAGTAATTCCTTAGTCTCCATCACACTAGCTTTGCTTCAGACTAAGGATAGTAACGGAGGTTTAGTGCGTTGGAAAAGTCCCCCTTCGGGGGATTTAGGGGGCTTAATTCATTTACATCAATCCTCTACCGGTTTTCTTTATTTCACCGCTTGTCGTAAGGTCATCAATCAATTTATCAAGAATTCCGTTAACGAAAATTTTACTTTTAGGAGTACTATAAGCTTTAGATAAATCGATGTATTCGTTTAGTGTAACTTTTACCGGAATAGATTTGAAAGCAGTTAATTCTGTCAACGCCATTTTCATCAACAAGATATCTACCATGGCAATTCTTTCAATTTCCCAGTTTTTGGTTTTATTGGCAATTAATTGAGCATTTTCAGCTTCGTTTTTTATGGTTTCTCTAAAAAGCGTTTTTACAAATTCAATATCATCTTCCTCATCGCTGTAAATAGGCATTATAATAGCTGAATTGTCTCCTTTTTCATCAATTTTTTTGATGGTTTTAATTACCATGCTCAACACAAAGTCTATTTCATCGTAGCCCCAATAAATACTTTTTTCGCTTATTTCAGAAATGAAAAAATCATTTTCGGCAATAATTTTTTTGAAAATAGCTACAGCAAATTTCTTATCTTCTTCAAAACTACTGCTTCTGGTGGACATATATTCCTCGTAAACAGGATGTTTTCTCATGAAGTTCATTAGTTTTACTAATAACTCTTGGTCGTTATTCCACAACAGTTTTTTATTGTTTATGGCTGTTTTAAGTTGAATGTTTTCACTAAGAATGTTAAAAACAGCATTGTCTATAAATTTGGTGTTAGGATTCAAATCCTCGGCTGAAGGCAATCTTTTTTGTTTGGCTTCTTCGTTTTTAAGTTTAGAATAATGAATAAGTTCATCACCAATAGTTAGGAATAAAAGATACAAATCGTGCATTCTTTCAAAACTATGAAAGAGGTCTTTTTCTATTTTTTGTTGATTATCGCTTCCCGAGTGGAAGTAAGCATAAAGTGCTTGAAATGTTTTTATTCGTAAATACCTTCTGCTAATCATTTATCAAGTTTAAAGTCAGGATTAAAAAAAAACACCTCCTTCTCGTTTGAAGGAGGTGAGTGATGAAATTGAATTATTTTAAAACGAAAGTTTTATTTTACCTATAGCTTCAATACGTTCTTCTGCCATTTTATTAGCAATAGCATACGTTGGAATGTTCTCATCTTGAGAACGTTTAATTATGGTTGCTGTAGTGTTATAAATATCTTCTGCTTTAGCCATTGCCCATTCAGGAGAAAGTTCTTTTACTTCTGCATAGCAATTAATAACGCCACCTGCGTTCAACATAAAATCAGGAGTGTAAATCATTCCTTTTTGCATTACAGCTTCTCCATGTTTTCTTTCTTCTTTTAATTGGTTATTGGCTGCACCAGCAATTATGCTACATTTTAAACGAGATAAAGTATCATCATTTATAGTTGCACCCAATGCACAAGGAGCGTAAATGTCCATGTCTAAATCATAAATATCGTTTAAGCCTACTACTTTTGCTCCAAATTTATCTGCAACATTTTTTAAGGTAGCTTCATGAATATCAGAAATAAAAACGTTAGCACCTTCTTTAGTTAAGTGTTCTACTAAATATTGTCCAACATGACCTACACCTTGTACAGCAATTTTTTTACCTGCTAATGAATCGCTACCAAACTGAGCTTTAGCAGCAGCTTTCATACCTACATAAACACCATAAGCAGTAACAGGAGAAGGATCGCCACTTTTTCCAGGTAACCCGGCAACATGGTTAGTTTCCATATTAACCCAAGTCATATCTTGAGGAGAAATACCAACATCTTCGGCAGTAATATATTTACCACCAAGCGAGTTTACAAATTTCCCGAATCTTCTGAATAAAGCTTCATTTTTTTGAGTTCTAGAATCACCAATAATAACCGCTTTTCCACCACCAAGGTTTAAACCAGCCAAGCTATTTTTGTAAGACATTCCTCTTGAAAGTCTAAGCACATCATTGATAGCTTCAGCTTCGTTATTGTACATCCACATTCTTGTTCCGCCCAAAGCAGGACCTAATGTAGTATTATGAATAGCAATAATAGCTTTTAAGCCTGTAGCATTATCTTGGCAAAAAACTAATTGTTCGTGGTCGGTAGTAGTCATGTGACTAATAACCGGATTTTCAGCAAATGCTTGTTCTTTAACTGCTGTCATGTCTTTTATTATTTAATGAGTTTGTTTCCTATTTAGTTTCTAATATTAATCCCTAATTTTGTAAGCAATAAAAAAGGGCAATATTATCAGGTTTCAAAATTAGTGTTTTCTTGTTAATACAGCTTTTTTTCTTCAATGAAGTTGTTTAAAGTTCAAATATAACCATGAAAATGAATTGTTTTTTTGTAATACGAGGCATTTTTAACAAGCATAGCCTAAGCTATGGTTGGAGAAAATAACGATGTAGTACGAAAAAAGAAACAATTTTTAATTTATTATGAGGACTTTAAACAACTTCAATTATAATGCTTAAATTTTTTTGAATGAAGTCGCTTAAATACCTTAATAAATATTTGTTCAAATATAAGTACAGACTACTGTTTGGGTTTGTGTTTATTGTGCTGTCGAATATTTTTGCGGTTTACCCTGCTCAGCTTATTAGAGAGGCGTTAGATTTAGTTGAGGCAAAACTTGCAGGTGTTGAAATTACAGACACTTCATTTTTAACGGAATATATGGATGGAATTCCGCTTACCAAAGTGGTTTTAATTTATGGAGCTATTGTTTTTATTGCGGCAATAATAAAAGGTGCGTTTACTTTTTTTATGCGTCAAACCATTATTATCATGTCTCGTTTGGCAGAGTACGATTTAAAAAATGAAGTATATAATCATTACCAGGATTTGGATGCTTCTTTTTATAAGTCTAACAATACAGGCGATATTATGAATCGTATTAGTGAGGATGTTACCAAAGTAAGAATGTATTTGGGACCAGGAATTATGTATAGTTTAAACTTAATTGTACTGTTTGTAATTGTTGTACCTATTATGTTTTCTATTAGTGTTAAACTAACTTTGTATTCGCTTATTCCCTTGCCAATTTTATCTATCATTATTTATTATGTAAGTAATGTCATCAATCAGCAAAGTTCAAAAGTACAAGCTAAACTATCAGATATTACAACGCTTACGCAAGAAACGTATTCAGGAATTAGAATTATTAAATCTTTTGTAAAAGAAGATTATTTTAACAAAGAGCTGAATAAACAAAATGAAAATTACCGAAGCCTTTCTATGGATTTGGTAAGAACTAACGCTTATTTTGCTCCAACAATGTTGTTGTTAATTGGGTTAAGCACCATTTTTACCATTTATATTGGCGGACAAGAATACATTGCTGGAAACATTACCAAAGGAAATATTTTGGAGTTTGTAATTTATATTAATATGCTAACTTGGCCAGTAACAGCAATAGGTTGGGTTTCTTCAATTATTCAAAGAGCAGCTGCGTCTCAGGAGAGAATTAATGAATTTTTGAATACGAAATCTAAAATTAAAAATCCGACAGATAAAATAGAAGAAGTTAAAGGAGATATTGAATTTAACAATGTTTCATTTACTTATCCCGAATCGGGAATAAATGCGTTGAAAAATATTTCTTTTAAAGTAAAACAAGGAGAAACATTAGCAATTGTTGGTAGAACAGGTTCTGGAAAATCTACAGTTGTTAATCTTTTATTGAGAAATTATGATTTGAATGAGGGCGAGATTTTGATAGATAACAAAAACATTAAAGACATTAATCTGAATCATTTTAGAGAAAATGTGGGTTATGTACCTCAAGATGTGTTTTTGTTTTCTGATACCATTGAAAACAACATTGCTTTTGGCTATAAAAATAGATTGCCCGAAAAAGAGGTAATAGAGCAAGCAGCCAAAGATGCTGTTATTTATGCTAGCATAAAAGAATTTGATAAAGGATTTAAAACAAGAGTAGGAGAGAGGGGAGTAACTTTGTCGGGTGGACAAAAACAACGAATTTCAATAGCTAGAGCCATTATAAAATCGCCAAAGATTTTAATTTTTGATGATTGTTTGTCGGCTGTAGATACAGAGACCGAAGATGCTATTTTAAACAACCTAAAAAGAGTGATGGAAAATAAAACATCCATTATTGTGAGTCATAGAGTTTCAACAGTTAGAAATGCAGATAAAATTGTAGTGCTGGAAGATGGAGAAATGGTAGAGTTTGGCACACACAATGAGTTGCTTAATGCTAAGGGAGCGTATTATAAAATGCACGAAAAACAATTGATGGAGGCAGAAAATAACAAGGAAGATTAAAAAAATAATAGTATCATTGCTTTTCTTACAAAGAATTATAGCAAAAACAATTTAGTATGATGAAAAAAACACTTATCCTTATTAATTTATTTTTAATAACATTCACTTTACTTGCACAGAAGAAAGGATTAGAAAATAATAAAGTTCTTAATGAAGGCGAATCTTATAAAACGAAGACTGTTTTTATTCATTTATATAAGAGCTTTTTGTTCGAAGAAGATAATATGATTTTTGATCTTTTTTTAAGTAATAAAAAGATTTATCTGAGAAAATATAATTTATCTACTTTAAATCTTGAAGAAAGTGCAAATTTTGAATTGTTTTCAAAAGAAGTAAGTTTAGAAAAAATATTAAAAATTAAAGATAGAATTTTTATATTTTATTCGTTAAGAGAAGGTGATTTTAATAATTACAAAGAAAGTTTATATTACCGAGAAATTGACCCAAAAACCTGTTCTTTTAAAGACAATGGAGAATTACTTTTTAAAACTGACCTTGAAGTAACATCAGTATATGAATCTGGCTATTCTTCTTATAATAATTTTGAGATTAAATTATCAGTTGACTCTGAATTATTAGCGGTGTCTTATAAAATAGATAAACTAAAGAAAGAGAGTGCTATTTATTGTTATAAAGTGTTTGATACAGGGTTTAACTTGAAATGGGAAAAAGACATTAAAATGCCTTATGAAGTGGAGTATTTACAGGGTATAGATTTCGAGATTAATAAACAAGGAGATATTTTTAGTGCTTTCTATGTATATGGAAATAAGAATAAATATTTGACAAATTCTAAACTTCAAAAAGATTTTGATATTGAGATTTATAAAATTGAAGCATCGTCTGATAAGCCCTATAAATATACAGTTAATATAGATTCTAATTATGTTGCAAATAGTGTGAAATTTGTTCAGACAGAAGAAGGTGTTAAGTGTGTAGGATTGTCTTCTTTTGTGGCTTATAATAATAGATTTTTCGGTCCAAGTGGTATTTTTATATTTAATCCTCGAGATTCTACTTCAGAAATTAAAAACCACGTTATTTCTGATAGCATCATTTTTCTAAATGAAAAAGCAAGTACAATAGCTAATCATGAGGCAATTAAGAGAAGGTATGGAGAGGGTAAATACAAGCCTTATGTTAGTGATTTAGGGATTGAAAGCATAAAAATATTAGAAGATGGTAGTCTTTTATTAGTTGCAGAACAATCTAGAACAGTAAATAGAAGTGCAGTTGTCCCAATAGCAGCTGCTGCTATTTTAATAGTGCCTAATTTTAACATGATGTTTGAGAGTGCATATTTTACAAAAATTAATAAAGATGGAAGTGTAGCGTGGATAAATAAATTAGTAAAAAAACAAGAAACAGATATGCAAGTTACAGTTGATGGGTATAATAAATTAGGGAAAGATATGGTAATTATTGAAGATGAAAGTAAAATAAACATTATTTATAATGATCATTTAAAAAACTTGAGTTTGAATAATTCAAAACCTCCTAAAAGGTTAAAAAATAGAAGAAATGGGGTGCTACTTAAGTATTCAATTAACAAAACATCTGGAAACTCAACAAAAGAGTTTTTCTCAAAAGTAAATAAAATAAATGATGTTAAAGTGGATCAGTTTAACACCTTTTACTTCGTTACACACCATGACGGATCAGCAATTTTTGAAATAACAAAAAATTATAATAGTCATTTAGTAAAGTTTAATTTAAATAAATAATGAGAATTGTAGTTTTAGCAATTAGTTTATTGTTGGCAGAAGTTAGTTATGCCCAAATGAGAGTATATTTTTTAGTAGATAAAAATTTCCCTACACCTATAGCTGGAAATAATAATTATAAATCGACTTTATTTGGAGTAGAAGCAGGTGTTTATCATGAATGGGAAAAATTTAGCGTGGGTTTGGTAACAGGTTACGAGTCTTTTAAGCCAATTAATGAGGTAGATTATTCAACTTTGAATAATTCAATTTTTAGATACGATAGGTATTATGAGGTTAAAATGTACCCTATATTATTAGAAGGAAGATATAATGTTGCATATATCAATAACAGAGTGAAATTTTATATAGGAGGAACTTTTGGTGCAAGGATTTTAAAATATGATCACTATAAAGTTGCTCGAAAAGAAGACATAATGCTTTATTATTCTACAAACATATCTACTGAGTTAGATACCGTTTTTAGTAATAATGTAGTTTCAAGATATTCTATAGGACCAAAAATTGGAGCAACAATAGATTTTGGAGACAAAATTTCACTGTTAGTTGAAAGTTCATATAATTATATACAAGAAGAAAATACTTTTGATGACTGGCGTTACGTTGTAAATATAGGGTATTCTTATTCATTTGGAGTGGGGCTAGTTTACAAGTTTGGGAAAAAAGTTGTTGATAAACCCAAAAATGAAGGATGGTTTTAAAATTTTAATCAATTTAAAATGAAAAAACTAGTAATAATATCATTAATCCTTTTAATTTTAGCAAGTCTATTTGCTTGTGCTAGTCATAAAAAATGCAATGGAAAAAGAGGAACAAAAACCCCAATGGGAGTAATGTAAAATATTAAATTTATGGAACAACAACTAAACATATTCGGAGAGCCACTTATAGCATGTAGTAACGACCCAATTACAGGGTTTTTTAGAGATGGATGTTGCAATACTGACGGTACAGATTATGGTGTTCATACCGTTTGTGTTGAGGTTACAGCTGAATTTTTAGATTTTTCTTACAACGTAGGAAATGATTTAATAACTCCAGTTCCAGAATGGGATTTTAAAGGATTAAAACCTGGAGACAAATGGTGTTTATGTGCTGCTCGTTTTTTAGAAGCTTATGAAAATAATGCTGCTCCAAAAGTAGTGTTAGAAGCTACTAACGAAAAAACTTTAGCAATTGTACCTATGGATGTGTTGATAAAACATGCTTCTTACAGCAAGCAAAATCAATAAAATAATAAAATTTGTAATATTGTTTAGCTTAGGAACTAATCTAAGCTATTGATTTTTAAAGGTTTTTAGTCAATTGTAAATACATGAAAATTATTTTTAAAATATTACTTGCGAACTAATATTTAATGTATAAATTTGCAACCCTTTTTAGGATAAAAAATAAAAGATATGGAAGCTATTAAATTTGTAGAAAACGATTTGTCTCAGATAAATCAATACCCTGAATTCAAATCAGGAGATACGATTACTGTTTATTATAAAATTAAGGAAGGTAACAAAGAAAGAACTCAGTTTTTTCAAGGAGTAGTACTTCAAAGAAGAAACTCAGGAGCTAACGAAACATTTACTATTAGAAAAATGTCTGGTGGAATTGGTGTTGAAAGAGTTTTTCCATTTGCTTCTCCATTTATTGAAAAAATTGAAGTGAACAAACATGGTAATGTAAGAAGAGCTAGAATTTTCTATCTAAGAGAAAGAACAGGTAAATCTGCTCGTATTAGAGAAAAGAAAATGGTTAAAAAATAAGCTTATAATAATAGTTTAGATATGGTTAAAATCCTTAGGAGTCTTCTTCTAAGGATTTTTTTTGTACTGTTGGGTTTTAATTCTGTTAATAACTATTCATTAGTTGGTATGGGTAATTTTTCAAAAATTTAGGACAATGACTTAAGTTTGTGTGAGTTTTAAAAAACAGATGCAAGCCACCTTGAAAAAAGATAAAAAAGAAGAAAAAACAACCACTCCTTTGATGAAGCAATACAATGCCATCAAAGCGAAGTATCCTGATGCTTTATTGCTTTTTAGAGTAGGAGATTTTTACGAAACTTTTGGTGAAGATGCCATTAAAGCTGCCAATATTTTAGGCATTGTACTAACCGCCAGAAATAACGGTTCTTCTAAATTAGAATTGGCCGGTTTTCCACATCATTCCTTAAATACTTATTTACCTAAATTGGTTCGTTCGGGCTTGCGTGTTGCTATTTGCGACCAATTAGAAGCTCCAAGCAAAGTAAAAAAGATAGTTAAAAGAGGTGTTACTGAATTAGTAACTCCAGGAGTAACGTTTAACGACCAAATTTTAGATCATAAATCCAATAACTTTTTAGCTGCTGTTACGCTAACTAAAAAAGGTGCAGGAGTTGCTTTTCTGGATATTTCTACCGGAGAGTTTTTGGCTGCCGAAGGGAGTGTAGAATATATCGATAAACTATTGCATGGTTTTAAACCTTCTGAAGTGCTTTTTAAACGCAACGATAAAAAACAGTTTCACGAGCTTTTCGGCAACCAATTTTATACTTACGCTGTTGATGAATGGGTGTTTACAGAAGATTTTGGCAGAGAAACACTTCAAAATCATTTTCAAACGAAATCGCTAAAAGGTTTTGGCGTTGAAGATTTTTCCAATGCCATTATAGCTGCTGGAGTAGCCTTGCATTATCTCTCGGAAACGCAACACGAAAAAGTAAAGCACATTACTGCTTTATCAAGAATTGAAGAAGATAAATATGTTTGGCTCGATAAATTTACCGTTAGAAACTTAGAGTTAATCTACTCTCCCAACGAAAATGCCAAAACACTTATAGACATTATCGATTGCACTATTTCTCCAATGGGTTCTCGTTTAATGAAACGTTGGGTAACCTTACCGTTAAAGGATGTTGCTCCAATTAATGCTCGTCTGGAAATCGTAAATACTTTTGTTAATCTAACAGATTTTGCTGCAAGCATCAGAACAGCCATACACGAAATTGGAGATTTAGAAAGACTCGTTTCAAAAGTAGCCACAGGTAGAATTAATCCTAGAGAAGTGGTGCAGTTAAAACGAGCTTTGTTAGCTATAGAACCCATAAAATCTGCTTGCTTATCTATTGATAATGCTGCCTTAAAAAAGATTGGAGAACAACTGAATCCATGTACTATTTTAAAAGACAAAATAGAAACTACCATTTTTGACGACCCTCCTGTAGCTATCGCCAAAGGAAATGTAATTAAAAATAATGTTGCTAAGGAATTAGATGAACTTCGAAAAATATTACATTCAGGAAAAGATGCCTTGGTAGAAATTCAGGAAAGAGAAAGTGAACTTACTGGCATTCCGAGTTTAAAAATTGCATTTAATAATGTTTTCGGATATTATATTGAAGTAAGAAATACACATAAAGACAAAGTACCTCCAACTTGGCACAGAAAACAAACGCTTACTCAGGCAGAACGCTACATTACTGAAGAACTTAAAGAGTATGAAAGCAAAATTTTAGGTGCTGATGAAAAAATTTTAGTTCTCGAAACACAATTGTTTAACGATTTAGTGTTAGAGTTAGCAGACTACATCAATCCAATCCAGTTAAATGCTGTTTTAATTGCCCAACTCGATTGTTTATTGTCCTTTGCAACTATTGCTAAAGAACATAGTTATACCCGACCAGAAGTTAACGATACCAAAATAATTGATATTAAATCGGGCAGACACCCAGTTATAGAACAACAATTACCTATTGGCGAAGAGTATGTGGTTAACGATATCTATTTAGATGATAGTCAGCAACAAATAATGATGATTACTGGTCCAAATATGTCGGGAAAATCGGCCTTATTAAGACAAACTGCTTTAATTACACTGTTGGCTCAAATTGGATCTTACGTTCCCGCTAAACATGCTGTTATTGGTGTGGTGGATAAAATTTTCACCCGAGTTGGAGCTTCTGATAATATTTCTCAAGGAGAATCTACTTTTATGGTAGAAATGAACGAAACGGCTAGTATTTTAAATAACCTTTCTGGAAGAAGTTTAATTTTGTTAGATGAAATTGGTAGAGGAACAAGCACTTACGATGGTATTTCCATAGCTTGGAGCATAGCTGAATACTTACACGAACATCCTACACATAAAGCGAAAACACTTTTTGCTACACATTATCATGAGTTAAATGATATGACCAACAGCTTTAAGCGAATTAAAAACTTTAATGTTTCTGTTAAAGAAATTAATAACAAAATTCACTTTTTAAGAAAGTTAGCTGCTGGCGGAAGCAATCACAGTTTTGGTATTCATGTTGCAAAAATGGCGGGAATGCCCAAAATTATGTTGGATAGAGCTAACGACATCCTGAAACAATTAGAAAACTCGCATGTAAGCAGCAGTAAAAATAAAAAAGTAAGTACTAAACCAACGGTTGAAGATATGCAATTAAGCTTCTTTCAATTGGACGACCCTGTTTTAGAGCAAATTAAAGAAGAACTAATTAACATTGATATCAATACACTTACGCCCGTTGAAGCCTTGATGAAACTCAACGAGATTAAAAAAATGGTTGGGGGGAAGTGATTGGAAATTGGAAATTAGAGATTAGAGCCCCACACTAGTCAATTTGTATTGATTTTGGACACGAATTAATTGATTTTTTCAATTTTCATAATAGAATGATTGAGTATAATGAAACATAGAAAAAAACATAAAATAATTAGTTTAATTCTGCTAAGTTTATTTATCACTTCTTTTTTTGTAATAAAAGGACAAAATTTTGACTATGCCCATACTCAACCCAATGAAAATACTACGTATAATAAAAAAGAATTAAAACTACTAGGTAAATTATTATCTGTTTTCGATAAACATTTAGTTACAATATCAAGAGAAAAAAATGTTAGTAATGCTTATCATTTATTCTTTGAAGAATTGAAGTATATAGAATCTGAGGAAGATTTTAGACAAAAAACTAAAATGGGAACATCTAAACATGAGGCTCTTTTAGATAAAATAAGTAAAACTAAAATGTTTGATGATATATGGATTTATGAATATGGAAGAGATATTTATACGAAAGATACTAATGTGGTATATCTTAATCTAAATATGGAAGGTAAATATTTAGAATTTCTAAAAAATTATGGAAAAAGTGCTGAGATAATTAAGAATTATCATTTAGCAATTGAAACTTCTAGTGGTATCTCACCATCTATTTCATTTAGTTTTCTTCAGTTACATGATAAATTTGATTTCAATAAAAATTATAATAGGTTAATTTGGATGGTACATTTTATTACTATAACTTCTGAACGAAAATACATAAATAACAATAATTGAAGATTCACTCGAACGCATTTGTAATGCGTTCGGTTTCTATATAAATATACTATGAACGAAAACGAAGATTATTTTAGAATTTCCAAAAATGGACACGTTCATTTATTGAGTGATAGAATTCCGTTTAAATGGAAAGAATTAACCGTTTGGAATTCTATTTCGTTTATTGTCTTAATTTTTATTTTTGGTTGGTTAGTTGGATTACTAATAGCAATTTTAACTTTAATTGGATATATTGTTTACAGATTTGCGGCTTGGATTTATTACTCAGAAATTCTGATTGACGAGAAAAATGGAAAAATGATTCGGCTGATAAAAATACTTGACCGAACTCAAAAAGTGGATTTGATAACCGATAAGTTTGATCCAAAACGATTTGAATTTTTGGAGTTAACTCGAAGCGGAAAAACGAAATTTCTTATGAGTTATCGAACACATAAAAATCATGAATTATTAATCTTAAAAAATAAAACTGATAAAGAGTTGGTTGAGAAATATATCGCAGAAAAATTCACTCCAAATACTTATCTAACAAATAAACAATAGTTGCCATTGCTCCGGCACCCATTTCCAATTCTCTTTTGTTTACTGCTTCAAACACATCTGTTTCAGCATGGTGGTAGTTAAAATACAATTGAGAATTAATGGCAATACCTATTTGCAACATGTCCGGATATTCTTCTCTTAAGGGCATAATATCCACACCACTATAACCTTTCTTTATTTTCGTTAAATCATAATCGAATAATAATTTGTCGAAAGATTTAACAAATTCGAGGTGTTTGTCAGAGCCTAACACATCATAACCTAACGGTAAAAAACCACCTCTATCGCTTTCGATGGCAGCAAGGTGTTTTTCTTTGTTTTGCTTGGCTAATTTAGCATAGGTTTTTCCACCAAAATTGCCATTTTCTTCATTCATAAATAACACACAACGTAAGGTATGTTGAGGTTGATAATTCAAGGTTTTTAAAATTCTCAATGCTTCAATAGAATGAACAATTCCTGCTCCATCATCATGAGCTCCTTCACCAACATCCCAAGAATCAAGATGTCCGCCAAAAGTGATGATTTGGTCATCTTTCCCTTTCATTTCAGCAATAACGTTGTAAGTTGTTACATTTAGTAAAGTTTTACAATCCATTTCTAAGGCAATAGATACATCTCCTTGTTTTAACCAAGCAGAAAGTAAATCTGCATCGGCAGTACTGATAGCTGCAGCAGGAATTTTAGGTGTTTTATCATCATAAACCAGCGAACCTGTATGCGGATGATTATCTGTCGGTGTTGCCATCGACCTAATAATAACCGCTTTTGCTCCTAATTTACTAGCTTCAATAGCACCAAATGCACGCATCGGATAACAATAACCATAAGCACTAAAGGTATTGATAAGCTTTTGGTCAAATGCCTGATTGATAAATACAACTTTTCCCTTTACTGCCAATTTATCTATGGTTTTCAATGCTTCATAATCTGCCACTTCTACTATATCCCCTTTTAGCAAACCGTTGGTAGCGATAGAACCTCCTAAAGCTAGTAAATTCAATTTATGAAATTCCTTGTTGGCAGTAGAAATCCATCCTGCTTCTTTGGTGCCTCTTTTCCAATAAGGAGCATCAATTTCTTGTAAATAAACCGTATCAAAACCATAAGAAGAAAGTAGGTTGTAACCCCATTCTACCGCTTTTTGTGCTTCCGCAGAACCAGTAATTCTTGCTCCAACCTGTTTACAAAGCACTTCTAAATTTTTATAGGCATGACCTTTTTCTAAAGCGACATCATAGATAGAACGAATAAACAAAGAATCACCTTGTGCTTTAAGTAAAAAAGGCGTTAATAAAACTAACAATAAAGCGTATATTTTTTGCAT
The DNA here is from genome assembly GCA_937901255.1 of uncultured Flavobacteriales bacterium. Taxonomy (GTDB): domain Bacteria; phylum Bacteroidota; class Bacteroidia; order Flavobacteriales_E; family Vicingaceae; genus BRH-c54. Next base: position 50,022 of record CALCHN010000067.1, on the reverse strand, counting down.
TCTTAACAAATTTTGGAATGGTAAAAATAAGGAAATAAGCTTTTTGATTTGTGAAGTAAGGGAAAATGGTTGTAGTAGAATTGTTTTGTACTGTGAAAATTAGTTGTTTTCAAATTAAATAGTATTAGGTGTTAGTATTTTGGTTTAAGAAAATAATATCAGCTATTTCTTGATGAGAAATTTGAATATTATCAATATTAGTAACAATTAAACCTCTAGTTTTTGTGCCAATTACCATATTTATCGATGAAGGTCCTTTTCCTGTATGTAACTCAGAAAAACCTACAACTAATATATCATTCCATGCTATTATATATCCATTTAACATTAATAGCTTATCAGAAGTTTCAATATATATTTTGTTATCAAGCAATTGTTTTACTCCGAACCATAAAAAGGGGACACAAAGAATTAAAATTGCTAATCCAGCATTTTGAAAATTTGCAATTTTTTCATTATCGATTGCACCTTTTATTATCATAACTAAAAATGATACAGCAAAAAGAATGAACATAGGAGCTAAGAATTTATTTTTTCCAAGTTTTAAACCATGAGTATTTTTTTTTGAATTGTACTTTGATGTTTTACTAGGTGTTAATTCCTTATATTTTCCAACGTTACCAAATGTTGAAATAAGTGAATTATTACAGAAATCACTCTCAATTTTTGAAGAAATATCATTTTTGATTTGTTTGATTTTTTCATTGTCTAAAGTATAATCAAGACAATAATCAGAGAAATTAGCTTGTTCATTTGTTAATTTACAAATAATTCCATTTTGTAAATTAAAAGTTCTGTTTTTACAAACAGAACAATAAGATAAATGATAATATCTATTTTTCTTCATTTTGTTTATTCACTAATTTCCAAACATATTACAAATATTCAAGAGTATAAAAAAACTAATTGTACATCTTAGATTTATATGAATCGGTTTCTTTATCGTAAAATATTACAACTACTGGAGTTAATCCTTCAACTTCTTTTTTTCCCTTTTCTAAAACTACCTCTATTGGGATTACATAACCATTTTTACTTTTACCACTTTTTCTTGTATCAATTTCTAAAACTTTTGGTTTAAATCCATCAGCATATATAATGAATTTATGCTTAACACCTCTTTTTAATATAATCTGAAAAAAACCGCTACTATCACTGAATATGTGCATAGCATCAAATTTATAAGATCCTTTCTTGAATTCGATTTGAACATTTGCAAATAATCCAATTTTACCTAAGTCTGTTACTTTCCCTTCAATCATTAAAGCCCCTTGTTCTTTAGTACTAGCGTGATGTATTTGACCATTAACAACCATACTAAAACTTAAGAAAAATCCAATAATTAATATTACAGCAATTCTTTTCATATTTAGATGTTTACTGTTTCAACAATCCAATCAACTCGTTTGCTGCTGCAAAAGGAGATTTGGTATTATTCAACACTTCTTTTTCCAGAACCTTTAGTTTATCCTGAATAGCTGTATTGTCATTAAACATAGCTATTAATGCCTGATTAATTTCACTTTGCAACCAATGTTTTACTTGTTCTTTTCGCTGTGTATCAAAAAAACCGTTGCTCACCAACAAATGCTGAAAATCTTCCATTATTTTCCATATTTCAGGAATATTGGTATGCTCTAATGCTGAGCAAGTTTCAACCTTTGGTGTCCACGCATTTTTATTGGGCGGAAATAAATGTAACGCATTTTGGTAAGCTCTTTTGGCAGTTTTAGCTTTGTCAATATTGTCTCCTTCGGCTTTATTAATAACAAGTGCATCAGCCATTTCCATAATGCCTCTTTTTATGCCTTGCAATTCATCTCCCGCACCAGCAAGCATCAACAATAAAAAGAAATCCACCATTAATTTTACTTCCGTTTCCGACTGACCAACACCAACGGTTTCTACCAATATAACTTCATAACCGGCAGCTTCACATAAAATTATACTTTCTCTTGTTGCTCTTGCTACACCTCCCAACGTCCCTGAAGAAGGGGAAGGTCGGATAAAAGCATTTTCCTGAGCAGAGAGTTCGTTCATTCTGGTTTTATCGCCTAAAATACTTCCACTACTTTTATTGCTGCTCGGATCTATAGCTAAAACAGCTACTTTTTTGTTTTTTTGTTGAATTAAAAACATTCCCAACGCCTCAATAAATGTACTTTTTCCAACACCTGGTACACCTGTAATACCTATTCTAAATGATTTTCCTGATAAAGGCAGGCATTTTTCAATAATTTGTTCAGCAATAACTTGGTGCGATTTATTATTACTTTCAACAAGTGTAATCGCTTTACTCAATGCATTTCTATCTCCTTTAGCTATGGCACTAACATATTCATCTACAGAAAGTAGCTTTTTTTTGTTTAATTTATTGATGTTTATCTGTCGTTTCATATGTTTATCTCAGTTTCTTAATCAGATAATGCTCCATAACTATCTATAATTAAAGTAACTATTTTTACAATTGAAAGAAATTTCGCTCTCAACTCACCCCCTAACCCCCTCTCTTCAAAAGAGAGGGGGAGTAGTTATCGCAAGATAACTTGGGGGTGAGTTAAAGTTGTCCGAAAGTGAAATTTTGCTTTTTCATCAGTTTATACTCATTGTTTTTTATCGGTCAGATGTAACTCCCAAATAATCATTTTCCTGTCTGATAAATTTTTATTCACGGTCGTTTCATAAAATAATAAAGTATAAAAGTAACAATTTAAAAAAACTTACGTTATATGTTTCATAGTACAGATTTAAGGATTGGTCGAAATTTTTATTTCATTTATCTAAAAACTGTGTTTTAATGTTGAATTGACTACCTATCGCTTCACTTAAAACCTAACATTATGGACTCAAATTTAATCTTGTTCCTAGTTACTGCATTGTTCCTTGGAGCTATTTTCGGAGTACTTTACATCATGAGTAAAAACTACAAACCGAAAAAAAAAAGAAAAGAACATTTAGAGGCTTTAAGAAGACTAAGAGCACTGAAGAATAAACAAAGAGTGAAAGCCTAAGCTGATTGACATTTTAATTTAATTTACCGCAAATAAAATTTGCGATAATGATTTCTATTGCCAACTTTGTAAATACATAAATTTTTTAAAAAGTTGGAAAATAAAGAAAGTTATTTAACATTAAGTAACTCTTCTACAGGAGAGTATAAGGAAAAGGGCAGCAAGTTTTTAGCTTATGCTTTTCCAGTTCTTTCCGAAAATTCCTTTAAAGAACAATTATCCATTATTAAAACTGAACATCCTAACGGACGACATTTTTGCTACGCTTTTCGCTTTGGTATTAATGGCGAACAATACAGGTATAGTGATGATGGAGAACCTAAAAACTCTTCTGGCTCGCCCATTTACGGTCAATTACTATCTAAAGAATTAACCAATGTTGCTATTGTGGTAGTTCGTTATTTTGGTGGAACAAAATTAGGTGTTGGCGGATTAGTAAATGCTTATAAAGCTGCTGCAAAAGAAGCGTTGGAAAATGGCAAAATCATCACTAAAAAACTTACTGAAACTTATAAAATTGAATTTAATTATGATAAGATGTCGGCAATAATGGCTTTTATCAATCAGCACCAATTAACGGTTACCAAACAACACTTCGAGCTAACTTGCTTTGTTGAAATTGAATTGGAAAAAGCTAATGCAGCAGAAATTATCGAACGGTTTAACGAAATCCAAGATATTGATATAAAAGGAAAGGGCAAGTAAATAAGTTGGGGAGAAGAAAATAATACTTTTATACTGAAATAAGAAAAAATAATTCTCTTTGTAGCTATTAAGTCCCGTAGGGACAATATTTTGGTAATAATTACCATTGCAGTTCATCAAGTCCCGTAGGGACGATATTTTAAAAAACTAATAATTAACCATGCTAATCGAGCTTGCGAACTCAACGAACTTAAATACTTATACACAAATTACCATCCATCAATACTGTTTTTGCTGTAAAAGGTATAGTAAATATCATTACAAAAGAATGGAGAGAAGGATATCTTGATTTGTTAAATAAATTCGATGTTGACTAGGATGAAAAATAGGTATTTGAATGCTATGAATAAATGCCGTCCCTACGGGACTTTATTACCTATTATTTGTATAAACTACCAAAATATAGTTCCTACGGAACAAAAAAAAGTGTTAATCAACTAAAACAATTAACTTTCCTTCAACAGTCTCACCAACTTTTTTGTGATTGTTTTCTTATTGCTTGTTTTTCAGCTCTTCATTCTTTTTGGCTCTTTGCATAGGGTTCTCACCGTAACCTCCCCAATTGTAAGCTTTTCTTTCATAAAGTTCAAACTTACTAGGTTGCATTTTTGGAGGCCAATTGTTGTTGCTTAAATCAACATCTGCTGTTTCTAAAAATGGATCTAATTCTATCCCTGCCAATTCTTTTTCAAAGAAAAATACTTTAGAAACATTTTTGTGATTCATTTTCCAAATTTCTGCAGGAATTCTAATTACTTCTTTAGAGCCATCGGTAAAAATAAACTGAAGAATAAGTGGCATTACTAATCCTCCAACACTTTCAAAACTTACCGTGTAATAATTGTATTTCGAATTTAAAATAGCAACATCTTTTTCATTAAGGTTGGCTAAATATTTTTGATAATCCACTTTATCTATTAAATTTACTTCAAAAGGATCATACTTATCATAAAAATCCATTATAGAAGGATCTTGTTCTTCGTAGGTTTCTTTTACTTCTTTAGCATTTCTTATTTCACCAATTCCTTTCTGTTCATTAGCTTTCATTTCTTTCTGAATGGCTTTTTCTACTTCCGGATTTTTAGAATCTATTTTAAACCATTCTACATTTTTGATGGCAATATCTACATGGTCGGTAGTGTAAAACCAACCTCTCCAAAACCAATCTAAGTCAACAGCAGAAGCATCTTCCATAGTTCTGAAAAAATCTTCAGGTGTTGGATGTTTAAATTTCCATCTTTCGGCATAGGTTTTAAAAGCAAAATCAAATAATTCTCTTCCCATCACAGTTTCTCTTAAAATATTAAGAGCAGTAGCAGGCTTTCCATAGGCGTTATTACCAAATTGGAAAATAGATTCTGAGTTAGTCATAATAGGAGAAATGTATTCTTTATCTCCTTTCATATAGTCAACAATTTTATGAGCAGGACCTCTACGAGAAGGATAATCTCTTTCCCATTCTTGCTCACACAAGTATTGTGTAAAAGTATTTAAACCCTCATCCATCCAAGTCCATTGTCTTTCATCAGAGTTTATAATCATAGGAAAAAAATTATGTCCCACTTCATGGATAATTACGCCAATCATAGCATATTTTGTTCTTTCAGAATAGGTACCGTCCGGTTCTGGTCTTCCGCCATTAAAACAAATCATTGGGTATTCCATTCCAATTCTTTTAGAGTGAACCGAAATGGCTACTGGATAAGGATAAGTAATGGTGTGATTTGAATAGCTTTTCAACGTATGCGCTACCACTTTTGTACTGTATTGCTCCCAAAGCGGGTTTCCTTCTTTAGGATAGTAGCTCATTGCCAAACTTTTTTTATCTCCTAAATCAACAGCCATGGCATCCCAAATAAATTTTCTTGATGAAGCAAAAGCAAAGTCTCTAACATTACTAGCACTAAAACTCCATGTTTTGGTCTCGTTAGACCTAGATTTTTCATTCTTTTCAGCTTCTTCTTGAGTAATAATAATTACTGGTTGCTTGTATTCATTTTGAGCTGCAGCAAATCTTTTTCTTTGCTCGGAAGTAAGTACACTATTAGCATTGGTTAATGTTCCTGTTGATGCAATCACATGGTCAGCAGGAGCTGTAATGTTTACTTTAAAATCTCCGAAAGGCAAGGTAAACTCTCCTCTTCCTAAAAATTGTTTGTGTTGCCAGCCTTCTACTTCGTTATAAACCGCCATTCTAGGGTAAAACTGAGCAATGGTGTATAAATAATTGCTGTCTTCTTCAAAATATTCATAGCCCGAGCGACCACCAATTTCGTCTCTATCATTAATGTTATACCACCATTTTATTTTGAATGTATAGCTTGCTCCAGGCATTAATGGTTTGGGCATATCTATTCTCATCATGGTTTTGTTAATGGTTACAGGCAAATCTTTTCCTGATACATCTTTAACATAATCTAATTTAAAACCACCATCAAAATTGTTGTGCAAATCAGCAATTTGCTTAAAAGACATCTTTTCATTAATGTTTCCTGTCTCAATTAGTTTGGTATCAGAATCCTGAGCTCTCATGTTTTGATCAAGCTGAACCCAAAGGTATTCCAATTTATCAGGAGAGTTATTTTTGTAGGTTACCGTTTCTTTACCGTAAATCTTTTGTGCTTTATCATCCAAAGTAATATCAATAATATAATCTGCTTTTTGCTGATAATATCCATGACCAGGAGCACCAGAAGCTGTTCTGTAAATATTAGGAGTAGCAAATTCTTCTTTTAACTGTCTGAATTTGTTTTTATTGGTGTTTTCTTGTGCGTTAATAGTACCAAATGCACTTACTAATATTAATGCTAAAGTAATTCGTATCATTCCTGTTTTATTTGATGTTTTTCTGATTTTTTATAGTCGTTTAATCTAAAATTAAAACGTTGTTCACCTACTGTAAGGTAGATGATGTTTACATGTTCTTCAAAATAATTATTTAAGATGGTAGATTTTACTTCTACAGAATTTATTGATTCTATTGGCGATGAAGTAAAATAAACCAAGATATCATCATCTGCTCTAACTTCTTTTCCGAAAAAGTGAATGTCAACAGCTTTATCATTTACAATAATCTCAACATGTTTTTTGATGAAATTAAAAATGATTTCGTTAGCTTTTTCATGTTCTTTTTCTGTGCCAAGATGTAATTCAGGATGACCTTCTTTTTCTAAGGCGTATTCTAAATCGTGACCAATAAACTTAATAGAAGCTTCAAACAATTGTTCTTTTTCATTGAAGTTAATTTCTGTGATAGATACATAATACTTATGCGGTACAAAACTGACCAAAAGTACTACTAGTGCTATATAAATGAAATTCTTCATGAAAAAAAATGAAGTGCTAAATTAAGCATTAATTTAATACTGCTAATGCTTTTTCCATAGCTGCATCTAAACCGTTTAGGTTGGCTCCACCTGCTGTTGCAAAAAATGGCTGACCACCACCACCGCCTTGCATTTCTTTAGCTGCTTCTCTAATTATATTGCCTGCATGTAATTTTCTTTCGGTAGCTAAATTATCAGAAATAGCAATGGTTAAGTTCGGTTTTCCATTAATTTCTGCACCCAATACCAAATATAAATTATCTATCTGGGCATTCAACTGAAAAGCCAAATCTTTTAAGGTTGCTGCGTCAACTGCAGTTAATTTTTTAGTAATAACATTAACTCCATTAATATTTTTAACTTCAGTTAATAATTGTTCTTTAATAGCTTTTGCTTGCTCTTTGCCTTTTTGTTCTTCTTCTTTAAGCATGGCTTTTTTGATGTTATTCAATTCATCAATAATAGCCGCATCCAACTTAATTTTTGTAAAATCTACAATTGCATTACTCAACACATCTATTTGTAGCGAACCATTTGAAGGAGAAATAATGTTTAAAACAGGCATGTCGCTTACTTTAACATATTGTTGAAGCAAGTTGTTTTGAACAATATTTATTTTGTTAATAATTTCATCACTCACTAATCCTGATAGTGGATGTTTGGTTATGGTATCTATTTTTTCTTTTAAATAGTTCGCTGCGCCTTTTGATGTAACTGCTTCAATCCTTCTAATTCCTGCTGCAACAGAGCCTTCAGAAGTGATTTTAAACAACTCAATATTTTGAGTATTGTTTACATGAATTCCTCCACACAATTCTTTAGAATCTCCAAACTGAATCATACGCACTTTATCGCCATACTTTTCTCCAAACAACATCATAGCTCCTTGCTCTTCAGCTTCTTCTATCGGAATTTCTCTGTGTTCGTTTAATGCAATAGCAGCATTAATTTTTTCATTCACAAAAGCTTCTATTTGTTGCAATTCTTCTTCACTTACTTTTTGGAAATGAGAAAAATCGAAACGCAAATAGTCGGCATTTACCAACGAGCCTTTTTGTTCTACATGCGTACCCAAAATTGTTCTAAGTGCTTGGTGTAATAAGTGTGTGGCTGAGTGATTAGCAGCAGTTAGTTTTCTATCGTTACTAACAACAGCTTTTACAGGTGCCATAACATCTTCAGGCAATTCTTTGGTAAAATGAACAATTAGATTGTTCTCTTTTTTAGTATCTAAAACAGCTATTTTCTTACCGTTTACTTCTAAAAAACCTTTGTCACCTACTTGACCTCCACCTTCTGGATAAAATGGTGTTTTTTCTAATACCAATTGATATTGTTCTTTATCCTTAGCTTTAATTTTTCTATAGCTTACAACTTTTGTTTCGCTTTCTAAATTATCGTAACCAATAAATTCAGTTCCTGAAGCATCTTGAACAGTAACCCAATCTCCTGTTTCAATTTTGGTAGCAGCTCTAGAGCGATTTTTTTGTTCATCTAACTCTTTGTTAAAAGCGTCCATATCTACTTTAAAACCATTTTCAGTTGCCATCAATTGAGTTAAATCTATAGGAAAACCAAAAGTATCATACAATTCAAAAGCAAACTTCCCATCAATGGTTTTTGATGTTGCTGTTGCAATATAATTTTCAAATCGAGAAATGCCTTTATCTAGCGTACGCAAAAAGCTATCTTCTTCTTCTTTAATTACTTTAGTAATAATTTCTTGTTGATTAACCAATTCAGGGAAAAATGTTCCCATTTGTTGAGCTAAAATTTCTACCAACTCATAAATAAAAGCCTCTTTAAGGTTTAAGAAACTGTAACCATATCTGATAGCTCTTCTTAAAATTCTACGAATAACGTATCCAGCACCATTGTTTGAAGGTAATTGTCCGTCTGCAATAGAAAAAGCAACTGCTCTCACATGGTCGGCAATAACCCGAATGGCTACATCTGTTTTATAATGTGTATCTAATGAGTTTTTATATGGAATACCCGAAATCTGAGCTATTTTGTCGGTTAATGGAGAAAAAACATCAGTATCGTAATTCGATTTTTTACCTTGCAACACCATTGCCAATCGTTCAAATCCCATTCCTGTGTCCACATGTTTCGCAGGAAGTGGTTTTAATTTCCCATCAGCCATACGGTTAAACTCCATAAAAACTAAATTCCAAATTTCAATAACTTGCGGATGGTCGTTATTTACTAAGTCTTTCCCAGGAATTTTAGAAATTTCTTCATCGCTTCTAATGTCCACATGAATTTCAGAACAAGGACCACAAGGACCTGTATCTCCCATTTCCCAAAAGTTATCTTTTTTATTGGCTTTTAAAATTTTATCTGTTGTCAATCCGTTTTTTTCCAAAAGCTCTTTCCAAAGCTCAAAAGCTTCCGTATCTTCAGGAGTTCCATCTTCTGCATCGCCTTCAAAAACGGTAAAATACAACCTGTTTTTATCAATTTTATAAACATCAACTAACAATTCCCAAGCCCACTCTATCGCTTCTTTTTTAAAATAATCTCCAAAACTCCAGTTGCCCAACATCTCAAACATGGTGTGATGATAAGTATCAACACCCACTTCCTCTAAATCGTTGTGCTTACCTGAAACACGCAAACATTTTTGGGTATCAGCAATTCTTTTATCCACAATAGGAGAATTGCCTAAGAATAAATCTTTAAACTGATTCATTCCTGCATTGGTAAACATTAACGTAGGGTCATTTTTAATTACCATTGGAGCAGAAGCTACAATTTTGTGGTTTTTTTGTTTGAAAAACGTTAAAAAAGTTTCACGAATTTCTTGAGACTTCATAAATATAGGAATTATATAATTAATTGATAATGATTGTTTTTAGTGTTTTAAATGCTTTTAAAAAATGTTAAAAAACTACTAAAAGCAGCGTTTTTAAACCATGTAAAGGCATTTTTGTTATTTTTGTCAAAACTACATAAATTTTTTCGTTGGAGATTCTCAAATAATCAACGAAAAAAAGAAATAAATGGCAAAAGTAAAATACAGATATAATCCGCATACCTTAAGCTACGATAAAATTAAGCTTACTTGGAGACAAAAACTTTCAAGGGCATTGTATTTTTTAGGAGCTAGTTTGGTTTTTGGTGTAGCCATTTATGCGGTTACCTATTCTTTTGTAGATTCTCCAAAAGAAAAGAAGCTTAAAATTAGAAATGCCGAATTGCTTGCACAATATGAATTGTTGAACAAAAAGTTAGAAAAACTAGCCGTTGTTGTTGAGGATGTTCAGAAAAGAGATGATAATATTTATCGTGTAATTTTTGAAGCAGAACCTATTCCCGCAGAAATTAGAAAAGCAGGTATTGGTGGTGTAAACAGATATGAAGAATTAGAAAATTTTTCTGATGCTGATTTGATTATTTCTACAGCAAAAAAAATAGACCAACTTTCCAAACAACTATATATCCAATCTAAATCTTTTGATGAAGTTTTTAAAATGGCTAAAAACAAAGAGAAAATGTTGGAATCTATTCCTGCCATTCAACCAGTACATAATGAAGACTTGACCAGAATGGCGAGTGGTTACGGCATGAGAACACATCCTATTTTAAAATATACTAAATTTCATGCAGGGATGGACTTTACTGCTCCTATAGGAACGCCAATTTATGCAACAGGTAAAGGAACAGTTATTCAGGCAGATAACAAAGCAAGTGGCTACGGAAATCACGTAAGAATTGACCATGGTTATGGTTATGTTACGTTGTATGCTCACATGAGTAAAATAAAAGTTAAAGAAGGCGAAAAAGTAAATAGAGGTGATATTATAGGATATGTAGGAAACACAGGCTTATCTGCTGGTCCGCACTGCCATTACGAAGTGAGAAAAAATGATATTCCTGTAAACCCAGTAAGTTTTTATTTCAACGACTTATCACCCGAAGAGTTTGCTAAAATGGTGGAGCTATCTAATGCTCCAACTCAATCTATGGACTAAGCGATTTGTAAATTGCTAACTAACTACAACTACTTTGGAAGAAATCCTAACCAATTTACTCGACTTAATAGGAACTTTTGTTTTTGCGATAAGCGGCATCAGATTAGCCTCTCGTAAACAAATAGATTGGTTTGGTGCCTACATAATTGGACTGGTAACCGCTATTGGTGGAGGAACAGCCAGAGATGTATTATTAGATACTACTCCTTTTTGGATGTTAGACAGCAAATATTTTATAACAACAGGCGTAGCACTGCTAATCACCATCTTATTTAAAGATAAACTATTTAAATGGGGCAATACCTTATTTTTATTTGATGCCATTGGGCTGGGCTTATTTACAATTGTAGGCATTAGCAAAAGTGTAGAAGCAGACTTTCCATTTTGGGTTTGTATATTAATGGGAGCAATTACCGGCTCTTTAGGAGGTGTAATTAGAGATGTTTTACTAAACGAAGTGCCTTTATTATTGCGAAAAGATATTTATGCACTAGCATGTGTAGCTGGAGGAGTTGTCTATTTTATTTGTATTCACTTTAGCGTTCCTATTACAGTAACAGAGCTAATTGCAGCGTTTGTTGTTATTTTAGCCAGATTAGTAGCAGTAAAGTTCCACATCCATTTACCAGTATTGAATACCATTGAAAATGATGAGGGTTATTGATGGGGCATAAAAAAAATGAAATAAATTTTAAATATTACTTGCAGAGAAAGAAAAAAAATATACTTTTGCAGACCGAAATAAAATAAAACATAGAAAAAATGAAAAGAACGTTTCAGCCATCCAGAAGAAAAAGAAGAAATAAACATGGCTTTATGAGCAGAATGGAAACTGCAAATGGTAGAAAAGTATTAGCAAGAAGAAGAGCTAAAGGAAGAAAGAGATTGACTGTGTCTGACGAACCGAGACATAAGAGATAAACATATTGATATAAATTAAAGGGATGCAAAAGCATCCCTTTTTTTTGAACAAAATTTTAGGTTTTGTTGAAAAATAAGCCTTTAATCAATCAGCAAATTAAAGTAATTTCGCAAACGCAAGAAATAATTATTGAAAATAAAAATAAATAGAAAATGCCAAAAGATTCATCCATCAAACACATTTTAATTATAGGTAGCGGTCCAATAGTAATAGGTCAAGCTTGTGAGTTCGATTATGCCGGCTCTCAGGCAGCTCGTTCATTAAGAGACGAAGGGATTGAAGTTACTTTAATCAATTCTAACCCTGCAACTATTATGACGGATAAAGTGGTTGCTGATAATATCTACCTTAAACCACTTACGGTTGAATCTATTGAAGAAATTTTACAAAAACACGATATTGATGCTGTTTTACCTACTATGGGTGGGCAAACTGCTTTGAACCTTTGTATTGAATGTGATGAAACTGGTTTGTGGGAAAAATACAATGTGAAAATGATTGGGGTGGATATTGCTGCAATTGAAATTACTGAAAATAGAGAAGCATTTAGAAAATTAATGGAAGATATTGGTGTTCCGATGGCACCACAAACTACTGCAAAATCTTTCTTAGAAGGAAAAGAAGTAGCTCAAGAATATGGCTTTCCTTTATGTATTAGAGCTTCTTACACCTTAGGAGGGGCTGGAGCTGCAATAGTTTACGATGAAAAAGAATTTGATGAATTATTAAACCAAGGCTTACACATTTCTCCTATTCATGAGGTAATGATAGATAAAGCGATGATGGGTTGGAAAGAATATGAGTTAGAGTTGTTGAGAGATAAAAACGATAATGTGGTAATCATCTGTTCTATTGAAAATTTTGATCCTATGGGGATTCATACAGGAGATTCTATTACTGTTGCTCCTGCAATGACCTTGTCTGATACAACTTATCAGAAAATGAGAGATATGGCAATTAAAATGATGCGTTCTATCGGGGATTTTGCCGGAGGATGTAATGTTCAGTTTGCTGTAAGTCCTGATGAAAAAGAAGACATTATTGCCATAGAAATTAACCCAAGGGTTTCACGTTCATCTGCTTTAGCATCAAAAGCTACAGGTTATCCAATTGCTAAAATAGCATCAAAATTAGCTATTGGTTATAATCTTACTGAATTAGATAATCAGATTACTAAATCTACTTCAGCGTACTTTGAACCAACATTAGATTACGTTATTGTTAAAATACCTAGATGGAATTTTGATAAATTTAAAGGTGCTAACAGAACATTAGGACTTCAAATGAAATCCGTTGGCGAGGTTATGGGCATCGGACGTTCTTTTCAGGAAGCCTTACAAAAAGCTTGTCAGAGTTTAGAAATAAACAGAAATGGGTTAGGTGCTGACGGTAAAGAATTGACTAACCAAGATGTAATATTAAAAAGTTTAGAAAACCCAAGTTGGGACAGACTTTTCCATATTTATGATGCCATAAAAATGGGTATTCCTTTTAAAACCATTTTCGATAAAACAAAAATTGATCATTGGTTTTTAAGACAAATTGAGGATTTTATAAAACTCGAAAAAAGAATTGAAGCTTATAGCTTAAATTCTATTCCGAAAGACTTAATGTATGAAGCAAAACAAAAAGGTTATGCCGACAGACAAATTGCTCATTTATTAAAATGTTTAGAAAGTGAAGTTTACACCAAGCGAAATGAAATGAACATTAAACGTGTTTATAAATTGGTAGATACATGTGCTGCTGAATTTCCTGCTCAAACACCTTATTACTATTCTACATTTGAAGATGAAAATGAATCTGTAGTTACCGACAGAAAAAAAGTGGTTGTGTTAGGCTCAGGTCCAAACAGAATTGGTCAGGGAATAGAATTTGACTACAGTTGTGTGCATGGAGTGTTAGCAGCCAAAGAAATGGGCTACGAAACCATTATGATTAACTGTAATCCAGAAACTGTTTCTACCGATTTTGATACTGCCGACAAATTATACTTTGAGCCTGTTTTTTGGGAACATATTTACGATATCATTCAACATGAAAAACCCGAAGGAGTTATTGTTCAGTTAGGTGGACAAACTGCTTTAAAATTAGCTGAAAAACTAGAAAAATACGGAGTTAAAATTATAGGAACTTCTTTTGAAGCACTAGATATTGCTGAAGATAGAGGGCGTTTTTCTAATGTGTTAAAAGAATTAAACATTCCTTATCCAGAATTTGGAGTAGTAGAAAGTGCTGAACAAGCTATACAATTATCTAAACAATTAGGTTTCCCATTACTAGTTCGTCCTTCGTATGTGTTGGGTGGACAAAAAATGAAAATTGTAATTAACGAAGAAGAATTAGAACACCATGTGGTAGATATTTTAAAAGCAATGCCCGATAACCAAATTTTGCTCGACCACTTTTTAGGTGGGGCTATTGAAGCAGAAGCAGATGCTATTTGCGATGGCGAAAATGTTTACATCATTGGTGTGATGCAACATATAGAACCTGCGGGAATTCACTCTGGAGATTCTTATGCGGTACTTCCTCCTTATAACTTAGGAGATTTAATTATTACTCAAATAGAAGATATTACCAAGAAAATTGCTGTACGATTAAAAACAGTTGGATTAATAAATATTCAGTTTGCAGTAAAAGATGATGTAGTTTATGTAATAGAAGCCAACCCAAGAGCTTCTAGAACCGTTCCTTTTATTGCAAAAGCTTATGATGAGCCTTATGTAAATTATGCTACCAAAGTAATGTTAGGAGCCAAAGTAACAGATTTTACTTTTAATCCTAAAAAACAAGGTTATGCTATCAAAATTCCTGTATTCTCTTTCAATAAATTTCCAAATGTGAATAAAGAATTAGGTCCAGAGATGAAATCTACAGGAGAAGCGATACGATTTATAGATAGTTTAAAAGACAAGTTTTTTAGAGATATTTATGCCGAACGAAATTTATATTTGAGTAAATAATTTTGAGTTACTATTGACGATTTGTAATTGATAAACATCTAACTACTATCGCCTAAAGCCTAACGCCTTAAAAATATGCAAATCTTACGCACTATACTCATTATTGTACTTGTCTATTATGGATTCAAGTTTTTGTTTCGATTTTTATTTCCCATAATTTTAAAGAGTTGGGTAGATAAAAAAACACAACAATTTCAGCAACAAAGCAATTTTATGGATAGCGAAAAAGCCAAAGAGTTTGCTAAACAAAAAGAAGGTGAGATAAAAATAAAATCCACCAATAAATCACAAAAACCTGACACAGATAATGTTGGCGATTATGTGGATTATGAGGAGGTAAAAGATTAAAAATTAATAACCTTAGTTTAGCAATTCACGTAAGTTAAAGCTTTATCTTTATAAAAATATACACAAAAAATATATATTATGAAAAAGATTATTATCGGATTAAGTTTAATTTTTATCGGAAGTCAGTTGTTCATCTCTTGTAGCTCTGAAAATGCAGTTGTAAGTCAGTTTTCTAAAAGAAAATACCTTAAAAATTTTAAAGAGAAGAAACTAAACAATAACGATAAAATTAATCAAAGAGAAAATACTTATGAATTAACTGAAGTTGAATCAACAGCTAACGAAGAAGTTACATTATTGGCTTCTACTACTGAAGAAATTAATCTCTCTACAACTACAACTGAAAACAACGAGTTAGTAAGTACTATAGAAGCTTCATCTGAAATAATTGAAAAAGAAGCTTTTGAAACATTGAAAAGTAAATCCGATTACAATTGGGATAGTTATAACAGAAGCATCGATTTTTCTAAGATGAATGATGCTAATAAAGTTTTTACAGGAGAAAACATTGCTCAACATAACTTAAAAGCTAGTGAAGTACATGTTGCAGTATTAATAATTTTAGGAATATTTATTCCTCCATTGGCTGTATTTTTATATGAAGGAGCAATTACCAATAATTTTTGGCTAGATTTAATACTATGGTTTTGCTTCATACTACCAGGTGTAATCTACGCTTTCTTAGTAATGTTTGCCGGAGTTTCTATTTAGAAGAATTTGAATAAACAAAAAAAGCCTCAGAATTTCTGAGGCTTTTTTTGTTTAAGTTTTTTTTAATTTAAAAAGCAAAATTATCATTCATCCTTTCAATGAGTTTTCAGCTGCTTGTTCTATCAGTTGCTCTGAAAGTTCTTTTCCTAAGTAGTTGTTTACCAAATAACGTCCTAAATAAATAAGTGGAGTTAGTATTATGGCTATAATTAGTTTGAATGTATAACCTGTAAGTGCTGCATTTACATATTCACTTGTGCTCATTTTGCCTGTTAGCCAAAATGCAATACCTAAAACAATAAAGGTATCTATTAATTGAGAAACAACAGTAGAGCCAGTACTTCTTAACCAAATCATTTTTCCACCAGTTTTATTTCTTAATAACCAAAAAATGAACACATCTACAAATTGCGAAACTAAAAAAGCAACAATACTGGCAAAGATAATCCACATGCTTTGTCCAAAAACTGCTTGAAATTGTTCATCGGTAACAGCAGAAACACCTTTAGCAGCAGGGATATTAATTGAGAAAAATAATACAATAAAAGCGTAAGCAATCAGCGAAGCGGTAATGAAAGTCAGTTTTTTTACGCCATTTTTACCATAATATTCATTGATTAAATCGGTAGTAAGAAAAACCACCGGCCAAGGAATAATGCCTATGCTCATAATAAATGGTCCCAACTGAATTATTTTTCCGCCAATTAATTCAGCAACAACAGCATTGGTAATAAAGATACCTGCTAAAATGGTAAAAACAATATCTCTTTTGGTTTTAAACATTAAAGACAAATTTATTTTTAAAGTTCTCCTTTATCTAATAAGATTTTGGTTTTTAAAATTCCTACAACAGAAAGGCTGTCTGTAATTTCTCCTTTCATTACCATATTAAAAGCTTCATCAAAACTTACTTTTTTAAGTTGAAGCACTTCATCTTCGTCAGGTTGTGGAGCAGAAAAAGTTAAGTCTTTAGCAATGTAGATAATTCCTAATTCATCAGAAACAGAGTTGCTGAGGTGCATTTCTAATAATGGATTCCATTGTTTGGCGGTAATACCTGTTTCTTCCAACAATTCTCTTTTGGCAGCATCTAAAGGTGGAATGTTTAATTTTCCGCCACCTTCACAAATTTCCCAACTGTATTGATTTAACGGATAACGATACTGACCAACCAACCAAGTATTGTTGTTTTCATCTAAAGGAATAATGCCAATAGCTAAATTTTTAAAATGAACAGTTCCATAAATTCCCTTGTTTCCTCCTGCGTTTATTACCTGATGTTCGGTTACACTAATCCAGTTGTTGTCGTATTTTAATTGACTCTCAAGTGTTTTCCAAGGGTTATCCATTTGTGTTTTATTTAGGTTAAATATAAAACTAACATTCTCTAACCACATAGGTACATAGCTTTTTATGCCAAAAAGAAAAAAAAGACACTCATAGTTGTCCGCCAAAGGCGGACAATCTTTGTGTAGCTATAATGATTTTTTATTTTCTATGTTTCTATGTGGTTAATTAAGTATGCTGTTAAATTAGCTACCAAATACTTTTTTCAAAAGGTCAGTTACTCTAGCAGCAGGATTTTTTCTGATATTCGCTTCTTCTTTTTGTATCATTAAAA
Organism: uncultured Flavobacteriales bacterium; assembly: GCA_937901255.1. Classification (GTDB taxonomy): domain Bacteria; phylum Bacteroidota; class Bacteroidia; order Flavobacteriales_E; family Vicingaceae; genus BRH-c54. The sequence goes on along the minus strand of CALCHN010000067.1, from coordinate 32,435 downwards.
ATAAACCATCCATTGCTCTGCTAGTAACATAATCTTCTAAATCAGGGTTTTGTTTTTCAATAAAAGGAATTTTGTTATAAGTAGTAATTATTGGATTCCAATATTTAGTTACTTCCACTTGTTCAATAGCGTTTTTTACTATAGGATTAAATTTTATTTTTAGCTGAGCAGAAGTTTTTTCTCTTAAGTAGTTGGTAGCAGCATTTTCTTCTCCTTTTAAAATTGCAAACCCATCGGAAATACTCATGTTTCTAATAGCATCAATAAAAATTGGTGCAGCTTCTTTACTTGCTGTCTCGGCAGCTCTATTAAGCGTTAATACAAAGTCATTTACTTGGTTTTCCATGCCCAACGCTATTACTTTTTCTTTTACTTTAATGGCTTCTGGTGGGAAAGGAATAAAAATTTCGGGATTTTTATAGAAACCATCCATTTTAGAAGTTAGGTCAGTAGATTTATTTGTCCCAACGGTTAACGCTTCTTTTAAACCACCAATAACTTCTCCGTTGGTTAATGGGGCTTCACCTGTAGTTTGTTTATTTACTTCTTCTAAAACGCTGGTCATTTCAGCACAGCCTAATACTAAGAATGAAGCTGTTGCGATTACTAATATTCTGTTTTTCATGTATATTATTTGTTAAAGTTTATGATTAAGTATCAAAACTACATAAATTTTAAATTAAAAAATATATTTTACTCCTAATACAATTTGGTCGTGATTGGTTTTGCTGTTAAAAATATGAGCTGAAGAAATATGGTTAAATCCGGCAGAAAGTGAAAAATGTCGGTGGATAGGTTTGGTAAGGTAAAATCCCTGAGAAAGGTTAAATCCTTCGTTAATTCCATCGGTAGAATTTTTTTTACTTTCAGCCCAAACAGTTCCTATTAAAAACTCTATATACCAATGTTTGGTAATAAGAAAACTAAGCTGAAATCCAGCTCCTGTGGTAGCACTACCTTGGTCGCTTAAATTAAAAAGAGCTACAGGTCGTATTAAAAAAAGTCGGTTATTAAACTCTCCTTTATTAATTGTTGAATCATTAAAATTGTTGGCATAATCTACACTCCATCTAAATGGAAAATAAATAATTGACGAAAAGCCAAAACCATCACCAAAATTATTTTCAAAAGTAATTCTGTCTCTGTAGGTTGAACCATATAGAGCAATGTTTAGCTGGTTGATTTCCATTTGCATTTTACCTCTATTGCTTTGGGCAACAACTTCTCCTGAAAAAGCAAAAATGAAAAAGGTTAATATGGCGAATACCGTTTTAATCAAAATAAAATTTGAAAGAATTTAGAATGGAAAAAAGTATGGAATTAAAAGCGAAGCTAATATCCAATAAAGAATGCTTAGCGGAAGTCCGGTTTTTATAAAGTCTCTAAATTTATACGCTCCTGCACTATATACCATGGTATTGGTTTGGTAACCTATGGGGGTCATAAAACTAGCTGATGCGGCAAACATAATGGTCATTAAAAAAGGCAAAGGATTTAGCCCTAAGTTTGATGCAGTAACAATGGCAATTGGTGTTAATAAAGCTGCAGTGGCATTGTTAGAGATAAATTCTGTAGTTATGCTTGTTAGTAAGTACAACCCTGAAATAATGGCAATTGGGCCCCAAGCTCCTAAGTTATTAATGATGGCATTAGCAACTTTATAATCTAATCCGGTATTTTTTAATGCAACTCCGAAACTTATAGAACCGGCAAGCAGAAAAACAATTTTCCAATTTATGGCTTCATACATTTCTTTCATAGAAAGGCATTTTAACAGAATTAAGCCAACTACACCTGAAATTGCACCTGTCATAATATCTAACACATTAAACGAAGCTAAAGCAATTACAATTAAAATTATACTTAATACAATACTGAAATTTCTCTTATCAAAATCAACAATATTGTTTTCAGAAAGTAAAACAAAAGGAGCATCTTGTTGTGCTTCTTGTTTTTTTAGCTCTAATATGTAGTGATTTTTAATTTCGGCAAGAATAACATCTCCCGACTTTAATTTTGTTTTATAGACATCTTCATTTACTACATCTTCTCGGTGCATGATAGCTAAAGGAATACCTCTAAATCTTCTTCGGAAATCGACATCCTTAAGGGTTTTACCATCAAAATAAGAGTTAGAGGTAATAATTAATTCCACTAGGGTAGAATTTTTCTCTTTTAAGTCATTATCACCAATCATTAATGGCGATTCGCTCATAATCCTAACTTTATCTTTAAGCGATTTAATTTTATCTATGTTGCATCTAATTTTTAGGATGTCGTTTGCTTGTAAAATAAAATCTCCGGCAGGAAGCATAAAACTTTCTTTATTTCTACGAACCTCAATAATATCAATATCAATTTCTTTTAATAGAGAAGAATCCATAATAGATTTCCCTACCGATTCGGAGTTGGGCAATAGTTCAATTTCTGTAAGGTAATTTCTCATGCCAAATTTTGCCTCTAAATCTTTCTCGTTAATTCTTGTCGGCAACAATTTTATTCCAACCAATAACATATAAATAACTCCGGCAAAAAGTAGGATTAATCCCATAAGCGTCATATCAAACATTTCAATAGGAGGGAGTCCTTCTTTTTCAGCAATTCCGTTAACTAATAAATTGGTTGATGTGCCAATAAGTGTGCAGGTTCCACCAAAAATAGAAGCAAAAGAAAGAGGGATAAGCATTTTAGTAACACTTTGGTTAGAAGCACTTGCAATTTGTATAATTATAGGGATGAATATAGCCACAACAGGCGTGTTGTTTACAAAAGCAGAGAAAAATGCAATTAACAACATCATTAATCCCATGCCTAGGTAAAAGTTTTTTCTAAAAATGGAAGAAAGTCTTAGAGCCAACACTTGCAAGGCGCCTGTTTTTAAGAGAGCAGCACTTAGTACAAACATAAAAGCAACGGTAATGGTGGCTTTGTTGCTAAATCCACTAATGCCTTCTTCGGGAGTGATAACACCAAATAACACAAAAGCAGCCATAATTAGTAGGGCAACTAAATCTACCGAAAGAACTTCTGTAATAAAGAGTATAAAAGCTCCTAAAAGTAGAATTATGGTTATGATGGTATTGAAATCCATAGTTATCTAATAAGAAAACAAAAATACATACTTTAGCGAATAAGCCTAAATAAAATAGTTGTATTTTCAATGTTTGTGATATAAATAGAAGTTTATGTGAAAAAAAACCGATAAATCTTATAAATAAAAATTAGTTAAATTCTGACTAAACTTGTACTTTTGGCTTTTATGGAATTTTCAGCAGAACAAATAGCAGGCATACTTAACGGAGAGATTATAGGTAATTCTCAGGTTAAAGTAAACAAATTGTCTAAAATTGAAGAGGGAGAACCTCAATCCATTTCTTTTTTGGCAAACATGGCTTATGAGCATTATTTATACACTACGGATGCTTCCATAGTTATTATAAACAGAGATTTAAAGCTTCAAAAAGCAGTTAAAGATACATGTACCTTAATTAAAGTAGATAATGCCTACGAATGTTTTGCCAAATTGCTGGAGACTTATCAGCAAATGAAAGGAAGTAAAACAGGAATAGAACAACCTTCTTTTATTTCTGAATCGGCAAAATTAGGCGAAAACTGTTATGTTGGTGCTTTTGCTTATATTGGCGAGAATGTTACTATAGGTAATAATGTGAAGATTTATCCGAATACCTATGTTGGAGATAATACAACAATAGGAGATAATACTATTTTGTTTTCAGGAGTTAAGTTGATGGAAGAAACTGTGGTAGGCAAAAATTGTATTTTTCATGCAGGAGTGGTACTAGGTTCCGATGGTTTTGGTTTCGTTCCTGATGAACATAATGTGTATAGCAAAGTTCCTCAAATAGGAAATGTAGTTGTAGAAGATGATGTAGAAATAGGAGGGAATACTGTGATAGATAGAGCTACAATGGGTTCTACAGTAATTAAAAAAGGAGTTAAACTCGATAATTTAGTTCATATAGCACATAATGTAGTAATAGGAGAGAACTCAGCAATTGCTGGTCAGGTAGGAATTGCAGGTTCAGCAAAAATTGGCAAAAACTGCATGATGGGCGGACAAGTAGGAGTTGCAGGTCATTTAACTGTTGCTGATGGAACTAAAATAGCAGCTCAATCTGGTATTGGAGCAAATATTAAAGTAGAAGGAATGGTAGTTCAAGGTTCTCCAGCTTTTTATATAGGAGATTATAAACGTGCTTATGTAGGCTTTAAAAAGCTTCCTGAAATATTAGATAGATTAAATAAATTAGAAAAGAATAACCAATAATAAAGATTAGCAGAAATAGTTTCAAAATAAACCTAACTATAAATCGCTAAACGCTAAACTTAACTAGTATGGCAAAACAAAAAACAATAAAAGATTCATTTAAAGTAGTCGGAGTAGGGCTACATACTGGCGTAAAAGCTACATTAACGGTAAATCCAGCACCAGAAAATCACGGTTTTAAATTTAAAAGAACAGATGTAGAGGGACAACCAATAATACCAGCCGATGCTAACTTGGTAGTAGATACCTCTAGAAGTACTACTTTAGGAAAAGATGGAGTAAAAGTTCATACTACAGAACATATACTAGCAGCTTTGTTTGGTTTAGAAATTGACAATGCACTTATAGAATTAGATGGTCCTGAAGTTCCAATTATGGATGGTAGTGCCTTTCCTTTTGTAAGCATGATAAACCAAGTAGGAATAGTGGAACAAGAAGCCGAAAAAGACTATTTTGTTGTTACAGATAACTTAACTTATGAGGATATGGAAAGACATACAGAAATGTTGGCTGTCCCACAAGATGAGTTTAGGTTAACGGTTATGGTAGATTATAATTCTCCCTTATTAGGTACACAGCATGCACACATGTATCATGCTGGTGAGTTTGTTGAAGAAATTTCTAAATGTAGAACTTTTGTTTTCTTAAGAGAATTAGAAGTGTTGGCAAAAAATGGCTTAATTAAAGGAGGAGATTTAGATAATGCTATAGTTTTGGTAGATAAACCATTGCCTCAAGAAAAATTAGATGAAATAGCCGATTTATTAGGAAAACCTCATATTAAAGTAGATAAGGCGGGAGTGTTAAACAATTTAACGCTTCATTTTCAAAATGAACCAGCAAGACATAAATTATTGGATATTATTGGAGATTTAGCCTTAGTTGGAAAACCTATTAAAGGTCATGTTTTAGCTGCTCGCCCTGGACATAAAGGAAACGTAGATTTTGCTAAAATCATTAAACAAGAAATTAAAAAACAGCAGAAAGGAAATGTATTTTTCGATTTAACAAAAGAGCCTGTTTACGATATTAATCAAATTACCAAACTATTGCCTCATAGATACCCATTTTTATTGGTTGATAAAATCATAGAAATGGATGAGAATAGCATTGTTGGGGTAAAAAACATTACCTTAAACGAACCACAATTTACAGGTCATTTTCCAAATAACCCAGTAATGCCAGGAGTACTTCAGGTTGAAGCTATGGCTCAAGCTGGTGGGATTTTAGTGCTTAGCCAAGTTCCAGATCCTGAAAATTACATGACTTATTTTATGAAAATTGATGGAGTAAAATTTAAAAGAAAAGTAATTCCAGGAGATACTTTAGTTTTTAAATTAGAATTATTATCTCCTATAAGAAGAGGAATAGTTCACATGAGTGGAAAAGGATATGTTAATGGTCAGTTAGCAATAGAAGCAGAATTAATGGCTCAAATTGTTAAAGAAAAAACAGAAGAAAAAGCAACAGTAGCATCACATCAATAAAAAATACTAATTTCGCTGTTGCAAAAACAAAAACTATTTATTGAATGGAAAAATATCCAATGACAAATATTCATCCGAATGCAAAAATTGCTGATGATGTAAAAATTGATGCATTTACCACTATATATGATAATGTTGAAATAGGCGAAGGAACATGGATAGGTTCTAATGTTACCATTTTTAGTGGAGCAAGAATTGGAAAAAATTGTAAAATTTTCCCTGGAGCTGTAATTTCAGCAATTCCGCAAGATTTAAAATTTGACAATGAAGATACTACTGCCGAAATTGGAGATGGAACCATTATTAGAGAATGTGTAACCATTAATAGAGGTACAAAAGATAGAAATAAAACAGTAGTAGGTAAAAATTGTTTACTAATGGCTTATGTACACGTAGCTCACGATTGTATAGTTGGAGATAATTGTATATTGGCTAACTGTGTAAACCTTGCCGGACATGTTGTTTTGGGAGATTTTGTAATTATTGAAGGAGTAGCAGGGGTACAACAATTTGTTCATATTGGAGAACATGCTTTTATTGCTTCGGGAGCTAATGCTAGAAAAAATGTACCTCCTTATGTAAAAGCAGCCAGAGATCCATTAACTTATGCAGGAGTAAATTCTGTTGGATTAAGAAGAAGAGGGTTTTCTACAGAAGTAATACTGCAAATAGAAGATATTTACCGTTCACTTTATGTGAGAGGTTTAAATGTAACTAACGCTGTTAGAGTGATAGAACAAGAAGCACCAAAATCAAAAGAAAAAGATATCATATTAAAGTTTATTGAAGAATCTTCAGCAAAAGGAATTATTAGAGGGCCTATTGTTTGATTAGAGATTAGAGATTAGAGATTAGAAATTTTTTAACTGTAAACAAAAAAGTTCCAAAGGAGCATAATTTAAAAGAGATGATTGTAGGTCATCGCATTGAAATTAAAATAAATTGAATTAATAATTGGAAATGAGTGTTGGAAACTCCTCTCCTTTGGAGAGGCTGGGAGAGGCTAATAAATAATTAACAAATAAATGGCAACATCAAACGACATTAAAAATGGATTATGTATTAAATATAATAACGGAATATATACCGTTGTTGAATTTCTACATGTAAAACCTGGTAAAGGACCAGCATTTGTAAGAACAAAACTAAAAAATTTAACTAACGGAAAAGTAATAGATAACACTTTTTCGGCTGGACACAAAATAGACGTAGTTCGTGTTGAACGAAGAAAATACCAATATCTATATAAAGAGGGAGATGTCTATCATTTTATGAATCAAGAAAGCTACGAACAAACTTTTATAAATGAAAATTTAATTAATGCTCCTCAATTTTTAAAAGAAGGAGATTTAGTAGAAATTGTTTTCGATGCAGATGAGGAAAAACCGTTATTGTGTGAATTGCCTGCTTCTATAGTTTTAGAAATAACCTATACAGAACCTGGAGAAAAAGGAAATACCGCTACCAATGCTTTTAAACCTGCTACCGTAGAAACAGGAGCTGAGGTAAGAGTTCCTTTGTTCATTAATATCGGAGACCATATAAAAATCAGTACTACAGATGGTTCTTACTCAGAAAGAGTAAAAGTTTAAAGAAGTATTATACATAACTATATCAAAATTAATAATTAACGAAAAGGAGCAACGTTGTTCCTTTTTGAATTAAAAAAAATCAACTCATGAAAAAATTAGTCTTATTACTTTTAACATTCATCACCTTATTTCAGATTAAAGTTAAAGCCGATGAAGGAATGTGGTTACCTCTTTTAATAGAAAGATTAAACCATGTAGATATGCAAAACTGTGGCTTACAACTTACAGCTGAAGAAATTTATTCTGTAAATAATTCTTCTTTAAAAGATGCTGTGGTAGCTCTTGGAGGTGGTTTCTGTACAGGAGAAATGATTTCTAATCAAGGTTTAATGCTTACCAATCACCACTGTGGTTATGGTGTTATCCAAGAAAAAAGTTCTACAGAACACGATTATCTAACAGATGGTTTTTGGGCTATGACTAAAGAACAAGAATTACCTGCTGGGTTTAGTGTGTGGTTTTTAGATAGAATGGATGATGTAACCGCTATTATTTTAAAAGATGTAACAGATGAAATGGATGAAACAGAAAGAAGCAAAACCATATCTGCAGCAATTAAGGCATTGGTTGATAAAGAAGCAGAAGGAAAAGACAAAGAAACATATAAAGTTCAAGTAAAATCTTTTTACCACGGAAATGAATATTATATGTTTAAATATAATATTTTTAATGATGTTCGTTTGGTAGGAGCACCTCCAAGTTCAATAGGTAAATTTGGTGGAGATACTGATAACTGGATGTGGCCAAGACATACTGGCGATTTTACTTTATTTAGAGTTTATGCCAACGAAAATAATGAACCTGCTGCTTACGCTGAAGCGAACAAGCCCTACCAACCAAAACATCATTTACCTGTTTCTTTAGAAGGAATTAAAGATGGAGATTATGCAATGGTAATGGGTTACCCAGGAAGTACCGACAGATATTTAACTTCTTTTGGTGTTGAGGAAGCGGTAAAAGTAGAGCAACCAGAAAGAGTTAAAATTAGAAGAGCTAAGTTAGATATTATGGAAGAGGGGATGAGTAAAGACCAAAAAGTAAGAATTCAATACGCTTCAAAATTTGCTAGCACAAGTAATTACTGGAAATACTTTCAAGGACAAAGTACGCAGTTGGTAAAAAATAAAGTGAAACAAAAGAAAGAAGCTTTAGAAGCTAATTATATTGCATGGGCAAATGAAAATGCAGAAAGAAAAGCAAAGTATGGTAATGCGTTAGAGTTGGTAAAGAATGCTTACGACCAGGGAGCAAAATATACCTTACCTAAAGTTTATTTTCAAGAAGCAGTTTTTCAAGGACCGGATATTTTTGGATATATGATGTCAAACTTTGCATTCCGTTCTAATATGCAAGCTGCGGTATTGGCAAATAGTTCAGAAAAAATTGAAGAAGCTAAAAAGCAAATTTTAGAAGATTTAGAAGGGGATTTTAAAAATTACAATGCCGAGATAGATCAAAAATTATTAGCTAAAATGTTAACCATGTTTTATAATAATGTAGATAAGGAATTTCATCCTGAAACATTAACGGAAATAGCTAAAAAATATAAGAATGACTTTAATAAGTTTGCTGCAGATTATTTTAAAAAATCACCTTTTACATCAGAGCAAAAAGTGAAAAATTATTTAGCAAAATTCAATGCTAAAAAACTACAAAAAGATCCTATTCATAAATTAGTAAATGAGTTTGTAAATATCTATATTCAACAAATTAGTGGAGGACAAAATCAACTTGCACAAGAAGAAGCAAAAGGCATGAGGTTGTTTGTTGATGGTGTTAGACAAATGAATAAAGATAAAAAATATGCTCCAGATGCCAACTCTACCATGAGAGTAACTTATGGAAATGTATTGTCTTATGAGCCTTCAGATGCAGTTACTTACCATTTTAGCACAACTTTAGAAGGAGTAATGCAAAAAGAAGTAATTACAGATAACAAAAACCATGAGTTTTACGTGCCAGAAAAATTAAAAGAACTATATAACAAAAAAGATTACGGACAATACGCTAACGAAAATGGCGAACTTCCAGTAGGCTTTTTATCTAATAATGATATTACAGGAGGAAATTCAGGAAGCCCTGTAATTAATGGTAAAGGACATTTAATAGGAACTGCATTTGATGGTAACTGGGAGGCAATGAGTGGTGATATTTATTTCGAGCCAAATATTCAACGTACTATCTCTGTAGATATTCGTTATACTTTATTTATTATTGATAAATATGCGGGAGCTAAACATCTTATTGATGAGATGACATTGATAAAATAATTTCTAAAATATTAGGTGGTTAATTTATAAATATTTATAATTGTAATGTTAAATTTAATACAAACTAAAAATTAAAAATTATGAAAAACTTTATCAAATTTGCAGCAGTTGCTTTAATAGTTACTGCTTTTTCAACAAATGTTAATGCTCAAATTAGAGCTTCATTAGGCTTAGAAGTAGCTTTACCTTTAGAAGATGGTTATAATTTTGGAATTGGTGCTAGTGCTGGTGGTGAATTTTTGTTAGGTGATAACATGGGTATTACAGCAAAAATTGGTTATACTGCTTTAATGGTAGATGCTGATGGCGGTTCTGCTTCATTACTTCCAATAATTGCTGGTTTCAGATATTATTTAGCAGATAATGAATCTGGAATTTATTTAACAGGTCAGTTAGGGATGACTACTTTTAAATTCAAACAAGAGTATGAGTTTTTTGGTATAAAACAAACAGTTGAAGGTTCATCTACTGATTTATCTTATGCTTTTGGAGCAGGTATGTTATTAGGAGATAATATTGATTTAGGATTAGGATATAACATTATTTCAGGTGATGGGGGTAGCTTCAATTATATCGGTCTAAGAGCTGCTTATAACTTCTAATCTATTTCATAAAAAATTAGAAAAAACCATCCAAAATTTTGGATGGTTTTTTTGTTTTATAAAAAGTTGTTGTACTTTTAGCAAATAAATTTATACAATTGTCAAAAGTTATTAAAAATAAAAATAAACGAATTCAACTTGGAAGGTTGAAGTTAGATATCTTGTTACAAGTAACTAAGAGTATTAATAACAACTTGTCTAAAAAAGAATTGGTTCATTTATACAAGCATGTTGTTATTGACCAATTGAACATTGGAAAATTGCTATTGTACGCTTTTGATGGTATGAATTGGCATCAAGAAATATGCGTTGATACAGCATGTAATTCAGTTGATGTAGAAAAAGACTTACTAGGGTTTAATGAAATTACATTTATTGATGAAAATGCCTATCCTAAATTGGCAGAGTTTGATGTAGTAATTCCTGTTTATCATAAATCTAACCCAATAGCTTACTTACTATTAGCCGATTTTGATGGTGAAAGTATAGAAGTAAGCCCTATTATTAAACACCTAACCTTTATACAAACCTTAACCAATGTTATTGCTGTTGCTTTAGAGAATAAACGATTATACAAAGAGAATTTAGAAAAAATTGCCATTAAAAAAGAAATGGAATTAGCTTCTGAAATGCAAGCCTTGTTGTTTCCTAATCATTTCCCTAATAATGATAAAATAGAAGTGGCAGCTCAGTACATCTCTAACCAACTGGTTGGTGGAGATTATTATGATTTTATTTCACTTTCAGAAAATGAATTTGCTTTTTGTGTGGCAGATGTTTCCGGAAAAGGGGTTTCAGCTGCTTTGTTAATGTCCAACTTTCAAGCTGGTTTAAGAACACTTATAGATAAAACAGATGGGTTTAAACAACTCATAAGCGAGTTAAATGCTTTAATCATAAACAATGCTAAGACAGAAAAATTTATTACTGCATTTATAGGAAAGTATAATTGTGAATCTAAAAAGTTGTGTTATATTAATGCCGGACATAATCCTCCAATTCTTCTTAATAATGATGAAACAACTTATTTAACTACAGGAACTACTGTGTTAGGAATGTTTGATGAGCTACCAACAATTGAAAGTGGAGAAGTAACCCTTAATGATAATGCCTTATTACTATGCTATACAGATGGCGTTACAGAACAAATAAACACCAAAAATCAAGAGTTTGGTATTGAGAAACTTACTAAATTGGTAAAGAAAAATCAACATCAAGAAGTAAACTCAATTATTCAAGTTATAATTGATGAACTAAATAAATTTAATCAGTCAGCAACTTTTGATGACGATATTACCTTACTAGGAATACGCTTTAAGTAAAACAGCTTAACTTACTTTAATTTTTAAAGTATTTTAAAGTGAAAGAAATTTTCTCTTTTAACTCACCTCTAGAAACAATAAAATCTAAGAAGCCATGCTCTAAAACAAACTCTGAAGTTTGAAATCCTTTTGGTAACTCTTTTCCAATGGTTTCTTTAACAACTCTAGGTCCTGCAAATGCTATTAAAGCTCCTGGTTCAGCAATATTAATATCTCCCAACATAGCATAAGAAGCGGTAACTCCACCTGTTGTAGGGTCTGTTAATAAAGAAATATAAGGAACTTTTGCTTTTGCTAATAAAGTAAGTTTTGCTGAGGTTTTAGCCATTTGCATTAATGAAAAAGCCGCTTCCATCATCCTTGCTCCACCAGATTTAGAAATCATTAAAAATGGAATTTTCTTTTCTATAGAATGGTCTATTGCTCTAGCAATTTTTTCTCCAACTACAGACCCCATAGAACCACCAATAAAGTTAAAATCCATACAAGCAACTACTAAATCTTGCTTATCAACTTTACCTACGGCTGTTCTTACAGCATCTTTTAAATTGGTGTTTTTTTGTGTAGCTTTAATTCTATCTACATATTTTTTGGTGTCTGTAAAATTTAAAGGATCTCCAGAAGTTAAATTAGCATCTAGCTCTTTAAATTTATTATCATCAAATAATATTTTAAAATATGCCTCTGAATCAATTTTATCGTGGTAACCACAATCGCATACACAAAACTGTTGTGTAAAATCTTCTTGAGGAATAACTGCACTACATTTAGGACATTTATACCACAATCCTTCAGGTGTTTCCTTCTTTTCCGTTGTAGGAGTTCTAATTCCTTCTTTTATTCTTTTAAACCAACCCATATATCGTTAAATGTTATTCGTTAAGTGTTAATAGTTAAATCTCCAATCTCCAATCTCTAATTAAAGAGTATTAATGTTATTCAAATCTTCAAAAGATCTTTTTAGTCTGGCTTTAAAAGTTTTTTCACCTTCTCTTAACCAAACTCTAGGATCGTAATGCTTTTTATTCGGTTTGTCATCTCCTTCAGGATTACCAATTTGAGATTTAACATATTCCGCTTTTTCATTAAAGTAATCTCTTACTCCTTCTGTAAAAGCATATTGCAAGTCGGTATCTATGTTCATTTTTATTACACCGTAAGAAATAGCTTCTCTAATTTCTTCTAATGATGAACCAGATCCACCATGAAAAACAAAATCAACAGGGTTTGCTCCTGTATTGAATTTTTGTTGAATATAATCTTGAGAATTTTTTAAGATAACTGGAGTAAGTTTAACGTTTCCGGGTTTGTAAACACCGTGCACGTTTCCAAAAGCTGCTGCAATAGTAAATCTGTTGCTTATTTTAGAAAGCTCTTCATAAGCATAAGCTACTTCTTCAGGTTGAGTGTATAATAGGCTATTATCAACATTAGAATTATCAACACCATCTTCTTCGCCACCAGTAATTCCTAGTTCAATTTCTAATGTCATGCCTATTTTGCTCATTCTAGCTAAATATTCTTTACAAATAGCTATGTTTTCTTCAATAGGTTCTTCCGATAAATCTAACATATGAGAGCTGTAAAGTGGTTTGCCTGTCTCTTTGTAAAATTGCTCTCCAGCTGTTAATAAGCCATCTATCCAAGGGAGTAAGTTTTTAGCACAGTGATCGGTATGTAAAATTACAGGAATATCATAAATTTTTGCCAATTCGTGCACGTGTTTAGCACCTGCAATACCTCCAGCAATTGCTGCTTGTTGGTTTTCATTGCTCAATCCTTTTCCCGCATTAAAATGACATCCGCCATTAGAAAACTGAATAATTACAGGGCCATTAACTTCTTTTGCAGTTTCCATTACTGTGTTGATGGTTGATGAACCAGTAACATTAACAGCAGGCAATGCAAATTTACGCTCTTTGGCTATTTTAAATATTTCTTGAACAGCATCACCGTGGACAACTCCACCTTGAATAGTTTTTATCATAGTTTAAAATTTTTAGATGACAAAGTTACTATAAAAATGCAATTACAAATTCTTTTTAAGGGATTGATTTTTTCCCTAAAGATATGAGAAGTAACATCAACTTAACGTTTCATTTATTTATTAGTGGTAAAATTGTAAAAAAATTTAATAATGCAATTATTTGAGAAACTTCAAAACTATATTCAACAACAACTTAGTGGTGATGTTGAGTCAGAAAGACAAGCTGTTTTAAATCAATTAGTTGATGTAATACAGCAACAACTATCAGCTAATAAAAAAGTAGCTATTAATTTTGTTTGCACCCATAACTCTAGAAGAAGTCAATTTGCTCAATTTTGGGCAACGGTAATGGTAAGTTATTTTGATGTAAAAGATGTTTCGTGTTTTTCAAGTGGAGTAGAGGTTACCGCTCTGCATGAGAATGTAGTAAATAGCTTTAAAAATATTGGAGTAGAGGTTAATCATTTTGGTAAAGAAAATCCTATATATGCGTTAACCTATGCAGAAAAAGCTGCTCCAATTAAAATGTTTTCTAAATTGTTGGAGGATGAAACAAATCCTCAGCAAAATTTTATAGCAGTAATGACGTGTGCTGAAGCAGACGAAGGTTGTCCTTTTGTGCCGGGAGCAATTGCCAGAATCCCTTTAAGATATGAAGATCCAAAACGTTTTGATAATACTAATGAAGTTGAAAAAGCTTACGAAACCACTTCTCAACTTATTGCCAATGAAATGAAATATGTTTTTTCGAGAATTTGAGGTGTTATTTTTACTTCTTTTGAATAATTAGCAAGCCTAAAAAGGTTAATAATCCGTTTACGAGCAAAATCTCAAAACCAAATTTGTAGCCCCACAGTAATTGTTCAGAATTTAGGTGGATAATATAACTCACTATTGGAGAAAGCACGCAAACAATAGGCACAAACTTATCTTTTACTTGTGTTTTTAAAAATAATCCAAAAGCGTATAAACCTAATAATGGTCCGTAGGTATAACCTGCTGCTGTAAATAAAGCACTAATTACACTTTCTTCATTAATAGCATTAAAAATAAGAATTACAATAAATAGCAAAAACGATATTAATACGTGTACTTTTTTTCTGATGCTATCGCCATTTACTTTGTTTTTCACATCCAAAAAATCTACACAAACCGAAGTTGTTAAAGATGTTAATGCAGAATCGGCACTAGAATAGGCTGCGGCTATTAATCCTAAAATAAAAAAGACACCCGCAATAACAGGTAAATGGTTGGTAGCTATTAACGGAAAAAGATGGTCTGTTTTCTCAGGTATTTCAATTTGATTGGCTGCTGCATAAATAAACAATAATGCTCCCAATGCTAAAAATAACAAGTTAACAAAGATTAATACAACACTGAATGAAAACATATTTTTTTGAGCTTCCTTAATGTTTTTACAGCTCAAGTTTTTTTGCATCATGTCTTGATCTAAGCCTGTCATAACAATAGTAATGAAGATACCGCTAACAAATTGTTTTACAAAATGTTTTTTATCGGTAAAATCATCAAAAAAGAAAATTTGACCATAATCACTGTTGCTTATCTCATCTATCATAGAAGAAAAAGTAAGGTTTAGTTCAGAGCTAATGGTATAAACGGCAATTCCGACCGAAACCAACATAAACAAGGTTTGAAAAGAATCTGTCCACACAATGGTTTTAATACCTCCTTTATTGGTGTAAAGCCAAATAAAAACAATTGACAAAGCTACGGTTACAAAGAAAGGAACATTCCAAGTATCAAAAACCAAATATTGTAAAACAGACGCTACCAAGAATAACCTAAAAGAAGCTCCTACAACTCTTGATAGTAAAAAGAAAGAAGCTCCTGTTTTGTACGAATAATATCCAAAACGAGTTTCTAAATAGGAATAAATGGATGTTAGATTAAGTCGGTAATACATGGGCATCAGTACGGTAGCAATAACCACATAACCGAAAAAGTAGCCCATTACTACTTGCATGTAAGAAAAAGCACTATCGCCCACCCAACCGGGAATTGAAATAAAAGTAACTCCAGAAAGTGAAGCTCCAATCATACCAAAAGCTACCAAGTACCAAGGCGATTGTTTTGAACCTATAAAAAAAGCATCGTTATTAGCTCCTTTAGAAGTTATTCTTGCAATAATCATTAGTAACAAGAAATATCCTAAAACAAAACCGATAACTAAAAATGGATTCATAATTTTTTATTTTGCTGCAAAGGTGGTAAATTATGATTAATACTAGTTTGATTTACTGGTTTTTTTATTTTCCAAAATTGAAACCTAATTGTAAACTCTATATAAATTCTTATGATTAAAAAATAATTAGTCTATTAACTTATTTAGCTTTTATTAGCTACTTTTGCCGACCTAAAAAATAAGTAACCAATAAAAAATATTATAATGGCAACAAACAGAACTTTTACAATGATTAAGCCTGATGCAGTTGAAAAAAACTACATTGGAGGAATTTTAAAAATGATTAATGACGCAGGTTTTAAAATTGTAGCGATGAAATACACGCAACTTTCTAAAGAACAAGCTGGAGCTTTTTACGAAGTACATAAAGAGCGTCCTTTTTACGGTGAATTAGTAGAATACATGTCTTCAGGACCAATTGTAGCAGCAATTCTTGAAAAAGATAACGCAGTAGAAGATTTTAGAACTTTAATTGGAGCTACTAACCCTGCTGAAGCTGCTGAAGGAACTATCAGAAAAATTTATGCTGAGTCTATCTCTGCAAATGCAGTTCATGGTTCTGATAGCGATGAAAATGCTAAAATTGAAGGTGATTTTCATTTTAAGTCGAACGAAATTTTCGCATAAAATTAATCAATGATACCAAACAAGAAAGGCTGTTCAATTGAACAGCCTTTCTTGTTTATTTTAGAATTTTATTTATTGAATCACTTCTCTACCAATACTGCTGTAATAGAAACCTAATTCTTTCATTTCTGTTAAATCGTAAAGGTTTCTTCCATCAAAAATTACTTTTTGATTCATTTTATTGGCTAATTTATTAAAATCTGGATTTCTGAATACTTGCCACTCTGTAGCAATAACTAAGGCATCTGCTCCATCTAAAGCACTATCTCTATCGGTGGCAAAATTAATTTTATCGCCATATTTTTCTTTAACATTATCCATTGCTTCTGGATCGTAGGCAGTAATTTCTGCTCCTAATTTTAGTAACTCATCAATAATATAAAGTGCCGGAGCTTCTCTAATATCATCAGTGTCGGGTTTAAAAGCTAATCCCCACAAGGCAATTTTTTTACCTTTTAAATCATTATTAAAATAAGCTTTAATTTTAGGCATGATGATGACTTTTTGCTCTTCGTTTACACGCATTACTGAGTCTAAAATACTGAACTCATAACCGTATTCTTTACCTGATTTTGCTAATGCCTGAACATCTTTAGGGAAACAACTTCCTCCGTAGCCAATACCCGGAAATAAAAAACGTTTGCCAATTCTAGTATCAGAACCAATTCCCATTCTAACCATATCAACATCTGCACCTACTTTTTCACAAAAGTTAGCAATCTCATTCATAAAAGTAATTTTGGTAGCTAAAAAGGAATTAGCGGCATATTTAGTTAATTCAGCAGATTTTTCATCCATAAAAATAATAGGATTTCCTTGTCGAACGTACGGTTTATACAAGTGTTCCATAATTTTTCTGGCTTTAGCCGAAGATGTTCCAATTACTACTCTATCCGGTTTTAAGAAATCATCTACAGCAAATCCTTCTCTTAAAAATTCAGGGTTAGAAACCACATCAAAATCAACTTTTGCATTTTTGGCTATTGCTGCGGCAACTTTTTCGGCAGTACCAACAGGAACGGTACTTTTATCAACAATAACTTTATAATTGGTAATGATTTTTCCTAATTCATCGGCTACACCTAAAATATAAGACAAATCAGCCGAACCATCTTCTCCTGGAGGAGTTGGTAGTGCCAAAAATATAATTTCAGCATCATCAACAGCTCCTTTCAATTCGGTAGTAAAAGTTAACCTGCCTTGTTTTATATTTCTTTCAAAAAGTACATCTAGATGAGGTTCGTAAATGGGTACTATTCCATTTCTCATTTTTTCTACTTTTTTGGCATCAATATCTACACAAACTACATCGTTACCCGTTTCAGCAAAGCAAGTTCCTGTAACTAAACCTACGTACCCTGTTCCTATTACTGCTATTTTCATTTATTTATTTTTTGGCCCCCTCAATCCCCCGATGGGGGAAGTTGGAAAGCAATTATTTTTATATTATTTCAAACAATTTATATTATCTGTAAATCTGCACATTCTCACATTTACACATTCACACATTTACACATTTACACATTTACACATTTACACACATTCTATCAACTTCTTCCAAAACTGTTGTTGTTATGTATTTCAATTCTTCTTGTGTTAACTCGGTATGCATTGGTAATGAAAACACCGACTTGCATAACCCATTAGTAACATCATAATCTTCATCTTTCATTTCAGGTGTGCGATAAGCTTCTTGTGTATGAAGCGGTACCGGATAATAAATCATACATGGCACTCCTTTTTGGGTTAGTCTTTTTTGCAATTCAAAATTATCAACAGAGCAACCTACTAATGTATATTGATGAAAGACGTGTGTTGATTTTTCATCTCTAACAGGTGTTTTAATATTTGGGTGATTTTTAAAAGCCTCATCATAATAAGCTGCTGCTTTATTTCGTGCTGCGGCATATTCATCTAAGTGACGAAGTTTTACTCTTAAAATTGCTGCCTGAATGGTATCTAAACGAGAATTTACACCTATTCTATCGTAGTAATAACGCACTTTCATTCCATGGTTTACAATAGAACGAGCAATTTCTGCCAAATTATCATCATTAGTAAATAAAGCTCCACCATCGCCATAGCAACCTAAATTTTTTGACGGAAAAAATGAAGTTGTTCCCAACGTACCTATCGTTCCTGCTTTTTTTGTTGTTCCATTATTAAAAGTATAGGAAGCACCAATAGCTTGGGCTGTATCTTCAACTACCGCAATTTGGTGCTCGTTGGCAATTTGCATAATGGCCTCCATATTGGCACATTGTCCGAATAAATGCACCGGAATAATAGCTTTAGTTTTTGGTGTAATGGCTTTTTTTAATTTGTCTGTATCTATGCAATAGGTGTTCGGATCTACATCTACCAATACTATTTTTAGTTTTAATAACCCAACCACTTCAACCGTTGCTGCAAAAGTAAAGTCTGAAGTAATTACCTCATCTCCAGGTTCCAGACCTAATGCCATAAGAGCTATTTGAAGTGCATCAGTTCCATTGGCACATGGAATTACGTGCTTCACACCTAAGTAATCTTCTAATTCTTTCTGAAAAAGTTTTACTTCATCTCCATTAATAAACTGTGTGCTTTCTATAACTCCTGCTATTGCAGCATCAACTTCATTTTTGATGGCTAAATATTGCTTATGCAAATCCACCATCTGAATATTTTGTATTGCCATTAATTCAACATATTTTAGGGTAACAAAACTAATATAAAAAAATTAATCATGCTATAAAAAACAAATTGTAAAATTAACAACACCAACCGAAAGGAAAGAATATTACTTAATGTAACATGAAATTTGGTTAAGCACATAAACCTAACCACATAGAAGCATAGAAAACGATAACGCTAAAAAGTAAATATAGCAACACATAGTGTTTTATCCGCCTTAGACGGATAAGCTATGAGAAACTAAACTTTCTTTTTTTCAGCACAAAAATCTATGTGGTTAAAAAAGATGTCGTTCTTTCAGATTAAAACATTTTTTATGTTAAATAGCTTGTTGTTATTATGACTCACCCCAATGTCATCTTGCGATAACTTTTCCCCCTTTCTTTAAAGAGAGGGGGGTAGGGGGGGAGAGTTAAAAATAAGTAATACCATAAAGATATTCACTTTTTGGTATTAAAAAACTACGTGCCTATGTGGTTAAAAATTAGTTATCCAACAGCAGTTGCAACAACTTGGTAGTAGCCAACGCATCTCCTGCTGCTCGGTGTCTTTGTTCTTGTGGAATGTCTATTCCTAACTCTTTACAAAGCTTACCTAAGCTGTATGATGGCTGTTCTGGGAAAACAGTTCTACTCATTTCTATGGTGCAAAGTTTAGGCTGTTGTATTACCAATCCAGTTCTTTTTAGTTCTGATTTTAATATTTTGTAATCAAAATTTACATCGTGAGCCACAAAAATTTTATCGCTAATTAATTGGTGAATTTCTTGAGCTACATCCATAAAAGTAGGAGCATCTTTTACCATGCTATTGGTAATGCCTGTAAGTTTGGTAACATACCAATCTATACTAACTTTAGGATTTATAAGAGTTGAATATTCATGAACAATTTGAGTGCCGTCAAAAACATAAACTGCTATTTCAATTATTCTACCTTTAAGGTAATTTCCTCCTGTTGCTTCAATATCAACTACTGCATACATAATGCGGCAAAGTTACGTTAAAAATTTATTTCTATTTGCTTGATACAACTGAATATTACATCCATTACTTTTTAATAATCGTTTTCTATTCTTAGCAATTACATCATAAAAATAATCTCTAATAAAAGTTGGTACAATTTTAAAAACATAAACTAACTGTAACAAGCCACCCAAAGTCTTGGCTATTTCTAACGCAGCATTAGATTTAAGATACAATTTATTATCTCTTAGCAACATAACCGTATCTACATTTTTTGCAAAGGGGTATTGGTTTAAAATAGTTTTTGCTGTTTGACTTGATAATCCGGCAAAAAGAAAAATATGTTTTGCATCTTTTTTCAATACAAAATTTACCCAAAAGCTACAAAAACTGCATTGGTCATCATATAAAATTATAGGAGATTTTTCCATCATAGTAGATAAATAAAATTAGCTTAATTATTTTAAAAATGGTATCTTTAAACAATTAAATAGCATAAAAAAATAAAAAACTCTTTATAGTAGTTTAAATTTGCACTATAAATTCAAAGTCTATCAATTGTGAAAATAGCTATCTACGGAAAAAAAGTTGCTGATATTTACATTGCTAATATTCAGTTTTTGTTTGATGAACTCAAGCGAAAGGATATCATCCTATCTATTGATGCAAATTTTCATAATTACCTTCAACAAAAAAATATTTCTTTTGATGAAAACATTACGCTGTTTAATGATAGTAATGATTTAGGCAAGGTAGATTACCTTATTAGTATTGGTGGTGATGGTACTTTTTTAGAAACCATTGTGTTGGTTAGGGATAGCAACATTCCTGTTTTGGGGATTAATACTGGCAGACTAGGTTTTTTATCTAATGTTAAAACCGATGAAATTGCCGAAGCTATTGAAGCGTTAATCAACAAAGAGTATGATATTGACGAAAGAAGTATGTTAAGTATTGAAGCTGATAATTTTGATTTTGGAGCAAATAATTATGCTCTAAATGAAATTACGCTCCACCGTACCGACAGCTCTACCATGATTACTGTTCATACTTATTTAGATGATGAATTTTTAAACTCTTATTGGGCTGATGGATTAATTATCTCTACTCCAACGGGTTCTACCGCTTATTCGTTGAGCTGTAATGGTCCAATTTTGTTGCCCGATTCTGAAAATATGATTATTACGCCTATAGCTCCTCATAATTTGAATGTAAGACCATTGGTTATTAATGATGAAAAAGTATTGAAAATACAGATTGATGCCCGCTCCGAAAATTATGTGGTAGCCTTAGATTCTCGTTCGTTTAGCTTACCGCTAGATGCTACATTAAAAATTACCAAAACTCCTCATACCATTAAACTGATTCGATTAAAAGACCATACTTTCTTGAAAACATTAAGAAGCAAATTAATGTGGGGAATTGATAAAAGGAATTGATATTGTTTCTACTTCGAACGCATTACAAATGTGCTCGAGAATGGGGTTGTTTATACTTTCTTTTTTGTCTGTCGTTGTTCAAACTCTCCAATTAACTGATTCAACTCTTTCACTTGAGTCTTGTCAATCCGTCCTATTTGTTCAGCTGTAACGATTTTGTCAATTATGCTATCGTATTCGTGAATGTTTTTAATTCTCTTTCTCTTTAAAACCGCTTGAATTGTGTCTTTTCTCTCAAAGTCAATTCCGTTCTTTAATATTTCCGTCCAGAATTTTTCAATGTCTTCTCCATTTGCTTCGTTCCAATAGATTAAGAAATCATTCTCAAGATACTTTAGACTTGCTACTTTCTTGAATTGAGGTTGTGGATTCAGAGCCATATGTTTTATTTCTCGACCCCAATTAATGAAGTGATTTATTGTTTTCTCGTCTAATGACTTTGAGTTAACAATTACTTTTTCAGCAATGTCAATTGTCTTAGCAAGTCGTTCTGCTCTCTCTTGATATGTTTGTCGATTTGATGTCATTTTTACATTTACGCCAACTTATATAGGTTTGATTTTTCCAACCTTATTTTCTCCAAATATATAAAAAATAGCTTACAAACCACTAAAAGATCTTTAGTTCCTTACCTTTCAAGCTTATTTATTTTGTTAATGGATTGTAATAAAGAATTAAATATTTAACCCTAAATACAATAAAACAAAATAATTTAACAAACTTTAAATTTACCTATTGTTTAAAAGACTAACTTTGTATCATCATATAAAGATTACAGTAAAAAAAGCATGATTATTTCATCAAATATTACATTTATAAAGCAACTGTTTCTTTTATTCTCTAATAATAGGGCTTTTATTACTATTGCCTCCGTTTACTAACTACTATATAACGGAGGAGAAATACCACTTAATTTTTTATTAATGCTAAAACAACACTCGTGTTGTATTTAAATTCATTGAGTTTTAATAAATCGCAATGAAAATACCTACTTGCATTATTTTTTCTAACATTTTACAAGATTTTAAATTATGAAACCAATAATATCTAAAAAAGATTATAATGTCTTACAGTCAATAATTACAGGACATCAAACCAATTTAAGCACAAAAGAAACTAATGGCTTAAAAGCTGAATTAGAAAAAGCTGAAATAGTAAACGACAATGAAGTTGATTGTAAAACGATACAGCTAAACACCCTATTTGAAGTAGAAGATATTGCTACTAAAAAAACTTGGAACCTAATTCTTACTTTACCAAATGAAGTAAATATAAAGGAAAGCAAAGTTTCTGTATTTTCGCCATTTGGTGTAGCGTTAATAGGGTTTTCAGAGGGTATGACTATAGAGTGCAAACTACCTTCAGGATCTAAAAAACTTAAAATTCTAAAAGTAAACACAAAATAAACATCAATTTTTATCTTCTAAATTCATCTAAAAATGAGACTAAATTTTATAATCATATCCTTATTATCATTAACTATAACTATTCTGTTAACTTTATATGTAAGTACTTATTGGATTATTGCACTTGTTATAGCAATACTATTAATTGGAGTAGGTTTGTATGATATGATTCAAGAAAAACACTCAATCATGAGGATTTACCCTTTGGTTGGTAGGTTACGTTTTTTTATGGAAGAACTTCGTCCTAAAATTTATCAATATTTTATTGAGTCGGATATTGATGGTAGACCATTTAACAGAATAGATAGATCTACCATTTACCAACGTGCTAAAAAAGAAAACGATACCATGCCATTTGGTACTCAACTAGATGTTTATACTGAAGGTTATGAATGGGTTTGCCACTCTATGTCGCCAAAAGATTTTAATTTACTTGATCAAGATCCACGAATAATTATTGGAAATAAAGATTGTAAACAACCTTATTCAGCTAGTATTTATAATGTTTCTGCAATGAGTTTTGGTTCTTTAAGCTCTAATGCTGTGGAGGCAATGAATGCTGGAGCAAAAATTGGAGGTTTTGCTCAAAATACTGGCGAAGGAGGTTTAAGTCCATTTCATCTTAAACATGGTGGAGATTTAATATGGCAAATAGGCACAGGATATTTTGGTTGTAGAACAGATGATGGCAATTTTAATAGCACCTTATTTCGTGAAAAAGCATTGTTGCCCGAAGTAAAGATGATAGAAATTAAACTTTCTCAAGGAGCAAAACCAGGACACGGAGGAATTTTGCCAGCCTCTAAAAATACTGAAGAAATTGCTGCCATTAGAAACATTAAACCTCATATTTTAGTCGCATCTCCTCCATTTCATAATGCATTTAACTCGCCAAAAGAATTAATGCGTTTTATACAAAGATTAAGAGATTTATCTGATGGTAAACCTGTAGGATTTAAACTTTGTATAGGACATAAAAGTGAATTTATTGGAATTTGTAAAGCAATGATAGAGCTTGATATTTATCCTGATTTTATAACAGTAGATGGTTCGGAAGGAGGTACAGGAGCTGCTCCACAAGAATTTTCTAACTATGTTGGAGCTCCATTACTTGATGGGTTAGATTTTGTACATAATGTATTAACTGGTTTAAATATTCGTCAACATATTAAAATTATTGCATCAGGAAAAATTACAAGCGGATTCCATATTATGCGAGCTATGGCTTTAGGTGCTGACGCTTGTTATTCGGCAAGAGCAATGATGATGGCTGTTGGCTGTATTCAAGCATTATTGTGTAATACTAATAAATGTCCGGTAGGTGTTGCCACTCAAGATCCTAAACTCTCAGTTGGTTTAGTGGTTAATGATAAAAAAACACGTGTTGCTAATTTTCATAAAGGTACGGTACATAGCTTTGTAGAATTACTTGGTGCTTCTGGTTTAGATAAAAAAGAAAACATTACAAGAGCTCATATTTATAGAAGGATATCATTTCAATCTATGCTTACTTATGAAGAAATTTTCCCTTCCTATAAAACAGGGGAGTTTTTAACTGAAATACCAGAAAGATATGCCGTAGATTTTAAATATGCTAATGCAAATGCTTGGGGCTTCTCAAACATTGGCAGTTGGAGTGAGTAATTGATTTGTTTTATTACGGAGCAATTCGAGTAATTTTCCAATTGTTAGTTTCGGTTCGGGTATAAATTAATCTGTCGTGTAGTCGGTTGGGTCTTCCTTGCCAAAATTCTATTTTAGAAGGAATTACAATATAACCTCCCCAATGTTTTGGGCGGGGAATAACTTGATTTTCAAATTTTTTGGTAAGTTCTGCTACTTTTTCTTCCAATGCTTGTCGTGAAGTAAGTTCAGTACTTTGTTCAGAAGCCCAAGATCCAATTTGGCTTTCTCTTGGTCGGCTATTAAAATAAGCATCCGACATTTCTTCACTTACTTTAAAAACTTCTCCCTGAATTCTTATTTGCCTTTCCAATTCTACCCAAAAAAAGTTTAATGCTACTTTGTTGTTTTCGGCAATATCATTGGCTTTCTGACTTCCATAATTAGTGTAAAAAACAAACCCCTCCTCAGAAATATCTCTTAAATAAACTAAGCGTAATGAGGGTTGCATGTCTTTACCAACCGTAGCAACAGACATGGCATAAGGATCTACCACCTGAGCACTAACTGCCTCTTCAAACCAAACCTGATATTGTTTAAATGGATTAACATCCACACTATCTTCATTCAATGGTTTTCCGGCAAAATCTCTCCTAATGGAGTTAACAAAATTCTTTAATTCTTCCATAAATAATGTCCTTTATTTAAAGGGGGAAAACAAAATTAATCATTAAAACATAGGATAATAGTAATTTTTTTCTTTAATTTAACCTCGCAAAATTATTAGAGTTATGATTTTAAACCCGCTAGATTATAAAATTGCAGATTTGAATAAAATTGAACCTGAAAAAGGTCGCTTACTCATTGCCGAACCATTTATGACAGATTCTTATTTTAAGCGTTCGGTAGTGCTTTTAACTGCTTATAATGATACTGATGTAGTAGGATTTATTCTTAACAAACCGTTACATACTTCACTTAACAAAATTTTACCTTCAGAAATAAATAACGATAAGTTTTCGGTGTATTTAGGAGGCCCTGTAGAAACTTCTTCACTGCATTTTATTCATACCTTGGGTACTACTTTAGAAGAAAGTAAACACATTTCTGGTAACTTATTTTGGGGAGGCAACTTTGAACAACTTAAAGAAATGATTAACAATAATGAAGTTGCTCCTACAGAAATTATGTTTTTTACTGGTTATTCAGGATGGTCTAAAGAACAATTATCTTACGAGATTAATGAAGATTCATGGCTAATTTCTAACATCAACACCAAAATTTTTAATAAGAAAAACCTTTGGAAAGAAGTGTTGAAGAAAAAAGGTGGCAAATATGCTATGTTTACTCAGTTCCCAGAAAACCCTAGCTTAAATTAATTTCAATAAGATGAAGAGTGTCTTCTTCGCCTTGCTTTGTTTTTTTCTTTCTTCCACAGCATTTGCACAAACCAATGATGATTATGTAAATGAAGAGAAAACAAATTCAACTAAAGAAAAACGTAGTATAAATCCTGATGCTACCACTATATATGGGATTAGTAATCCAGATTATACCAATCATTTTTTAACGCCAACATCCTATACCTTAAAAAAAAAGGAAATTAGAGTAGCTTCAACAGATATTATTTTTGCAAAAGCAAGTTACGGACTAACCAATTCTACCACTATATCGGTTAATACAGCTCTTTTCGGAATGTTTATTCCTTCAATTAAACAAAGTATTGTTATAAATAATGAACTTACTATAGCTGCTAGTCTTTCTGGTGGTCAGTTGTTGGCAATTAATGAAGACTCAGTTATTGCTTTTGGCGGTGGGAGCATTATGGGAACACTAGGCAATATTCAGAATAATTTTACTTTTGGAGCAGCTTTATATTACGCCAAAGGAACTTTTAATTTTGTTAATAATGAGGATGAATTATCTTTTTTTCACTTCTTTATTGGCGGACATAGACAAATTGGACAACGTCTATTTATAAGCTTTGACTTGATGTACTTTCCATCATATCAAGTTTATACTGGTAGTGCAGGGGTGAAAATTACTATTCAAGAAAACATGTCGCTAGGCATTGGCGTTATGCCTATTGCTTGGAATGATGTTAGCACGAATAATGGTGTGGAGTTTCAGCCAATATTAATTCCATTACTTTCTTTTAAAGTGTTGTTTAATAAAAGAAGTTAATGGTTGTTTAACCTTTCAAATAACCAACAATTAATTCAGCAGCTCTTTTTGAAGCACCTTTGCCACCTAGTTTAGCTTCGATTTCTTTGTAAGCATTAAGCATGTTGGATTTTCCAGGTTCTGCTAATATTTTAGAAAGCTCAGTAGTTAAATTTTCGGTAGTTAATTCATCTTGAATTAATTCTTTCACTACTTCTTTGTCGGCAACTAAATTTACCAAGGATATAAACTTAATCTTTACAACCATTTTTGCTAAATGATAAAAAAGCTTACCTGTTTTGTAGCAAACCACTTGTGGAACATGAAAAAGAGCGGTTTCTAATGTGGCAGTTCCACTAACCACCAAAGCAGCTGTAGCATGTTGTAATAAATCATAGGTTTTATTTTCTATGATGTTGATGTTGTTGGTTTCAAATTGCCGGTAGAAACTTAAGGGCTGAGAGGGAGCTCCGGCAATTACAAATTGATAATTAGGAAAATGATTTACCACGGATAACATCACATTTAACATGGCAGTAATCTCTTGCTTTCTACTTCCGGGCAGTAAGGCAATTATTGGTTTGTCAGAAAGTTGGTATTTTTTTCTAAAATCTTCTAAAGAAATCTGAGGATATTCAGAAATACAATCAATAAGCGGATGTCCTATAAAATCTACGTTGTAATCGAATTTTTTATAAAAATCTTCTTCAAAAGGAAGAATCACAAACATTTTGTCAACCACTTTTTTAATTAGATGGACACGCTTTTGGTTCCATGCCCAAATTTTAGGAGAGATATAATAGTAAACCTTGATATTGTTTGCTTTTGCCCATTTGGCAATCTTCATGTTAAAACCAGGATAATCCACTAAAATTAATACATCTGGTTGGTAAGCTTTAATATCTTCTTTGCAAAAAGCGATATTCCTAAAAATGGTTCTTAAGTTCATCAACACATCTTCCACACCCATAAAAGCTAATTCTTTATAATGCTTAACAATTTCAGCACCTTCAGCTTCCATTAAATCGCCACCAAAACAACGAAATTGAGCATCCTTATCCGTATTTTTTAATTCCCTGATAAGTAAAGAGGCTTGTAAATCTCCTGAAGCTTCGCCTGCTATAATGTAGTAATTCATTAGTTAGTTTATAAGTTTATGAGGTTATAGTTTATAAGTTTGAGGTTTGTCCCATCCTAACCTTCCCAAAGGGAAGGAATTCCCCTCCTTTGGAGGGGCTAGGGGAGGATAATTTATATTCAAATAAAAACAATATAATACAAATAAAAAGCACCATACACCAAGGTAGCTAAAATAACACCTCGTGCAGAAAGGTCTTTTCTAAGGTAATAAAACAAAAAGAACAATCCTAAATTACAAAACAAACTGCCTTTAAGTACATTAATTATTTCACTAAAAAACGGATTAAAAATAATATCCATTAAAGAGAGGTTGGAATACATTTGCAACCAAAAATACATAATGATGTAGGGGAGGAGAATGCCTAAAACTAGACCTATAACTATATGATTGAATTCTTTAAAGCTATTTTTAATCATGTTCAAACAATTTTATTTTTTCTAAATGTTCGTAATTGGTAATATCATGTTTAACGGGAACTACCGAAACATAATTGTGTGCCAACGCCCATTCATCAGAGTCGCTACCATTGTCGTTCACCACAAATTTACCCGAAAGCCAATAGTAGGTTCTTCCATGCGGGTCGGTACGCTCATCGTAATCTTCTTCCCAATTGCCAATGGCTTGTCGGCAAACTTTAATTCCTGCAATTAAATCCATGCTTACATTCGGGATATTTACATTTAAGCAAACATCCTTAGGCATTGGATTTTCAATCATGTTAGTAATGATTTTTTTAGCAATTACTTTGGCGGCATCAAAATTAGCATCAATAGAATGATCTAATAAAGAAAAACCAACAGACGGTATGTTTTGCAACGCACCTTCTACTGCTGCCGACATGGTACCTGAATAAATTACATTGATAGACGAGTTGGCTCCATGGTTAATTCCAGAAACAATTAAATCGGGTTTTCTATCCAACAGTTTGTTTACAGCAATTTTTACACAGTCAACAGGAGTTCCGCTGCACGCATAGCCTGTAACACCAACTACCTCTGTTTTATTTACATGCAAGGTAGAATTAAAAGTTACGGCATGTCCCATTCCGCTTTGAGGCTTGTCGGGAGCTACTACCACCACATCGCCTAATTCTTTACTAACTTCAATAAGGGCTTTAATTCCAGGAGCGGTAATACCATCATCATTTACCACTAATATATAAGGTTTTGTCATTTTTATGAATATTGATAAAGTGCAAACTTAATGATAATGCTAAGTTAAGGACGTTAAAGCCATTTTTTTCTTTTGAAATAAATCAGCATTACAATAAAAATAAACAACATTAATCCCCAAATAACAAAGTAGCTGTATTTCCAACTGAGTTCAGGCATGTTTTTAAAGTTCATTCCGTACACTCCTGCAATAAATGTTAGTGGAATAAAAATAGTAGAAATAATGGTAAGCAATTGCATTACGTTATTGGTTTTGTTATTCACTCCAAATTGGTAGGATTCCATTACAGAACTGATGTTGTCTCGTTGTAAATCTACCGCATCATTCAAATGAATAATGTGTTCATTAACATCTTTTAAAAAACGTTTGGTTTGCTTTTTTAAGAAACTTTCACTGTCTTTTTCTAATAAAGAAATAGCATCTTTGGTAGGAATAATGCTTCGCTTGAGTTTGTTCACTTCTTTTTTTAGCAATTGAATGTCTTCCAATAATTTA
The DNA here is from genome assembly GCA_937901255.1 of uncultured Flavobacteriales bacterium. Classification (GTDB taxonomy): domain Bacteria; phylum Bacteroidota; class Bacteroidia; order Flavobacteriales_E; family Vicingaceae; genus BRH-c54. The sequence continues at coordinate 2,982 of CALCHN010000067.1, read as the reverse complement.
CTATCAAATTCATGCAATACTTTGTTTTCCATTTCCTGAATTTCTTCACTTAAAAAATCGGAGACGTAAAAATAATAATCTACAGTAGTGTCTATAAGTCGGTAAAAAAGATATTCTACACCTAAATCTCTTAGTTTGCCTACTTTATTTTTTAAGCGTTCTCTAATGTTATTGTAAATATCTCCGTTTCTTTCCTGAAAAGTAATGAGCCAACCATTTCCGAGAACAAAACTTACTTGCTCGTAATCAATATCTTTTTGGTTGGAGTGAATGCCAATCATTTTTAAGGTAAAAAATAAATGGTCTTCAAAAAAATCAACTTTTGGACGATGATTGGTGTTAAGCACATCTTCTAGCAACATGGCATCTAAGTTAAAACAAGCCCCCACTTTTTCGATTAAAGCTGTTTCGTGTAATCCCGAAATATTTATCCAAGTGTTGGAAGTATTGTTTTTAAATTTGGCTAAATCATCTAATTGGGTAATTTCTTGTTCTTCAAAAGTGTCGCTAGTATAATCATAAACCGTAACAATTACTTTTTCGGTAGTTTTTTTACCGGTATAAATAAGCGTACCTGGTGGTTGTCCGGCTTTTTTTGCGGTAGATGAAGTAGTGTTTTTAGTAGGTTTCTGAATTTTAGCCATTTGTGTTTACTATGAAGGTTAGTTGTAACAAAAATATAAAAATAAAATCAGTATAATCCCTCAAAAACATTTTTTAACCACATAGTTAAATAGGTTTTAACACTTAAAGTAGTACATAGAAGCTTTACTTTACATAGATACAAGTCTAATATTTCTATGCAATTTTTTTAAGAGGAGATAGTAAACCTATGTGGTTAATAACAATATTTATTTGATTTAAAATCCGTTAACTTGATGTGTGGTTGTAAACTAGAAAAGCAAAAATGGCTATATAATACAGAAAAAAGCAGAGGGGAAGAGATTCGAACTCTCGAAACATTGCTGTTTACACGCTTTCCAAGTGTTGATATTATGTTTTTAATATGTTGATTTTAAATTATATATAATTTATATGAATAAAATAGGACAACTATTTTACTACAACATAGCAACTATAATTGAGATGTGTTCCAATAAATCGTAGTAAAGAAACACTCCACTAGTGGAATGAATCGTTTGTAAAAAGAAGATTATTATAAGATTACACAAACGATGAATGTAACTAGGGGAGTGTGGGTAGGGCAGATATAAATGCTTGTAAACTCATTAATAATACTCGTTTTTAACAACATTAATAGTTGTAAAAGCTTTCAAATAATTTAATATTATTAATTCAACTGAGTAAAGGTTTTGTTTAACTAACGAAGGAATGTAAGGAGTAGCATCATCTTCTGTTCGTTTACAGTAGTGACTTAATTCACCAAAATAAGTCTCTCTATCTTCTTCATCTTCTTCATCTTCTTTTACTTCTTTTGTTATTCTGGCGTATACTGGATGGTTTAACCCTTCTACACGCACTCGATATTCTTTAACTATTTCAAATATTCTATTATTATTCATTTTTCTTTATTTTAATTCATACATTTTTATATTACTATGCTTAATGACTATTTCGCTTAAGTATTTTGACACTATAAAACTTGAGACTTGAATCGTAGGCATCTGAAATGTTAACACATACCTTAAAAAAGTTATTAAATTGGTTGACTTATCACTTGATTCAAAAGTAAAGAATCCTTTATCAGGTACTATATGTCCTAGAGATTCAAACCTTTTAGAAAGTCCAATAGATTTTAAAAAAGGAGAGTAAACAATAATACCTTTATCTAAACAAACAATTAAGTCAGGTATCTCTTCATAATTTAAATCTCCATTAGAAACTAGATTTGAAATAAAATTAATTGTATTTTGGATAGTTGATGATTTTGAAGTAAATATTACTCCTGGAATTTTATCATAATATTTTGGCTTTTGTCCTAAGCCCATTAATACCTGAGCATCTATTTTTTCTACATCTCTTTCTATATTTTTTACTGATTTAATTTGTTGAAGACCTCTGTAAAATTCTGATTTTATAGTCAAAGTTGATATGTCAGGCTTTACTTCCACAACAAAGAATACACCCTCAGCTAAAACTATTTCTCTTTTTGGAGTAATTAAACGAGGATGATTTGGAGCTAAAACAACACAATCTATATTATAAGTTTCTTGAGTTTTAGAGTATATTTTACTTCTAGGTTTAACTTGGAAATCATTTGGTAAATAACTCCCTATAAATTGTGATACTGTAACTTCTTTTGAATCGGAGGTATTGGTTCTATCACTTTTAAAAGCATCTACAGTTTCTTCATATACTATTTCTATTAAACCTAAGTTTTCTAAAATTGAGCCATGTACAGCATTCATATAAATTATCGTTATAATGAATAAATTAAGCGTAAATATAAACAATATGTTATTAAAAACCTGCGCAGGTTATATTTCTTTCAGTGGTTTTGATATTTAACGAGGTAAACCATCTCAAAGAACCCAAGATTGGTAAACATAATACAGAATAACCCTCGTACTACTAAAATTGGATATTATAAACTTCTAGTGCTTCTTTATCTGCCTCTTCAAATTGTAACTCTGGGTAGTTGTGAGTGTTACTTTTAGGAGTTACTAGAAATACCCCCGTATCACTTATAATTTTTACTTGTGGGTCATTTAACATAACGGTTGTAACACCATTTACCAATTCGGCAAACATAATTTGATTTTCCATAACAATAGGTTTTGAATGAATGTATAAGGCTGATAGCCATTTTGCTGATAGAGATAATTTCCCCCAAATCTTGTGCTAGGGGAGTTAGGAGGATTACCTTTTGGGTGGGGGTGTTTTTATCTTACGCTTGGGTCTTGTATAGATGCACGGGGGGTAACAAACTGTGTTTGTGGGTATAGATGTAATGGGTTGGGCTGTTGTGTTGTGTTGTGTTGTGTTGTGTTGTGTTGTGTTGTGTTGTGTTGTGTTGTGTTG